>NZ_JAWOQO010000188.1:0-1159 GCF_033337345.1 Vibrio sp. YT-18 | reverse complement strand
GGTAGTAGCGCCACATGCGAATGAAGCGTTCGTCATAACCCAAAGCACGCACTTCAGTTTCGGCTTGATTAAAGCGACGGTGCCAGTGTGCCAAGGTTTTGGCATAGTCGAGGCCGATATCGTAAAGATCCCTCAACAGCAAGTCGCTGTGTTGTGTGGTTGCCTGAGTCAACGAGGTCACGGAAGGCAAAAAGCCACCGGGAAAAATGTATTTCTGAATAAAATCGACATTGTTGCTGTAATAGTCGTAGCGCTGGTCCGCAATCGTAATCGCTTGGATAGCCATCAGGCCGCGAGGTTTTAATAACGACTCGCATTTTTTGATGTAGGAAGCTAAGAACTGTTTCCCCACGGCTTCAATCATCTCGATAGAAACCAATTTATCGTACGTCCCAGTAAGGTTACGATAGTCTTCTTTAAGTAAAGTAATTCGATCGGCTAAACCTCGTTGTACGATTTGCTGTCGAGCATATTCATGCTGCTCTTCCGAAATGGTCGTTGTTGTCACTCGGCAACCGTATTGCTCAGCCATGTATATCGCCATCGCCCCCCACCCTGTGCCAATCTCAATCACATGGTCGGTAGATTGAAGATCCAACTGCTGGCACAAGCGTTCCATTTTATTGATTTGAGCTTGCTCTAAGGAGTCGGAACTTGTGTGGTAAAGCGCTGATGAGTACAGCATGTTGGTATCTAAAAAAGCTTCATACAAATCATTGCCTAAATCGTAATGAGCATGGATGTTCTTCCGAGAGTTTTCTTGCGAGTTTCGATTCGTCCAATGGCTAAACTTATAAAGTAACTTGGTAAGCCAACTACCCTGCTCCTCAAGCTTATCAAGGGCCCGCATATTTAGCGCCATCAGCTTCATCAATGCCGTTAAATCTGGACTGTCCCACCAGCCATCCATGTACGCCTCACCGGCAGCGATGCTACCGCCTTGTAATATTCTGGAGTAAAAACCTGGGTGCTTAACCTCAATGGTCGCAACGACAGGTTGGCCACTGTATTCTCCGTTTGGCGCAGTAAAACGTTCACTGCGCTCCTTTGTCTCAGTATGAAACGATTCAATAATGGTTAAGCAACCCATTTCCATCTTTTGCAGACATTGAAAAATAACTCCGCGAGCAGCTTTCTGAGTCATCGTCAGTTTGCGCGG
>NZ_JAWOQO010000187.1:0-1159 GCF_033337345.1 Vibrio sp. YT-18 | reverse complement strand
CGATGCGCTGCGACTTGGTCGACGGAACCACCACATCACCACTCCGGAAATAGCAATCAGAATAAATGCCAGACAGAACAGCACATTCAACGCCTTGTTGATGATGCTTACGTCTCCTTGGTGAAGTGAGACACCCGCAGCCATTAACTTGGCAAACCAGCTGTAATCCTGCCAAGTCACATCCACCAGCAAACGACCTGAGTATTGGTCAAAATGGCTGGTTCGATCTTGTCTTGGGTCAGAGATGTCCCCTCCCATTGAGTTGGCGGCAACGGTGTAAACACCGTCATCTGAACGAGGCAAGAATACTTTGTAGCTGGTAAAGCCCATCATTTCGGCTTTAAGAATAATGTCGTCAATCGATAACGCGCGATGGTTCCCCGTGTAAGACGCCCCCCTTTCCATGTTCGCGTGATCATGGGCGTGTTTATCTTTCGATTCAGGTACGGCAGCAAGCTCTAAGTTCCAAGGCATTTCTTCTGACGAACCGTGGTTAAGATCCTTATGCGTCAATGTCGACTCTGGCTTTTCACCCCAAGTGTAATAGGTCGGAAACGTGTTCCAAGCTTGAACCATCTTTGCCCCCCAAATTCCAGCCCAAGACAAACCAGAAATCAGAAAAAACAGTAAAACGAGGGACAACACGCCACCGAAATTAGCGTGCACATCGCGCAATACAATACGAGAACCTTGGGCAACACGGATTTTCAAAAAGCCCGCTCGACTGGCGTTGTCGCGAGGAAGCCAGAGATACAAGCCCGACACCAAAAGTAAAATACCTAAGCTGGCTGATATTTCGATTAAACGATCGCCAAGCTCACCAATCAGTAAGGTGCCATGAATGTTATTCATCAGCTCATAAACGCTGTCTGAGCGATCAATGGTGCCTTGAACCTCGCCCGTATATGGATTGACTGCAGCAACGAGCGAACGCCCATCTTCCGCTTTAATTGAAAACCGGTTGGCAAGATGCGCTGTTTTGGCAGGCACAAATTGAGTAACGCTGAAATCGGGATAGGCTTGCTTAACCGACTCTAACTGGACGGACACTGGTACTTTGTGCTCTTGCGGCACCACTTTTAGCGTAGTCTCATAACGAGCCAGTTCAATCTCATCATCAAATAGCATCACCAGTCCGGTGACGGACAGCATGAGCATA
>NZ_JAWOQO010000186.1:0-1159 GCF_033337345.1 Vibrio sp. YT-18 | reverse complement strand
GAGCGAAACAGAAACTTAAGGAATGGCTATGCTTGCTTATCAGGTCAGCAAAAGTATTGAAATCAACAAATCTCAAAGTGAGATCATCGATTATCTAAAGGATTTTAAAAACTGGCCTGAGTGGTCTCCTTGGATCATTTTGGAGCCAAGCTGCGAGCTGACTTACAGTGACAATCAAGGCCACGTTGGTGCTGGTTACCAATGGAATGGGCAACGAATTGGAACGGGGGCGGTTGTTCTGGAAAGCACACAAGAACATCGTTTAGACATGGAGCTGCATTTTTTTCGCCCATCAAAAGCCACGGCAAGGTGACGCTCATCGTGACGCCGTCACAAGATGGTTGTACCGTAGAATGGCAAATGCAGTCTCGTGTTCCTTGGTATCTGTTTTTTCTGAAAACGATGTTCAAATCCATGGTTGAAATGGATTACGATCGTGGACTCAAGATGCTAAAAAGCCAGTTAGAAACTGGGCAAATATTGTCGCAGTTGAGCGAAATCGGCACTCGTCATCAAGATTTGATTCATTACGTTGGTTTGCAAGGTTCAGGGACAATTCCTGAGCTTGGTCCAATCATGAAAAAGCAAACTCAAAGACTGTACGAACTGATGCAGAAAGAAAGTCTGCCCGTCAGCGGCGAACTGTTCTGCTATTACCTTTCAATGGACATGAAGCTCGGTCATTTTGAATTTGTAACCTGCTTGCCCGTGAGTGAAATGGTAGAGGTACCAAATGGTTTTGTGTTTGGCACGATTCCAGCGTGTGAAACTTTTGTGATTGAGCACAAAGGTGACTACCAGTTTTTGGGCAATGCGTGGTCGTTAGGGATGAATTTGACACGCCAAAACGGCATAAAAGTGAAGAGCAAACCTTTGGGGATTGAGCGCTACTTGAATAACCCGAATGAGACACCTAAAGCCGGCCTACGTACAGAAGTGATCCTATTTAAGAAATGATTTGGGTTGCAAAACCATGATGTAATACGCGGTTTCATCCTAACTGAATGATAGTATTGATGAATACTTGTAAGCAAAACAGTAATTAAAGTGACGGCTTATACTCGCAGTCACTTTTTCATGGATGAAATATGACAATCAGATACTCTTTACTTGCGGCCAGTTTACTGGCTGGGCTTGTTCACGCCAGTGAAGCACCGAA
>NZ_JAWOQO010000185.1:0-1160 GCF_033337345.1 Vibrio sp. YT-18 | reverse complement strand
ACTCTACAATGAAATCGGCCAAGTTTTCTGGTGGTACACACGTATCTTCAGCGAATGCGACCGGTTTAGCGCGGCCTTTTGCAGCGCCTAACAAACCCACCGCTTTTTTACGCATGTTGTAGATACGTCCAATACTCGCTACATCATTACAAACTTGGTAGCCGATAATGCCCGCTTCTTCTGTTTCCAACATGATATCGAGTTTGGCGGTTAACGCCGCGACCTGCGCAGCAACTTCTTCTTCGTCTTGCCCTGCGTATTCCACCATATTGATGCCAAGCATTTCTTTGTTTGGCACGTCGGTGATCAGATCGCTCACAGTGTGCCAGACAATGTCTTGCTTCGCGAGATTAAGTACTTTTGAGTCAACAGTTTCGACAGAAAGAGCTTTCGCTTCGACCATAAATGGCGCGTTGCGCAGTGCAGAGTCAAAGCTGTTGTATTTCACGTTAACTAAGGTACGCGCTTTCGGAATTGGCGTCAGGTTTAGCTTCGCTTCCGTAATAAAGGCCAATGAGCCTTCTGCTCCACACAGCACTCGCGTGATATCGAAACGGTCATCGTCTTCATTTAACGCGTTCTTTAAGTCATAGCCCGTTAGGAAGCGGTTGAGAGGAGGAAATTTATCCACGATCTGCTGGCGTTTATCTCGACAAACTGATTCCGTCACTTGTAACGCCGTCGCGGCAAACTCGCCTTCTTTTGGATAACCATGAGACAAATCAGACTCTAAAATCGAGCCATCAGCAAACACCGCTTGCAACGACAGTACATGGTCAGACGTTTTCCCGTATTTAAGAGAGCCTTGACCAGAGGCGTCGGTATTTACCATCCCGCCAATCGTTGCGCGGTTGCTGGTCGACAAATCTGGAGAGAAAAAGTAGCCGTAAGGACGAACCGCATCGTTCAACTGATCTTTCACAACACCAGTTTGAACGCGAACCCACCCTTCATCTTCATTCACTTCCAATACTTTGTTCATGTGGCGAGACAAATCCACCACAATGCCTTTGGTCAGCGACTGGCCATTTGTACCGGTACCGCCACCACGAGGGGAGAACGTGATTCTTTCGTACTTTTCTTGATTGCTCAGTTTCCCGATGAGAGAAACATCTTGAGTCGTTCGAGGATGGACGACTGCTTGAGGAAGTTGCTGGTAA
>NZ_JAWOQO010000184.1:0-1160 GCF_033337345.1 Vibrio sp. YT-18 | reverse complement strand
CCAGCAACGTCGGTTCGAGATGGCGCTCGATGACGCCAACTACCTCTGATAGTTGAGTCGATACTTCGGCGATCACCACTTCCCTCATGATGTTTAACTTTGTTTTAGCCACCAATGATGCCCTCACTTTCCATGATTTTGGTGGGAATGGATTTTCTTAGCGGCAACTTACTTTCGTTGTCTATATCCATGTTAAAGGCGAAAAAGTAAACCTCTGTCTCCTTCTCAACCCACCCAACCCACCATGCGACACCAGGATTTGACTCAGTTCCCACACCAGAAAAACCAGTTTTTGAATGCACTAGATATTCAGGTGCCGCCTCCGTTACCAAAGCCTCTTTTACTATTAGCTGGTTTTCTTTAGATGCTGACAATTTATTTAAATATAGAGACTCTAGAAACTCCACTTGATTAACTGCGGAAATTCTAAGCTGGCCTTCCAACCAGAATTTGTCAATGCCACCACTGATATTCTGGTTGCCATAGGAAAATTTTTTAAGGTATTTCTGCATTCTTACTTCGCCAACTTCTCTGGCGATTTGTTGAAATACGGGAACAGCTGAAACTTGTATTGCCCCTCTTAAGGTCAAGTCTCTTTCCCATTGCTTCATGGCTCTTGGCTTTCCGTCCCATTTGAAAACCTGATGCTCATTCTTTATGACACCAGTTTCTAGGCCGATAATTGCGTTGGGGATCTTAAATGTTGATGCTGGAAGATATTCCTTTGATGCACGAGCTAAGTCATTGGTAGCGCAGGATTTACTGCTACTTTTACAAAGCACGAAGACACCATTGACGGCTTCGGCAGAGAACTCTTTGTTCCAAGACGTATTTTCTGTAATTGAACCAGCTAATGCCGTACTCGAAAGACACGCGATAATTACATATGCGGCAAATGTTTTCATGGCACCTTCTTGGTGGCTAACGTTAATTCGACCTCAGAGGCGTTTAAGTCAAAATACCTCTGACGTCTAACATGATTAATCAAAGTCTGATTTTTTAACAAAATCAGAAAGATAGACGCGAAACTTTAAAACAAAGGCGTCAACACTTCAAGTAGCGATCTTTCGCTTCGGCGAGGCCTAACGCCTGAGCTCAGCCGACCGAAACCGCGTAGCGGTTTTGGGTCGGCTGCAGCGATTTGTTGGGCGATAGCTTGC
>NZ_JAWOQO010000183.1:0-1164 GCF_033337345.1 Vibrio sp. YT-18 | reverse complement strand
TACGATGACCTATCCGTTCAAGAGAACCTTGAATTTATTGGGCAAATTTTTGGTTTAAGCAGCAAGTCGCTGAAAGAGCGGATAGAAGAGCAGCTCACCACTTACGGGTTGGATCAATTGCGCAAACAGCGCGTAAGCGGCATGAGTGGCGGTCAAAAGCAGCGCCTTTCACTCGCCGCGGCGACCATGCACAAACCCGAACTGCTATTTTTGGATGAGCCGACATCCGCCGTTGACCCCGAAAATCGACGCGATTTTTGGGAGCAGTTGTTCGACTTGTGCGATCAAGGTACGACGATTTTGGTCACCACGCATTACATGGACGAAGCGGAACGCTGCCACCGTCTGGCGATCATGGAATCGGGCGAAATTCGTGCCGATGGCGAACCCGAACAGTTAATGGAACAGATGGGCGTTAATATCATTGAGGTGAAAGCCGACAAACTTCGTGAACTCAAAGAAAAGCTGATTCAACGTGACGAAGTTCGCTCTGCGGCGCAGTTGGGGATTCGTTTACGCATCCTTATCCACCAGCATGTCGAGCAGCCGATTGAATGGTTAAAGCAGACGTTTCCCGAACTTCAAAACGCTGAAATGAACCACGCTCGCCCAAGCTCAGAAGCTGTTTTTGTCAGCGCGACAGGGAAAGGCCGCCAATGATGAAACCTATCGCTCGCATGAAAGCCGTCATGATCAAAGAGATTCGCCAACTTTCCCGTGACCGAATCACGTTTGGCATGGTGGTGATGATCCCGCTTATCCAGCTTTTGCTGTTCGGCTTCGCAATCAATACGGACATTCGCAACATTCCGGTAGGTGTTGTCGACCAAAGTGGCAGCACCGCCGGGCGGATCATTACCCAGTCCGTCAAAGTCACTCAAGTGGTGGATATCAAAGAAACCTATGCCACCGCGCAAGAGGCAGAACAAGCGATTCAAGATGGTATTGTGCGCGCCGTGCTGATTTTGCCAAGCGATCTCACACAACGCATGATGCAAGGTCGAGAGCTTGGGCAATGGAGTGTGGATGGATCAGATACCATGATCAGCTCGGCAATATTGTCGTTGCAAACCATGCCATTGACCGATTTTGATTTCGAGATTCGCCCAGCGCCAAGCAAAACATTCGAAGTCGCACTCTACTACAACCCAAGTCGGCGTTCTG
>NZ_JAWOQO010000182.1:0-1165 GCF_033337345.1 Vibrio sp. YT-18 | reverse complement strand
ACTATGAAAACTGAAGGCTAGTTCCAACGTAATAGCGTCCAATTTGAACGATTCGCGTGTTCTTTGAGGCGTGGGCAAGGATTCACCAAATATGCGTAATCTGCGTATTCGCATAAAGGTAAATCATTGATGGAGTCGGTGTAAAAATGGACTTCAGAATAAGATTCTGGCTGAGCATCTAACCATGCTTTCAAGCGTATAACTTTGCCTTCTCGATAACTCGGAACGCCTGCAATTTCAGCGCTGTAGCTGCCGTGCTTCTCAACCAAATCAATTCCTAATGCGACGGGAATTCCTAATCGATGGCCGACCGCTTCGACTAAGAATGTCACGCTCGCAGAGATGATAACCATATCGATGTCATCGCGATCCAACTGTGCTATCAACGTTTTGGATTGCTCAAACTGCTTAGGCAGGATGTGGTGCTCTACACACTCTTCTACCAACGTATGGACGTGTGCAACGGGCATGTCAGCCAATGGCGCCATACAGAATTCTAAGTAGTCCTCCATGTCCATTTTACCTTCTGCGTACAAGGCCATTAAACGCTGATCTTCCTCGATGAAGTTTGGTTGCGTTGCTATGCCTTTTTCAACCAAAAACGCATTCCAAATCATCGCACAGTCGGCGTTGATTAGAGTTTCGTCCATATCAAAGACGTACAAAGGTTTGGACATGTTAGGCTCTCACTGGTTGAATTTCGTTAAGGTTAAACAGCAGCTCTAGTTGACTGCCGTTAGCTAGCAAGCGTTCGGATGAACGGTTGAGCAAATCGACCGTAAGATCGCACTCTTCGACGCACACTTGGTAGCGAATTACATTGCCAAGCAGTTGGTGATTTTTGATGGTTCCCATCTGCGGTGCAGAAATATGGTTTCCGTATTGGCGACCATGCTCTTTCACGTAGATGGACTCTGGACGAATTGCCACCTTCCATTCGGTATCGATATTAAAGAGTTGTTTGGCTTTGTTAGCATCGACCAAGTTGTAATGCCCCATAAACCCAGCCACAAATTCATTGGCAGGGTGAGTGTAGATCGCTTCTGGTGTGCCGGCTTGAACAATTTCCCCTTTGTTCATCAAAAAGATTCGATCAGACATGATCATCGCTTCTTCTTGGTCATGAGTCACAAAGATGGTAGTTAGGTTCATCTCTTTTTGTATA
>NZ_JAWOQO010000181.1:0-1169 GCF_033337345.1 Vibrio sp. YT-18 | reverse complement strand
AAGCGTTGTCAGCAAGCTTGACGGTTAAAGAAAAACTGCAGATTGCCTATGCGCTTGAAAGGCTGGGCGTTGATGTTATCGAAGCAGGTTTTCCTATCTCTTCCCCTGGCGATTTCGAGTCCGTACAAACTATTGCAAAACACATCAAAAATAGCCGAGTTTGTGCCCTTTCGCGTGCCGTTGCGAAAGACATCGATGCCGCAGCTGAGGCGCTAAAAGTTGCTGACCAATTCCGTATCCACACTTTTCTAGCCACTTCCACGATTCACGTTCAAGACAAGCTACGCCGCAGTTACGATGACGTACTTGAAATGGCGGTCAACGCCGTTAAACACGCGCGTAACTATACCGATGATGTCGAATTTTCTTGTGAAGACGCAGGCCGTACGCCAATCGACAATCTATGTCGCATGGTTGAAGCCGCAATTGATGCTGGCGCAAGTACCATCAACATTCCCGATACCGTTGGCTACACAGTGCCAAGCGAGTTCGGTGGCATCATCCAAACGCTTTTCAACCGCGTGCCGAACATCGACAAGGCCATCATTTCTGTGCACTGTCATGATGACTTGGGCATGTCGGTCGCAAACTCAATTGCAGCAGTACAAGCCGGTGCTCGCCAAATTGAAGGCACCATCAATGGTATCGGCGAGCGTGCGGGTAACTGCTCACTAGAAGAGATCGCGATGATCATCAAGACGCGTCAAGAGCTTCTGGGCGTAAGCACGGGGATCAAGCACGAAGAAATCCATCGTACTAGGAAGTTAGTGAGTCAACTGTGCAACATGCCGATCCAATGCAACAAAGCGGTCGTGGGTGCCAATGCATTCAGCCATTCTTCAGGTATCCACCAAGACGGCATGTTAAAGAACAAGAACACTTACGAGATCATGACGCCTGAGTCGATTGGTCTTAAGAACCAAGCGCTTAACCTAACCAGTCGTAGCGGCCGAGCGGCGGTGAAGAGCCACATGGATTCCATGGGTTATAAAGAAGATGAGTACAACCTAGACGCACTGTACGCCGACTTCTTGAAACTGGCCGACCGTAAAGGCCAAGTGTTTGATTACGATTTGGAAGCACTAATGCACTTCTCCAACTTGCGTGAAGAAGATGATTTCTACAAGTTGAATTACCTAAGCGTGCAATCGGGCAGCGTGATGGCAACC
>NZ_JAWOQO010000180.1:0-1170 GCF_033337345.1 Vibrio sp. YT-18 | reverse complement strand
AAGAAGGTATGCGCCGTGTAAACCATGGTACTCGTGGTACGGCTCGTCGTTCTTTCTACAATATGAGCTACCAGACAGCCGGTAAATCAGGTACAGCGCAGGTCTTTGGCTTGGGCGAGAACGAAGAGTACAACGCAGATGAAATCGCGTAACACTTGCGTGACCACGCCCTGTTTACGGGCTTTGCTCCGTTTGACGATCCAAAAGTTATCGTTACTCTCGTGCTAGAAAACGCAGGCGGTGGCTCAAGTAACGGTGGTCCAATGGCGAGAAAAATCTTTGACCGAGTGGTACTTGGCCCAGAAGAAATCAAACCAGAAGATGACAAAACCAACGCGCAAAAAGAGGTTACACGCTAATGAAGATGGATCCCTCTACAGGTAAAAACCGCGCCTTGTTTGAGCGCTTCCATATCGACTTGCCCCTCCTACTCGGCATCTTTGCTTTAATGGGTTTTGGTCTTGTGATCATGTACAGTGCCAGCGGACAAAGTTTGGAGATGATGGATCGCCAAGCAATGCGCATGGTATTGTCTCTTGTCGTGATGGTGGTTCTGGCTCAACTTTCTCCACGAACGTATGAAAGCCTGGCGCCACTAATGTTTGTTGCCGGTGTAGTTTTACTATTTGGCGTACTGTTCTTTGGTGAGGCCTCGAAAGGTGCGCAACGCTGGCTCAACCTAGGCTTTGTTCGATTCCAACCGTCCGAATTACTCAAACTTGCGGTACCGTTGATGGTTGCGCGCTATATCGGTCGCCAACCATTACCACCAACATTCCGAACGCTGATTGTTGCGCTAATCATGGTGTGCTTACCAACGATTCTTATCGCGAAACAACCAGATTTGGGAACGTCGATTCTGATTGCGGCTTCAGGTATTTTCGTTATTTTCCTAGCAGGCATCAGTTGGAAGATCATCGCAGCGGCTGCCATTGCCTTAGGTGGTTTCATACCAATTTTGTGGTTCTTCTTGATGCGCGAATACCAAAAGGTTCGCGTTCGTACTCTGTTCAATCCAGAATCTGACCCACTTGGCGCGGGTTACCACATTATCCAAAGTAAAATTGCGATTGGTTCTGGCGGTATTTCCGGTAAAGGTTGGTTGCAAGGTACGCAGTCACAACTAGAATTTCTTCCTGAACGACACACTGACTTTATCTTTGCAGTAAT
>NZ_JAWOQO010000179.1:0-1171 GCF_033337345.1 Vibrio sp. YT-18 | reverse complement strand
CCACTGCCAGAAATACCAGTTGCTAACGCGCCTGCTGAGGCTGCGTACTGACGCGCAGTCGCAAAGCCCGGAAGCAGTTTCTCACGATACGGTTCTGCGATCACGTCTTTGATCATTTTTGCAGCAAGCTCTGGCTGACCAGAGTGACATGCATGAATAAAGCCCGCAAGGTGACGGCCATGAGCAATGATATCTTGTCGACGATATTGAGATGGTAGAATTTCACGCGCTTCAGCCGTCGACACTTTAATGCCCGGATACGCCATCACCCAATACCACTCGTCAAAGCAAGGGACTTCTTGGCTGATGATGCCTAACTCTTCAAGCATCAACTGGACACCACCAAGGTAACATGGAGCAACATTGTCGTAGTGAACACCACCCGAAATTTTGCCTTCCATTTCACCCATTAAAGCCAGCAATTCCGTTTCATTCAAAGGCTGGTCATGGAATCGGTTTAGCGCGTCTAACGCTGCCACAATAGAACAAGCACTTGAGCCCAAACCAGAACCAATAGGCATGTTTTTCTCTAGCGTCATTTCAAGTGGTTTTAGCTCAATGCCTTTTTTATCCAGTTCACGAGCAAACACCACCCAACAATCGTAAACGATGTTCTCTTTTGGATCGGTTGGTAACTTCGAAACAAAGTGCCCAGCAGTGTTTAGACTGAACGGCTCAGTCCCTGCTTTTACTTGAACTCGGTCACCCAACAAAGTGCCGTCAACTGGGGACACTGCCGCCCCCAGCACGTCAAAGCCTACGCTAACATTACCAATTGAAGCTGGGGCATAAACCACCACGCCCATATCACTTGAACTCATTATTGTTATACCCCTAGTTTCCAACCTAAAGTACGCATTACATCCGAGAATACGCCTGCTGCCGTCACTTCTGTACCGGCACCGTAACCACGCAGCACTAAAGGAATTGGCTGGTAGTAGCGACTATAAAACGCCAACGCGTTTTCACCGTCTTTAATTTTGAACATTGGATCATTTTCATCGACAGCGGCCATGCTCACTGTGCACTTGCCATCATTAATTTCACCAACATAACGTAGCACTTTGCCTTCTTCTGCCGCTTTCGCAGATAACTCTTTGAAGTACGCGTCCGCTTCTGGCAAACGCGCCATAAATTCATCAACACTGCCTGAATCATCAAAGCCTGGTGG
>NZ_JAWOQO010000017.1:0-90543 GCF_033337345.1 Vibrio sp. YT-18 | reverse complement strand
TTCTTTTAGTTGTTGATTTCATAACACTCTCCAATTTTGGGGGTGGAAAGTGTCAACCTTATTTAGGACGGCACAATGAGATAAAGAAAAGCGAAGGTCATCCCTTCGCTTTTTTGTACTTATTACTCTGCACCTGAAGTGGGGGCTGGTGAGGCAGAGATTGCTTGAGAAGGTGGTTGGTAATTGACGTCACTGAAATCAATCTTCGGGAACAAAAACTGCGCTTCAGCTCTAATTTGCTCCGCTTTACTTGAGTCATCTAAGCCTTGGTAGGCCAAAATCAAATTATTATAAAATGCAGGGCGAGGCTTATCTTTGATGATTTTTAGCGACCAATCGATATAAGGCTGAATCAAGGTTGCGTCTTGTTGGTACAGCCCAAGGTTTAAAAACGTGCTATAGACATCCCAATCAAACCTGTCTTTCCAAACCACAGGGTTACTGACTTGATTCAGAATATCAGGGTTAGTTGGTCTAGTGGTCTCAAACTTCGTCAATACATAGTTCGTATGTAATGCGCTTACCATGTAAAACGTAAACGCAACGGGAAGTACCAAACTAAAAACACGCAGCAAGCTTTTGGTCACATTACTAAAGCCGACTTGTCGATAACGAGAGACGCGCTGATCGACCCAGTACAGTAGGATAACGAAGATCAACCAATGCACGAGAGAGTGGTAGAAAGGGTATTCCAGTTGCGAGTGCAATACGATAGGTATAAACAAGGCCAGCAACGCAAGACGAGTTCCGCGTTTGGCTTGATAGATTCGATACAGTACCAGTGCCATCGCTAAGAAGATGCCGAGTATTGGCAGCAAGCCACCTTCTACTCCCCAGTAAAGCAGCTCGTTATGCGGATGATCCATGGCTGGCAAACCAGCTGGGTAATTCTCATTTAGGGCATGTTGACGAGCCGTATACAGCATGTACTCAGATTCAAACTTACCATATCCATAACCAGTAAAAGGCTTTTCAATCACCATGTCTAATGTTTGCGGAAAAGTATACGCTCGAGGAGACTCCATATTTACTTTTTCTGCGGCTAACCCACCTCCATCAGGAAAGGCAAGATGCATGACAACGACGGAGAATAAGAGCCCACTTACAAGTGACACAACCCAGCGGATAAAGCGCCCTTTGGTTGCAAAACGGTACATGTATGGAATGACCAACAACACGGCGATGACCGAGGCTAACCAACCAGTGCGTGAAGCCAACGCCACAATTAGTGGTAAAGTTAAAACTGGCACGGCATAGAGAAGGTAAACATCGCTTAACTTACGGTCGTATTTGTAGGGCTGACGTGCAAGTAAATAGCTGGCAATCACCAACCCTGTCGCAAGAAAGCTGGCCATTACATTGGGCTGTTGGAAAATACCATAAGGACGATTGGCCACCGTGTCGTAACCAAACGGATTACCTGGTTTGAGATACAGATATTGTGTCAGACCAAAAATGGCTTCGATAACAACCGCAAGGACAATGAACCATAATAGGCGTTGGCGATGTTTATTACTGAAATGAAATTGTTGTAAAACAATAAAGAACAGGACACCACACCACAGGCCAATGAGCTTATTGGCTGCCAAGCTGCTATTCGCATTTGGGTACAGAATGGGCACTGTCATGATAAGAGCACTAATGAACAAGCCGATGGTTAGTTTTGAGTAACGTAGCACTCGATTATTCGCTAGTTGGTAACACCCAATGCCTAATGCAAAGCTAAAAGCAATCCAAGTTGTCGCATTGAACGAAAGCGAAAGCCCCGAACCGCCGGGGTTGGGCATGAAAAAGTGCATTGCCAACACAAATAGTGTTGCCAAGGCAATGAGAAACTTGCGATTGAGGGGAACCTGTACTTTTTCGGGAGAAAGCTTTGTTCCACTTACATGTATAGTAGCCATAGTTATTGCGTTGTTTTGAATGAAAAAAGACCAGCACTTGCTGGTCTCGATACTTTACCTGTTTTTTCTACTTCAACATAGGCTTGAGGAAGTGAGCTGTGTGCGAACCCTCGATTTGCGACACATCTTCCGGAGTGCCTTGAGCGATTATCTCGCCGCCACCTTGACCCCCTTCAGGACCAAGATCGATAATCCAGTCCGCAGTCTTAATGACGTCCAGGTTATGCTCGATCACCACGACAGTATTTCCGTGGTCGCGAAGTCTGTGCAGTACAGTGAGCAACTGCTGGATATCATGGAAGTGAAGGCCGGTTGTTGGTTCATCCAAAATGTACAAGGTTTTTCCTGTATCACGTTTGGATAGCTCTCGCGCCAGTTTCACACGCTGTGCTTCACCACCGGAGAGTGTTGTTGCCGCTTGACCCAATCGTATGTACGACAAACCGACATCCATCAGTGTTTGTAGTTTGCGAGCGATGGCAGGAACTGGATCGAAGAAGGTGCGTGCATCTTCGACCGTCATTTCTAGCACTTCATCAATAGTTTTACCTTTGTAACGTACTTCGAGCGTTTCACGGTTGTAGCGTTTACCTTTACACACATCACATGGCACATAAACATCTGGTAGGAAGTGCATTTCTACTTTGATAACACCGTCACCCTGACAGGCCTCACAACGACCACCGCGTACGTTAAAACTAAAACGGCCCGGTTTGTAACCGCGAGAACGCGACTCCTGTGTGCCTGCAAACAGTTCACGGATTGGGGTAAAGATCCCCGTATAGGTTGCAGGGTTAGAGCGAGGTGTACGGCCAATTGGGCTTTGATCGATATCGATGACTTTATCGAAGTGCTCTAGACCTTTAATCGATTTATAAGGTGAAGGCTGAGCCGTTGTTGCTCCGTTAAGTTGGGTATGCGCAATTTTAAAGAAAGTATCATTAATCAGCGTTGATTTACCTGAGCCAGATACTCCTGTAATACAGCTGAATAACCCAACAGGAATTGAAAGGTTAACGTTTTTAAGGTTATTACCTGTAGCGCCTAATAGCTCAACCGTTTTTTTCGGATCTCGCGGCGTGCGATCTTTCGGTACTGCGATTTCTTTAACACCACTTAAGTACTGACCTGTCAGAGAATTCGGATTCGCGACTATCTCTTCCATGGTGCCTTCCGCAACAACATTACCACCATGTACGCCAGCACCAGGACCAATATCTATGACATGATCTGCACAGCGAATCGCATCTTCATCGTGTTCTACCACAAGTACGGTATTACCTAAATCGCGCAAATGAGTCAGTGTTTTTAGGAGTCGTTCGTTATCACGCTGGTGGAGGCCAATCGACGGTTCATCTAAGACGTACATGACACCAACAAGACCTGCACCAATTTGGCTTGCTAAACGAATACGTTGAGCTTCACCGCCTGATAAGGTTTCAGCACTGCGTGATAAGTTTAGGTAGTTCAAACCGACGTTAACTAAGAATTGCAGACGGTCGTTGATTTCCTTCATCACTTTTTCAGCGATTTGGGCGCGTTGACCTTCCAGTTTCAAGGAATGGAAGAATTCCAATGCATCAGCAATGCTGAGTTCAACAATCTCAGGTAGTGTCGTATCAGCAATAAACACGTTACGTGCTTCAAGGCGTAGACGAGTACCGCCACAGCTTGAACAAGATTTAGTGGAGATGTATTTTGCAAGCTCTTCACGGACAGAGTTGGATTCTGTATCACGATAGCGACGTTCTAGGGTATTCAGAATACCTTCGAATGGATGGCGTTTAACGCGAATATCGCCACGATCGTTGATGTATTTAAACTCAATCTCAGTACGACCTGAGCCCTTTAGAATGACATCTTGCGTTTTCTTTGGCAGAGAATTAAAAGGGGCATGGAGGTCAAAACCATAATGATCGGCCAATGAGGTGAGCATTTGGAAGTAGTAGTAGTTCTTTTGATCCCAACCGCGAATCGCACCTTGTGCCAAGCTTAATGAATCATCTTGAATGACTCGGCTTGGATCGAAGTATTGTTGAACACCCAAGCCATCACAAGTGCCACATGCACCAGCAGGATTGTTGAATGAGAAAAGTCGCGGCTCTAACTCTTGCATGCTGTAACCACATTGTGGACAAGCGAAGTTGGCGGAGAAAATAATCTCTTCACCGTCGCCATCCATTGGCGCGACAACCGCAATTCCGCCTGATAATTCGAGCGTGGTCTCGAAAGATTCGGCCAAGCGCTGTTGTAAGTCTGGACGAACTTTAAAGCGGTCTACCACGACTTCAATGGTGTGCTTTTTATGTAGCTCAAGGGTTGGAGGATCGGAAAGATCGCAAGTTTCTCCATCAATACGCGCACGAATAAAGCCTTGAGCCGCTAAGTTCTCAAGCGTTTTAACATGCTCACCTTTACGTTCTTTGACAATAGGCGCCAATAGCATCATTTTGCTGCCTTCCGGCATCTCTAGGACTTTGTCCACCATTTGACTGATGGTTTGCGCAGCAAGAGGGGCATGGTGCGTTGGACAGCGGGGTTCGCCCACACGAGCATACAATAGACGTAAGTAGTCGTAGACTTCGGTAATTGTACCGACGGTTGAACGCGGGTTATGAGAAGTAGATTTCTGTTCAATAGAAATCGCGGGTGATAACCCTTCAATGTGGTCGACATCGGGTTTTTCCATCAGAGACAAAAACTGACGAGCGTAGGCAGAGAGAGACTCTACGTAGCGTCGTTGGCCTTCTGCATACAATGTATCGAAAGCGAGAGAGGATTTACCGGAGCCACTTAGTCCAGTAATGACAATCAGTTTATCGCGAGGGATTGTAAGATTAATGTCTTTAAGGTTATGGGTTCGGGCACCGCGAACTTCTATTTTATCCATCGTTTTTGCTCTATGTATAACCAAGTGGGGCAAGTATTACATAGTGTGAGAAATGTGCAAAGAAAATTACTGGATAAAAAAACAGTAAAGTAAAAAGCCCAGCGTTGTGCTGGGCTTTCGATACAGTAATTTCGTACTACGACGATGCTTTATACTGCTTTTTGTGTTGCGTGCTTACCTAGCTCAGAGGTTTTTTCATCTTTTAGATACAGGTTTTCAAAACAATAGTTAGTTGCTTCGATGTAACCTTCAACGCTACCACAGTCAAAGCGTTTGCCCTTGAATTTGTAAGCCAATACACAGCCCGCTTTTGCTTGTTTTAGCAGCGCGTCAGTGATTTGAATTTCACCACCTTTACCAGGTTCGGTGTTTTCAATCAGTTCAAAAATATCGGGAGTCAGGATGTAGCGGCCAATGATAGCAAGGTTACTAGGCGCCGTGCCTTTCTCTGGTTTTTCTACCATGTCGTCTACGCGGTAGATGTCGTCTTTGATCATTTCACCAGAGATAACGCCGTATTTGTGTGTTTCTTCGGCTGGTACTTCTTGTACTGCAACGATAGAACAGCGGAACTGCTTAAATAGTGCCACCATCTGAGCCAGTACGCCCTCTTGCTCGTTCACACAAAGGTCATCAGCAAGAACAACAGCAAATGGCTCATCGCCTACCAATTCTCGTCCAGTTAGAATCGCGTGGCCCAAGCCTTTCATTTCGCGTTGACGTATATAAGTGAAGTTTGCAGATTCAATGATTTCACGGATATCTACCAACAGCTCTTCTTTGTTGGTACCGCTAATCTGATGTTCCAGTTCGTAGTTCTTATCAAAGTGGTCCATGATCGAGTGCTTGCCACGACCTGTCACAATACACATGCCGTTCATACCAGCTTGGATTGCTTCTTCGACACCGTATTCAATAAGCGGTTTGTTCACAACTGGCATCATCTCTTTTGGCATAGATTTCGTTGCCGGTAGGAAGCGTGTGCCATAGCCTGCAGCAGGGAACAGACATTTTTTTATCATTGGGGGAATATCCTATCTCGTTTTTATCAAGAATCTGCGCATAACTTTAACACGAGAGGTATCAATGAATCATGAATAAAGTAGGAAAAAATGTGAGACTCGGTGCGGAAAAAAGATGAGCGACTCGTCATTTCAGTTATCAGAGCCGCTAACATTGCATCAAGACATTAAGTTTTGGTCTGCCCAGGCGATTGCCTGTACTCGGTTCTTTACGGATAGCTTTTTGAATATCTGATACAAGTGCGATTTGATGGTGAATTCACTGACGAATAACTCCTCGGCCATCTGACTGTTCGAGGCGCCAGCTTGTAGGCAACGCAGTACTTGTAGCTCACGAATGGTTAGGTCTACCGTAGCTGGTGCAGTATGAGTATTAATGACATTGCGGTAATAGTGTAAAAGTTGACTGGTTACATTACGCGGCAGCCAGTTTTGACCGTTAACAATGCCTTTTAACCCTTCTCCAATTTGCTCTAGCGTATCTTCAGAATAAAACACACCTTTTAATTGACCAAATGAAAGAAGTTCATCTGTGGTTAGTCTTTTAGGCACGTTGAAGACAACGGTTTCAAAGTTTTTCCATACAAGAGGCAAGTTTTTGATCGATTGAACAAGTGATTTATGTTCACTGAAGTCGATCAGTAGAATTTTATTACGGTGTTGTGGCTTGGCTTCCATGAGTGCTGCGGTTGAAATCACCGGGATGCTCATATCAACGTACTTTTCGAGTGCCGCCACTTTTTTTTGCGCATTATCTTCCATACTGATCAGAAATAGCTTTCTTGCGTAAGCCGACTTTCTCACGTGTTCCAATCTCCCTGGGTTCAATAGAAGCCATAAACTGGCATTAAAGAGAGGCCATAACCATCGCTTTACTGAATAAATGCGTTCGAATTCAAAGCTTCACGAAACGATGTCTGCAACGCGAATCAAAAATGCTACACACGTAAGTTGAAATACGATTTGGGTTCTAGAGGATGACTCAATAGATCACAATGGTATTAGACTTTAATCAAAACATTAAAGCGTGCTATTCTAATGCGCTAAAATTTTATATATCCAGAGTGAAACGGAGCACATCATGGCCAGCCGTGGAATTAACAAAGTTATTTTGGTGGGGAATCTAGGTAACGACCCTGAAATTCGTTACATGCCGAATGGCGGTGCAGTAGCAAACATTACTATTGCGACTTCTGATTCATGGCGTGATAAAGCGACTGGCGAACAGCGCGAAAAAACGGAATGGCACCGTGTTGTGTTGTTCGGCAAACTTGCGGAAGTAGCAGGTGAGTATTTGCGTAAAGGCTCTCAAGTTTACATTGAAGGGCAACTGCAAACTCGCAAATGGCAAGATCAAAGTGGTCAAGATCGCTACTCAACTGAAGTCGTTGTTCAAGGCTTCAATGGTGTGATGCAAATGCTTGGCGGTCGTGCTCAAGGTGGCGGCGCACCTATGGGCGGTCAACAGCAGCAAGGTGGATGGGGTCAGCCTCAACAGCCAGCTCAGCAGCAGTACAATGCGCCTCAGCAACAGCAACCACAACAACAGGCTCCGCAGCAATCACAGCAGCAGTACAATGAGCCACCAATGGATTTTGACGACGATATCCCGTTCTAAATTCTGCTTATGCTTGAATCGAAAAGGCCGCGAATATCGCGGCCTTTTTTATTGTCGCAATCTAATGATCTCACAGGCTTATCTTGGCAAGGTTAGGCGTAACAATAAAACTTATCAATGAGTGTGATTTTCTTTATGCTCCAGCCTCTCACTATCAGACTAATCCGATTGTTTGATGAACTCTTATCAAGTATAAATATTTCAATAAGGTATATGATGAATAAAAAAGGAATTTGGTATTCATGAGGTATACCCCAACTCTTAAGTTAAGCACACGGCTGGTGGCCTTTGTCACCATGATCGTTATCTGCGCCATGTTTATCTTGTTTGTCGGTGGCACCCTCTCTTTTAAACGTCTTGGGCAGGAATATCTCACCCATTATTTAGAAGGGATCGTAGAGGTGGTCGACAAGGAGATGGAAGATCCTGACGCTGCTTATTCTATGCAGCGCTGGATGCCGAAGATGCTGCAGGCTTCCAATATTGTCGAAATGACGTTGTCGACCAACAACGCCGTTGTTTATCGCTTCAAAGATACTTCTCATCAAATGGAAGCGTCAGTCTTGTTTGAGGCTGAGTACCAGTTGACTCACAATCAAGATTACACGATTCACTTTAAAGCAATTCCCCCTTACTTAGGTTACAGCTACTCAATGCAGGCGCTTTGGTCGATCACGCTTGCCGTTATATTGATCATCTTCTGCTTAATGCGCGGCGTGGCATGGCTTAAGGAACAATTAGAAGGCTCCGAAATGCTCGAAGAGCGAGGCAGAATGATCCTGGCTGGTAGGGTAGAGCAGTATGCCAAAGGTGACAAAAAAGAATGGCCTTACACCGCCAGTGAAGCGCTCGATGTATTAATCGAAGAGTTACAAGATGCGCGTCAAGAGCGAAGCCGATTTGATACCTTTATTCGAACTCAAACCTTCCTTGATAAGCTAACCGGTACCGCTAACCGAGTGTTATTTGATAGCAAGTTGGAATCGGCGTTACTAGAAAGTGGGGCTCGCGGCGCCGTGTTGCTAGTTCGTATTCAAGACTGGAAACTGGTTGAAGAAGAGCAAGATAAGCAAATTACGGATGAGTTTATTGTTGAAGTTGGGAGTTTATTGTCCAATTTAGTTCAACGATACCCAGATGTTGTATTTTCCCGTTATTACGATGCTGATTTTGCGCTTTTTCTACCGCACCAAAGTGCGAAAGATGTGGCTAACCTCGCCTCGCAATGCATTCGCCAGTTAGAAAAGTTAATGCCGCCAGAGCCACTTGATCCAGACAACTGGTGCCATATTGGCATCACCACTTATAAAGAAGGTGAGCGACACAGCCAAATCATTGATGAAGCCGAGACTGCTTTGCGTAGTGCGCAACTACAAAATAACAATAATTGGAGTCGCTTCAAAAAATGGAACCACGATGAAGAAGCTCGCGGAAGTGTGAGGTGGAGAACGTTATTTGACACAGCACTTACACCTGAAAGTGTGATACTCTACGCACAATCTGTGCACCCAATAAGTGACGCGACGCATAAAAAATCATTATATGAAGAGTTAACATGTCGGATTCGCGATCCTGAGAATGGGATTGTTAAAGCGTCTCGGTTCATTTCTGCGATCAGACAGGTTGGTTATGAAGCGCAAATGGATAAGTCAGTTATTAATAAATTCTTAAGAGAGTTTAAGGATAATTTTGATAACTCAAGATCGTATGCGCTCAATTTGAATGTAACGCCATTTTCTAACCGAGAGTACTTTAAATGGTTTCGTGATGAACTCTTACAGTTGTCACGTGAGCAGAGAAAGTGTCTCAGTTTTGAGTTTGTTGAAGCACAATTTGTAAGACACTTAGACTTTATGCGACCAGTCGCTAAAATGCTGGCCGGTTTGGGGTGCCACTTAATGGTTGGGCAGGCTGGGCGTACCATCGTCAGCACTCACTATTTAAAAGAAGTGGACATTCGTTACCTAAAACTTCATCGCAGTTTAGTAGCAAAAATCGACCAACGACATGAAAACCAGCTATTTGTCCGCAGTATGCTAGGTGCGGCGGCAAACAGTAAAACTAAAATTATAGCAGTGGGTATTGAGAATCAGAACGAGCTCAACACATTAGTTGAG
Source organism: Vibrio sp. YT-18 (assembly GCF_033337345.1). Classification (NCBI taxonomy): domain Bacteria; kingdom Pseudomonadati; phylum Pseudomonadota; class Gammaproteobacteria; order Vibrionales; family Vibrionaceae; genus Vibrio; species Vibrio sp. YT-18. Next base: position 80,992 of record NZ_JAWOQO010000017.1, on the reverse strand, counting down.
CTCGGGGTTTATGGTGGGCAAGGGCGTTACTTTTCTGCGGAGCAGCAGTTTCTTCCTCGTCCCCAAGCGTTGCCGAATTCTCAATCAGAATCCCAAGTTAAATTGGGAAGACGAAATCGCTGGCGGAAAAAATAAAGATAATAATCATGGATTTCAAAGCACTATTCGACAAGCTTAAGCGATCATCTAGTGGTGGTCGCTCCTGCTTTTTGGTTATTCAGCCAGACGCCGTTTATTTATCATCTTCAATCAAAAGTAGTCGTCCATACCAATTTGATATTTCTGAGTCCAATTGGGAAAAAGCCGTTGAGCAAGCATTGAGCGTTGCAGCGAGTGCGTATGATTCATTAACGGTTGTTCTTTCTCATAACTATTACCAGATGTACCAAATCGACAAACCGGTCATGCCGCGTCAAGAATGGCCAGCCGCATTACCGTTTTTGTTGAAAGAACTGATCTCTGAGCGTGCTATCGACATTATTGCCGATGCGGTCGAGTTACCGAATTCAACCAAAGTGCAAGCATACGTCTTATCGCGAAAAATATTGGATAAGATTGTGTTACTGGCCAGTCGAGCCCAGTTACCATTAGAAGCCATTCTTCCTGAAGACGATATTTGGGGAGAGACTGCGGGTGAACTAGGAAACTTCCTATTATTACAACGCAGTGTGCGTGGTCATTTCCGTATAAGCGCTTTTGTCGAAAATACTATTGCGTTCCACCGCTCTATTCGCAGTGTGACGCCACCGTTAACGGGGGTTCCGTCTAGCGATTTACAGATGGACAGTCTGTCGTTAGAACTGCAACGTTCGATTGACTATCTTTCATCTCAGTTACGCCACGTGCAATTACATCAATTGAAAGTGTGCTGTGATGAAGAGGATGAGAGCGAGCTTGTTCAGGCTCTGAACTACCGTTTAAGTACTAAGGTTTCACCGTTATTACCACCAGAACATGAGCTATCAGGACATGTTTTGGCTGACACTGCGGCTACTTCAAATACTCGACGCGTCAACTTATATCCCGATTACTTAAAACCGAAAAAAGAGCTCCTGACGCTAAAAAATATCGCGTTATCTTGGGGCGTTGCGGCGGCTGCAATTCTATTTTCTTACGGTTATGTCACTTGGCAGAGCAGCGGTTTGGAAGATGAGATTGCTATTGTAAAAAGTAAAGGCGATATCATGAAGTCAGAGCTTGAACGTTATCAAGTCAAGCTACGTAAGCATCAACCTGACAATAATAAGCTGGCAGCTAAAGCCCGCTTAGAGCGTGAAGTCAAGGCGAAGCGAGACTCGCTTAAAGCTGTCGGGAAATACGATGACTCGCAACGCACGGGTTACTCTGGCGTGATGCAATCATTAGCGAAGCTAGGAAACCAAGAAATTTCTTTGTCCGAAATTCGAATCAATACCCATACCTTAGACCTGAAGGGACTAGCGAAAAAACCGAGCTCAGTGCCAAATTGGGTCAGCCAATTTAAAAATGAAATTAGCTTGGTTGGCCGAACGTTTGACGACGTCAAAATAGGTCGAAATGATAAGGATATTGTGACGTTTGAACTAAAAACGCGCGAGGATAAAGAGAAATGAACGAATTCTGGCTCTCATTAGAAGGGCGCTTTGGCGAAATGAGTACGCGTGAAAAAGTGCTCACCGCATTGTGCGGTTTAGTTGTCGTGATCATGTTGCTCTTTACGCTGGTATTGGAGCCAAAGCTTAACGAGATCATCAGTAATGAGAGGCAACTAAGTAATTTAAAGCAAGCCAATCAAAAGATTGAAATCGATACGCTACGTATTCAGGCGCAACTTAAGAAAGATCCAAATGCTGAGATTGATCGCGCGATATCTAATCTGTTAGCTGAGAGTCAGCATCTTTCGATGCAATTAGCGGAGATCATCGAGCATCTTATTACACCTTCGCAAATGGCTGAGCTGCTTGAAAATGTGTTGGAGCAGCAAAGTGGCATTCACCTTTTGTCTCTGCAAACCTTGCCATCTGAGCCAATAACGGAAGATAAAGAAGCATCGCAATACTCTGGTTACTACGTGCATCCTGTTCGTATGGAACTGACTGGTGACTATTTTTCTATTGCTAATTATCTGAATAAATTGGAGAGCCTTCCTGCGAGTTATTACTGGCGCAGCTTTAGTTATAAAGTCGAAGAGTACCCGAAAGCGAAGCTTGTGTTAGAAGTCTACACACTAGGATCTAGAGAGGAGTTTATTGGTGGTTAACAAACTCATCATCTCATTGCTTGTTATGGCAGCGGCAGGAACCGCTTGGGCAAACCAGGACCCAACGGCCCCACTTGGTTGGGAAAAGCCAGCGGTTGAAACGTCAGCGAAACCAAAAGTTAAACGGTACCGACTGCCTAAGCTCAACAGTATTGTGTGTAAGCCAAGTACTGATTGTATCGCGATTATGGATAACAAACTTGTCGAAAAAGGCGAGCTATTTAAGGGTTATCGCGTCGCGAGCATTAATAGTGAATTTGTAACTTTAAAGCGTGGTAACCGTCAGTGGGACCTAGAGCTTTTTGATTTAAACGTAAAACAATAATAACCAGAGCCCGATCAGATATGCGCAAATTAGTTGTAGGAATAACGATTGCTTCTTTAATGGGATGTTCAATGGGTCATCGGAATCCAGTGGAAGTTAAAGAAGCGCTCAATGAATCGATCAATCAAGCGAACAGCCGCACATTGGAAGAAATTCCTTCTTCTGTTGAGGCAGACTTGATGCCAAATTTAGACTCGAACGTTGCATCAGAGCAAGGCACCTCGAAGCGTTTTCGTATTCAAGCGAATGCGGTCGATGCAAGAAGCTTTTTCGCCTCGTTGGTGAAAGGCACAGAGTACAGCGTGGCGATTCACCCATCGGTACAAGGTAATATCACCGTCAACTTGTCAGATGTGACATTGGATGAAGTTCTGAATGTCGTACAGAATATGTATGGCTATGACGTGGTGAAGTCTGGCAAAGTTATTCAAATCTACCCAGCAGGTATGCGTACGGTGACCATTCCAGTCGATTACCTGCAGTTCAAGCGTTCTGGTCGCTCATTAACCAGCATTGTTACGGGCTCTGTAACCTCGGCTGGTACGTCTAATTCTGGTGGTAGCTCAGACAGTTCTGACTCGTCAGACTCTAACAATGGAAACAACAACGATAGCTCGACCACATCTACGGGCGGTACACGCATCGAAACCATCACTGAAAGTGACTTCTGGCCGATGCTGCAGCAAGCCGTTGCGAATCTAATTGGTTCAGGCAAAGGGCAAAGTGTGGTTGTAACGCCACAAGCGGGAGTTATTACGGTTCGAGCATTTCCAGATGATATTCGCGAAGTACGCGAGTTCTTAGGTGTATCGCAGGAGCGCATGCAGCGCCAGGTCATTCTTGAAGCTAAAATCCTAGAAGTGACGTTGAATGATGGCTACCAACAAGGCATCAACTGGTCAAACTTATCGGCGTCAATTGGTAACTCGGGTAGTATCGTAGTCAACCGCCCTGCGTCGACATTACCACCATTGGATGCGATTGGCACGCTATTGGGCGGTCAAACTAACGTGACTATTTCGGATGGTAACTTCAATGCCGTGTTGAGCTTCATGTCTACGCAAGGTGACTTGAACGTCCTTTCGAGCCCTCGTATTACCGCTGCCAACAACCAAAAATCTGTCATCAAAGTGGGTACCGATGAGTACTTTGTTACCGAGCTATCGAGCAATGCAGGCAACGGTGAAAACTCAAATGCAGTTCCTGAAGTGGAACTGACGCCATTCTTCTCGGGTATTTCCCTCGATGTGACTCCGCAAATTGATAACAAAGGCAATGTGTTCCTGCATGTTCACCCCGCAGTTATTGAAGTCACGGAAGAAGTGAAGCAATTGAACTTGGGCGGAGATTTCCAAAACATCCAACTGCCATTAGCGAAAAGCTCTATTCGTGAATCAGACTCGGTTATTCGTGCTAAAGATGGCGATGTTGTGGTTATCGGCGGGTTGATGAAACAGCAAAATCGTGAGCTTGTTTCTAAAGTCCCATTTTTGGGCGATGTACCAGCACTGGGGCATTTGTTCCGCAACGTGAATAACGTAACTGAGAAAACAGAATTGGTCATCTTGCTAAAACCGACCGTAGTTGGCGTGAACTCTTGGCAGAAAGAGCTAGAGCGCTCTCGTGATCTGCTGCAAGAGTGGTTCCCAGATGCGCAATAAGCGCTGGGAAAGGTTCTGTTTTTCAATAGGTTTGTGATTCGAGTATGTACTTGTCACACTTTGGGTTCCGAGTTCAGCCTTTTTCGTTAACCCCAAATACAGAAATGTTCTTGGGGTTAGTCCCTCACTATGAGGCGATCCAAACCATCCTAGCTGCCGTGCAAATGGGAGAAGGGGTGATTAAGGTGACGGGAGAAGTCGGCACTGGAAAAACCATGGTATGCCGTAAGCTGATCGAGCAGATTGAATCTGAAGTTGAGCTTATTTACTTACCCAATCCAGTGTTGAATGGGGAGCAGTTGCAGTTTGCTGTCGCCAGAGAGTTAGGTATCGAGAACGATGATCCGCTGCGCATCGTTTCCCTCATTCAAGAGCACTTGATTCAAGTACATGCCTTGGGAAAGAAAACCGTCTTGATCGTTGATGAAGCGCAAGCTCTTTCCCCACAAGCTTTAGAAACATTGCGTCTATTTGGCAACCTAGAAACGGGACAAGATAAGCTCATTCAATTGGTGTTATTCGGACAACCTGAGTTGGATGAAAGATTGGCTAACCATGAGCTAAGGCAGTTTCGTCAACGCATTACGTTTAGCTGCCAGTTACGTCCTCTCTCTATCGATGAAGGCGTGGCTTACATCAATAATCGTTTAGATAAAGCAGGAAATGGGGCGCACATTTTTTCTATTGAACAGAAAAAAGCGATTTGGCGTTCATCCATGGGGATTCCGCGCTTGATAAACCAAATTAGCCACAAGTCGTTGCTTGCTGCATTTAATGAGCGTTGCACACTATTGAAAAATCATCACGTTTACGCCGCTATGCACGATACGTTTGATGCCCGTAAACCTAAGTTTAAAACACCCGTATTTTGGGGATGGAGTCAACCTTGAGTGCCATCAATAAAGCATTATCAGAACTTGCTGAAAAAACATCGCCGTCAGAGCTTACTCGTGCGGAGATTCCAAGAGTCTCACGTAGTAAACCTTGGCTTTGGCTTGTCGCCGGTTTTTCGTTAAGCCTTGCGGTTGGTAGCTGGGCGGTCTCTCGCGGTCCTGTCCCTTCAGGCGAGCTATCACAGTTTCAAACCGACGCTATGCCACTGTCGTCTGTGAATGTCTCACCAATTGTTTCATCGGAGCGCACTCACTCGCCAACGAGTAAAATGACGCCCGATACAACTCAAGTGGTTTACACCAAACCAGCCACACAGCCGGTAGCGCAACAGCCTCACATGCAAGAGACTGATAGGTTCACGCTAAGATCTGAGATAAATATCGCCTCTGAAGAGGCAGTTTTACTCGCGCAGTTAGCAACGATGTCGAGCGAGGAACAATCTAATCACGTAACCCGCACGACATCAGAAAACAGCTCAATGCGTATTGAGCAGGTTGAGCTTACTCACCGCCAATTATCTCTTAAAGCGGTTAGCCGAGCGGAAAAAGCACTGGATGCTAACGATATGCAAACGGCGTTGTCGGCTTATGCCGAGGCGTTGCGTTATGAGCCAATGAATGCAGACACGCGTCAAAAGCTATCAGCGTTGTACTTTGGTAAAGGTGACACGCGTAAAGCATATGAGATTATTCAAGAAGGTATCAACCTAGATACGAACAACCAAGTACTTCGCTTGGCCTTGTCTAAGTTGTTAGTGAAAGCTAATCAACCTGAAGCGGCGCTGAGCCCGCTTGTTCATTTGCCTCCAGTACCAAGTCGAGATTACTTGGCGATGCGTGCTGCATTGGCACAAAAACACAAGCAAAATGACATTGCGCTTGAGAGCTATCAACTCCTAACTCAGCGTGAGCCGGAAAACGCGCGCTGGTGGTTAGGTTTGGCTATTCAACAAGAGCGCGCCCTGGCTTTTACTGCCGCGATTAACTCTTACAACCAAGCTCTGGGTAAAGTTGGCATTTCGAATCAATCGCAAGCATTTATCCGTGACCGTTTGAGCATCTTAAAAGAGTTGGAGAGCGCACAATGAAAATTCAGTTGAGAAAACGCTTGGGCGATCTTCTGGTTGAGGAAGGTATCGTCTCTGAAGAACAAATCCAGCAAGCACTAAACGCACAACGCAGTACCGGGCAGAAGCTAGGGGATGCGTTAATTGACCTTGGCTTTATTACCGAAAAGCAAATGTTGGACTTCTTGTCTCAGCAGCTTGGTTTGCCACTGATCGATCTTGGTCGTGCGCCTGTGGATGCCGAAGCCGTGCAGATTCTACCTGAGGTACACGCACGTCGCTTACGTGCGATGGTCGTTGCTCGAAATGGGGACACACTGCGCGTTGCTATGAGCGACCCAGCGGATTTGTTCATCCAAGAATCATTGATGAACTTGTTGGGCCAATACAACCTTGAGTTCATTGTGGCTTCAGAGCGTCAGCTCATTTCAAGCTTTGACCGCTATTACCGCCGTACTAAAGAGATCGCCTCCTTTGCTGAGCAGCTGCATGAAGAGCATAAAGATGTACAAAGCTTTGATTACGGTATTGATGAAGCCGATAGTGAAGAGGTTACCGTTGTAAAGCTGGTTAATTCCATGTTTGAAGATGCGGTACAGGTTGGAGCTTCGGATATTCATATTGAGCCAGACGATCAAGTATTGCGTTTGCGCCAGCGTATTGATGGCGTATTGCATGAAACGCTCTTAAATGAAGTGAACATTGCATCGGCTTTGGTTCTTCGACTGAAGTTGATGGCACACCTAGATATTTCTGAAAAGCGCTTGCCACAAGATGGCCGATTCAATATCAAAGTTCGTGGCCAATCAATTGATATTCGTATGTCGACGTTACCAACGCAGTACGGAGAATCTGTGGTAATGCGTCTGCTTAACCAGTCCGCTGGTTTGCGTCCGTTAGAAGAGTCGGGCTTGCCGCCAGACTTGCTTGCTCGCTTACGTCGACAGTTGGCGCGTCCGCACGGCATGATTTTGGTTACCGGGCCGACAGGTTCAGGTAAAACCACCACGCTTTACGGCGCATTGAGTGAGCTCAACGAACCTGGGAAAAAGATCATTACAGCAGAGGACCCGGTTGAATATCGTCTGCCTCGCATCACTCAGGTACAGGTTAACAGTAAGATCGATCTAACTTTCTCGCGTGTTCTTAGAACCTTTTTACGTCAAGACCCAGACATAATTCTTGTTGGTGAGATGCGTGATCAAGAGACGGTAGAAATTGGTCTGCGAGCTGCACTAACGGGGCATTTAGTATTGAGCACTCTCCACACCAACGATGCTGTCGACAGTGCGTTACGCATGATCGATATGGGGGCGCCGGGTTACTTGGTTGCTAGTGCGGTCAGAGCCGTGGTGGCGCAGCGTCTTGTGCGCCGAGTTTGCCCAGATTGTAAAACAGAAGACCACTTAGATGAGTCTCGCCAGCAGTGGTTAGCTGGGCGTTTCCCAAATCAAGTTAGCACCATTTTTTATAAAGGCGCAGGTTGCCAAAACTGTAACTTGACTGGTTATCGAGGCCGAATCGGTGTGTTTGAAATGCTCGAACTTGAGCAAGAGATGATGGATAAATTGCGCGCTAATGATGCGGTTGGCTTTGCGCAAGCCGCGCGCCGCTCAGAAAACTATAAGCCACTGCTTGCTTCTGCAATGGAACTGGCGCTACAAGGCACCGTCAGTTTGGATGAAGTGATGACCCTAGGTGAGGGCGATGCTTCTGGTAAGACTGATCCCATTTTCATATAGGTAAGTGAATGCCAACTTTTCGTTATCAAGGCCGCACGTTAGACGGCTCATCCACTAACGGCAAAATCGAAGCAGTGAACTCAGAAGCTGCGGCGGAAGCATTGATGAATAAAGGGGTCATCCCGCTCAATGTACGTTTAGAGAAAGAGTCGGCAAAAAGCCAAGTGAGCTTATCTAAGCTGTTTGTGCCTGCTATTCCGTTGGAAGTAATTATTCTTTTCTCTCGCCAGTTGTTTAGTTTGACTAAAGCTGGCGTACCTTTGCTGCGCTCTATGCGTGGCTTGTTGCAAAATTGCGAAAACAAACAGCTCAAAGAGGCGCTAGAAGATGTCGTTTCTGAACTGAGTAATGGCCGAGGTTTGTCTTCTGCGATGCAGCAACACAGCAAAGTATTCAGCCCACTATTTGTTTCTATGATCAACGTCGGTGAGAATACGGGTCGGCTTGACCAAGCGCTATTGCAACTGGCGAATTACTACGAACAGGAACTTGAGACTCGCAAACGCATTAAAGCGGCGATGCGTTATCCGACGTTTGTCATTATCTTTATCACCATCGCCATGTTTGTATTGAATATCTTGGTGATCCCTGAGTTTGCATCGATGTTCACGCGCTTTGGGGTTGAGCTACCATTGCCGACGCGTATTTTGATCGCGACTTCTAATTTCTTTGTTAATTATTGGGTGTTGCTGGTTGTGGCAATGATTGGCGCGTTTACAGTGTTCAGAGCGTGGGTGGCGACGGCTGATGGTCGGGAGAAGTTCGATAAGTTTCGGCTTCGGCTGCCAATTGTAGGCGATATCGTTAATCGTGCGCAGCTTTCTCGTTTTGCCAGAACCTTTTCGTTGATGCTGAAATCAGGTGTGCCACTTAACCAGTCTTTGGCTTTGGCCGGGGAAGCCTTAGGGAACCGTTTTTTAGAAAACCGAATTCTTGAGATGAAGTCCGCAATTGAAGCGGGTAGCACCATTTCAGTGACGGCCATCAACAGTAAAATATTCACCCCATTGGTGATTCAGATGATTGCAGTAGGTGAAGAAACTGGTCGTATTGATGAGTTGCTGCTGGAGGTGTCGGACTTTTACGATCGAGAAGTCGATTACGATCTAAAAACGCTGACCGCAAGAATAGAACCATTACTTTTGGTGATTGTCGCAGGCATGGTCATGGTGCTGGCATTGGGTATCTTCTTACCAATGTGGGGAATGCTCGACATCATCAAAGGCGGCTAATAGGTGGTTGAAAATCAAAGCCGAGCAACGCTTATTGTGTTTGGGGTTATTGCTACGATTATGGCGGTGGGTTTGGCGATCAAATTACGTCCTGTGACCGAGCAAGCACAAGTAACTGGGGCTAAGTTGGCGAGAGTTTGGATGCAAGATAGTGTTCAGCGTTATCGTCAAGCTTGGCTAGTACAAGGCGAGCCAGAGCATATGCTGATGGATGGTTTTAACCTTACTATGACTGAGGACGGGTTAGTGTCTCCCTTTACTCAGCAAGGTGTATTAGATTGTGGTTATTGGCTAGCGGTGCATTACCCCCAACGTAAAATAATGACCAACAAGTTAATAGATATCAGTGGAGCCATCAAAACTGATCGTTATGTCTGTCACTACACTTATGAAAATGGTCAGTCGATTGTAGTTATCTCAACTGCTAATCAACTGAAAATAGACGTCGAAATGTCGGCGGAGTGAATTTTTTGACACCTAATCACTATAATTGGTAATGAAAGTCGGTATAATGCAATCATTACCATAAGTAACAGGCTGTAATAGTGGGTAAACAATAATGTGTTTTTCTCATTGCAGCATGAACTGAATAATGGCGAATCGTCATTCTGCTCAAGCGGTAGATACAGTATCCACTTCACGGTCAGTTTTAGTGAACGTTGCTGCCCCAAACCGTTTTGACAATATCCAAAATGGTCGCGTGACCTAAACAAAACTTTGCAGTTGTACTGCATGCTTACATAGAGAGAGTAAACAATGAAAAGACAAGGTGGTTTCACCCTTATCGAATTGGTAGTGGTAATTGTAATCCTAGGTATTCTAGCGGTCACTGCAGCACCACGTTTCCTTAACCTGCAAGATGATGCTCGTGATTCAGCTCTTGATGGTTTGAAAGGTGCTATGACTGGTGCTGCTGGCATTACTTACGGTAAAGCAGCAATTGAAGGTCAAGAGGCAACAGCTGACGGTGCAATCAGTATCGGTACTTCAACTTTAAACCTAGAGTTTGGTTACCCAGAAGCAACTTCGGCAGCGCTATCTCTAGTTGTTGATGGTCTATCGGAAGATTGGGTTGTTAAGAAAGTAGATACTAATGCTGACCCTAAATACATTTCATACGGTTTCGATAACTACGACACGAAATGTGTTAAATACACTCAAGCTAAAGACAAAGATACTCCAGCAACAGTCGCTGTTACTAAAACTGCGAATGAGTGTAAGTAATAAATATTACTCAAAAGGCCAGCTAGTCTGGCCTTTATCTCTTTATTTTGATTAATTTCGGAATAGTTCATATGCGTAAATCATCGGGTCTTAGTGCAATAGAGTTTGTAGTTGTACTGATTATCTTAGGTATGATCGGTTATGTGGTATTACCAAGATTTATCAGCTTTGAACCAGAAACTTACGAAGCGAAGTGGGAGCAAACCAAGCAGACCGCTGAGCACGTTTCTGAGACGCTAAGCAACAAAGAAACTTACGATCGAATTGAAGAAGAGATTAGTCGTTCAAAAGGGCAAAATAACTAGATATTGGTTATTTGTTCGTCTGTTCACACTTCGAATCGAAAAATTATAAACCTATCATTAATCTCATAATTTCATCGTATACTTATCTCGCTTGTTCTAAGCCTAAGGTTGGGTTATGAAAATTCGCAGCTCTGCATTAGGGTTTACGTTAATGGAGTTAATCCTCGTGATTGTTCTCCTCTCTATCCTTTCACTTTTTGCAGCCAGCCGTTTTATGGGCTCTGGCAGTTTCTCTGCATATGCATTACAAGAACGCGTGATTTCTGTTATTCGCCAAGTGCAGGTGAATCGTATGCAGTCGAATATCAGCATCCCAAACAAGCCTTATCCTGAAAGATGTCTACCCAGTAGCTACAAAGCTGGAGAGGACTCTAGCTACACTAATTTTTGTTTGTCGATTACAAGCTCTTGCATCGGGTCTAGTGCTGCATGCGGCCTGGCTAGCAAGGAACAAGACACTCGTAGTGACATGGTTGTTGATAAATCCGCAAAGTTTTCACTGACCAATGCTGTAACTAATCCAATCGAGTTTGATTTATTGGGTAATCCAATAAACTCAGCGAGTGGTGGGGTTTCAATCCTGATTGAAGATAAGCATGGTCGAAGCCGCTGCCAAGTTGAAATTAATACTCAAGGCTATGTTTCTAAAGGTACATGCTCATGAAGAAATCTAGTGGCATGACTTTGATAGAAATGATCATCGCGATTGTTTTAATGGGCATTGCGATGGTGGCGTTTACTTCTTTTCTTGTCCCTCAAATTCGAGATTCCGCCATCCCTCATTATCAAACCCGCGCGGCCGCATTAGGCCAAGGTTTCATGTCTCAGATATTGGCGCGAGGCTTCGATGAAAACAGTGACTTTGATGGTGGTTTAGTCCGCTGTGGTGAGACTGTCCTTGGTGGTAAGGATTGTTCCACAAGTCTTGGGGCAGATAGCGATGAATCAAACCCAGCTAGTTTTAATGATGTCGATGACTATATCGGTTGCTGGTATACACAAGGTACAAAGGCCAGCTGTAACTCTACGCCGTTATACGAGCTGAGTAACGTTCTTGGCACGTCTATGGCAAATGATTACAAGAACTTTCGAGTTGAAGTGAAAGTGCAATATGCTGAATCAGATGGAACGGGTGTCAATAATCCTTCACTGGAAGATATCACGGCTTATAAACGAATCACTATGACTATTTACGCCGGACAAACACAGTCTTTAACACTGTCTTCGATAAGGGGAAACTACTAATGAAAAATCGTGGTTTCACTTTAATAGAAATGGTCATCACTATTGTGGTTGGTAGTTTTATCATGCTCGGAATTGCTGGTTATTTGCAGTTAGGAGCAAAGGGCTATGCTGATACTATTGATAGGCAGAGACTACAAACTCAGGCGCAATTCGTTATTGAGAAAATATCTCGAGAGATTCGTCATGCGGTGCCGAATAGTTTTTTTATCGATGAGAAAGAGAAAAACTGCCTGATTTTTATGCCTATAGAGCACTCTGGTTTTTATGCGATTTCTGGTAATGATATACAGTTTGTGGTGGGTTTTTTTGGTAATAATGCTCCCGAATTTGATAGTGGCTTGAAAATGGTGATTAACCCAACACGGTTAAGTGATTTAACCTCATCCACTCATAGTGTTGATGTCGGAGCCCTTTCTCCAGATTCGAATAAATCATACAAGATCATTAACGGCGCTAGTTCAGTAACTAGTCGCTCCGTTTCTAATCGACACTATCTCTATGATCCATCTAAGTCAGTGAAATATTGCTTTGTAGGCACACAGATACAGCGTAACGGCGAAATAATTGCCGACAACCTTGTGTATGCTAATGATCAATCTCAGAGTTATTTCAAATATGACGATACATCGCTTCATCGAGGCGGGCTTGTGCATCTTAGGTTCGTGTTTGAACAGTCCGGTGAAAGTAGTGTGTATCAACAAGATGTGCAGGTGCTGAATGTTCCATAATAAGCAAAAAGGCAATGTGTTAATTGTGACGCTCTTTGTCATTATCGTGATGGGGTATTTGGCGGCATCACTAATGAAAGTGACTTGGTCTAACCAAAGCGGAGTAACACGGGAATTTTTGGGGACTAAAGCATGGTTTACCGCTCAGTCGAGTAATGACTGGCTGTTAACGCAGTTTTTCCCTGTTAATCGATCGGCGGCCGTAGTGAGTGTGTGTAACGGTATTAAAGATGGCTCGCGAGCACCGGGCAGCGGTTTATTCGACAAGGGATGCCAAATTACTCAGTTGGATTGCCAAAATACTGGGGTATTAACCGATAATGGTAAGAGTGTTGGCCTTTATGTAATCAAAAGCGTGGCCATTTGTGGCTCAGGTTTATCACAAGTTCAACGACAGCAAGAAGTTTGGGTGAGGGAGTAAGATAATGAAAAAAATAATAATATCGTTACTTGCGGTAGCTCTTTTCCTTTTTTCGTCAATCAGTTTTGCTGCAGTAAATAACAACCCTCAGTTTGAATTTGGCACCATCCCTGCTGAAAATTGTAAGGTATTGAATAATGAGCGTGGTGTTACATGTGATATCGAGTTTCAGAACACCTACGATGAAGAGCCGCTTGTCTTTGTGATGTCGACGATTGATGCGTCAATGTCTAACTTCGCGGATAAGAGGACGGAGTATCCTTCAAATTTACGTATATGGTCAAAGTCCAAAACTCAGGCCACAGTAAAGCAGTTGTTTCCGCCACATAGCGCGGCATGTAAGCGATTGAAGCAAAACAATAACGGGAAGTGGCGATGCACGGACAACAATAATCAAGGTGAGAGGGTGACTTTCGTTGATGCTCCCATGGAAGACATAGACTACCTCGTTATCGAACCTGGTGTTATCAAGTTTGATGGGGATGCCATGATTGTTGCAGGTAAGGTAAGCTCCGACCTTACTTATTCGAATATTGGCGGTACAACCTACAAAAGTAAAAATGTGCTATTTAGGGACTTTGGTCTAAATACTTCTTTTGCGTCTGCCCCTGGCGTCTTAGTTCAATTACAAACTAAGAATAACTACATTAATGGGCAACCTTTGTGGCTGAGTTCAATTGCACTTAATCCTACAGTGCAAGGCTTCTCATTGATTTTAGATCGTTCAGAAGTTACGAAGAATGCTGTGCTAGCTAAATCTGAGGACGTAGCTTTTGTTGCTGGTCTCGGGCAAGGCTTTGTGAATGGTCGTAAGTTCTGGTTAGGGGATGGCTCTACACGAAATACGTTGGGAGCATTGGACGACAACGTCATTAAACCAATTACAGAGGGTTGCTTACAAGTGAGTAATTTTCCTGTTTCTGGCTTTAAGTCTGCACCTGTATTACTTGCGTCTAAAAGAACGCGTAATGGTAACAATGGTGGTTGGCTACGTCGCTGCTCAGTGACAAAAACAGGTGTAGCCCTTATCAATGAAGAAGATATGCAGAGAGACTCGGAGCGTGGTCACGTTGTCGAACCATTCTCATACTTCCTTTTCGATAAACCGCCAGTTGATGGAGTTTGTGAACTTTTCCCTTCGCCAGCTCAAACATGGGATTCAAATAATAATGCCAAGCTTGAGATGAGTAATACTGCCAAAATTTCTGGCGCGCAATTAAGTAACGGTAAGCGTTACGTTGGTTTCCGCCCAGCAGATATTACGATGCATAACCAAGCTAACTGTGATGGCCAAAGCTGTCTGGGTGACTCAGGTTTGAGAGTGAAAAAACAGGAGCTTGAAAGTTTTCGGTCTCCTGATGATCCGAACTTAACTAATGTGAATATATGGCAAGATGAGCGTGAGTTTAGCAATAATGAGGTGATTGGCACCCTAACTGTAGGTAAAGGCAAGGTAACTTTTAAAACAGGTACTTATTGGGTGGGGAGTATCAACTTAAACAATTCAGGAGTCATTGAAATACCTGATGGAGAGAAAGTTACTATCCATACAAAAAGCCTATCGATAAGTAATAACGATAGCCACTTTGGTGAAGTGGGAGACGCTGAGTTAGTTGTGCTTGTACATGGTTCAAGTGATGGGCAGGTTGTACTTAGTCAAAACGCAGTTTTTACAGGTCTACTATATAGTGAAAAAGATGTTTACCTGAGCAACTCAACGATTGTAAATGGTGCGATCACTGCAAGACGAATTCAGATGAACAACAGCTCACAAATTATAGCGACCGATAACCACTGTTTTACGCCTTCTGACAACTATGAAGTAACGCTATCACCAGCAACACAATATGCGCTGATGTGCGGGACAGAGCAACCTAGCTTTGAAATAGAAACCAAGAATGATGGCTATGCGGAAAGTACAGGGGTTACTGTGCAGGTTTATCCTGATGCCGATAAGTTCTCTGTAGAAGTCGCTGATAGCACTGGTACAGGCACTTACCCAAGCTTTACTACAAGCAATGTGTCTTCGAAGCTTGGTAAGTTGAAGCTACAAGTTACCGTTACAGATCAAAATGGTATTGAGCTTAATGACGAATATACGTTAAAGGTTACGGTGGACAATGATCCATCAAAAACGCAGACGTCTACCTTCAAATTTGTACCATTCAAGTTTGACGTAGATGACCAAGCAATCGTAGCTGGTAAAAATTATCAAATAGAAACAAGAATATTAGCTTGTAGCGATGGTCAGCAAACGGTAGTGAAAAGTTACACGGGCTCACCAAGTGTTCAGTTGGAAATCGAAACACCAGCTGACGGGCGCAGTGACGCGAGCTTATTAACATATGAGCCTAAATTTATTGACTCAGAGCAAGGTAAGACATCAGATACCTTTAAGCTAATGGAGTCGGGCTTGTACACAATCAAACTCGAAGATGCGAATTTCACGTGTGATCCTCAGTACTCAGATGAGTGTCCAATAGCTCCGGATGAAGATAAAGGTGAGCAAGAATCAGTGGTTCTCAATGGCTCATTCAGCGTTAAGTCTCGACCATGGAAAATTGCCGCATGTAATATTGTGGCGAAAAATGGTGGAAAAGCTAACCCTGCGACACAAGCTACTGGTGATGGCTTTATTGCCTCTGCTGAAAGCTTTAATGTGACCTATAAACCAGTCGTTCATAGCGACTCACGTGGTAATGCTACCAATGTTTGTGAATACCCACTGACACAAAACTATTTCTCTGATTCAAATACGGCTGCGCCACTTGATGCTGAGTTTTCTGTCTTGTACCCATCGGGTGGTGATATCGCCAACTTAGATCCAAGTAAAGGTTCAAGTTTAGACTTTAGCTCTGAAGAAGCTAAATCGGGTAAAACAGTTGAATACGTTTGGGATGAAGTTGGCGCTTTAAACCTTAAAACTAAAGCAACGTATTTGGGAGAGAAATTAGATGAATATGACGTCACCGTTGGTCGTTTCTATCCTAAATACTTCCAAGTCATCGCCAGCGATTGGAATTACCCTGGTTCACAAAGTTTTGCTTATATGAATCAGCCTTTTGATGGGGTCGAGTTTAGCGTGGAGGCATTGAATGCTAACAAATCTGCGATTAAGAACTATGCAGACTTTGTTACAAAAGCGGAGTTCAACCTAGACGATATTGACCATTACTCTGATCGATTCGATGCGCCTGATTTTGGCGCAGGAGACTGGAGTAACGAATCTGATAAAAGTATCGGAGACTTCTCAGTCGGTAATAGTGGTCAGTGTATCGGCAGTGCTTGTTGGAACAAAGATCTTGGTGGTAGCTACCCTGATGGACCATTTAACTCTGTGACTGGTACTGCCAAATCAGAGATAGGTTTGATATATACCAACAATGCTGACCCTGTTGAGTACATTACTGACGGAGATTTCAACTCCCGCTTAGTTAGGCAACCCGACATCCGCTTTGGTCGTGTTGACCTAGATGATGTAGGTGGTAACCAAGGTTCGACATTGCATGTGCCACTTCGAGTTGAGTACTGGAATGGTAGCCGCTTTATCGCCAACCCTAATGACAATCAAACCGATGTGAAAGGTGTCACTGCCGCTGAAACGCATATTTGGCCAACAGGTGCTGGAGCCACTCCCAAAGCAGTCACGTTAGGAGCTGGTGGAGAAGTTGCTTCTGGTTCTTCTCGTTCTATTACTGCAACTCAAGCAGAACCATACCGTCAGCAAACACGCGTTTGGTTAGATCTTGATGACTCTGAAAATGGTTTACCATGGCTCAAATATGATTGGGACAATGATGGCTCCGAAGAAAACCCATCATCCGTCGTCACCTTTGGTATTCATCGTGGTAACGATCGCGTGATTTACCGTGGTGAGCCAGGGTTAACCGGACAGTAACAACTTAGGTTTTTGCCCTTAAGTTAGGAAACTGCAAGAAATTGAGGCTTTCTGCTCATGTTTGTGTACCAATACCTTGCTGTGACAGCGAGGCATTGGTACATTTAGAGCAATTTTTGTCTTCTATATTTTTGCAGGATGAGCGAAGAGTATGTTTAAGAAACTTCGTGGCATGTTTTCTAACGATCTATCTATCGATTTAGGTACAGCCAACACTCTAATTTACGTAAAAGGGCAAGGAATTGTCCTTGATGAACCTTCTGTAGTTGCTATTCGTCAAGATCGTGTAGGTTCTGCAAAAAGCGTTGCTGCAGTCGGTCACGCAGCAAAACAGATGCTTGGTCGTACACCTGGCAACATTTCCGCTATTCGCCCAATGAAAGACGGCGTAATCGCTGACTTCTACGTAACCGAAAAAATGCTTCAGCACTTTATCAAGCAAGTGCACGATAACAGCATCCTAAAGCCAAGCCCACGTGTTCTTGTTTGTGTTCCTTGTGGTTCTACCCAAGTTGAGCGTCGCGCAATTCGTGAATCAGCACTTGGTGCTGGTGCGCGTGAAGTTTACCTAATCGACGAGCCAATGGCGGCGGCAATTGGTGCTGGCCTTCGTGTATCTGAGCCGACAGGTTCAATGGTGGTCGATATCGGTGGTGGTACAACTGAAGTTGCCGTTATCTCTCTAAACGGTGTGGTTTACTCATCGTCTGTACGTATCGGTGGTGACCGCTTTGATGAAGCTGTGATCAACTACGTACGTCGTAACTACGGCAGCTTGATTGGTGAAGCAACGGCTGAAAAGATCAAACACGAAATCGGTTCTGCTTACCCTGGTGATGAAGTTCAAGAGATTGAAGTTCGCGGTCGTAACCTTGCAGAGGGTGTGCCACGCAGCTTTAGCTTGAACTCAAACGAGATCCTAGAAGCGCTTCAAGAGCCGCTATCTGGCATCGTATCAGCAGTCATGGTTGCACTAGAACAGTGTCCACCAGAGCTTGCTTCAGACATTTCTGAAAACGGTATGGTACTAACCGGTGGTGGTGCACTACTTAAAGACCTAGACCGTCTACTAATGGAAGAAACTGGTATTCCTGTGGTTATCGCGGAAGATCCACTAACGTGTGTTGCGCGTGGTGGCGGTAAAGCACTAGAAATGATCGACATGCACGGTGGCGATCTGTTCTCTGAAGAATAAAGGTTTAGGTGAAGCTCATGTCGGGCTTCACCTTCATTTCTGCTCTCTCTGTAATTCAAACATGCTCCATACCTAAAAGTATTTAGTTAAGTATTTTTAGGTTGCCAAGTAAGGCTCAATAATTATGGAAGCAATCAGGTCAAAAACAAGATGAAACCGATTTTCGGCAGAGGTCCGTCTCTGCAATTACGTCTGTTTTTTGCTGTCATCGTGTCGGCGAGCTTAATGCTGGCCGATAGTCGTCTAGATACGTTTTCCAACGTTCGATACCTACTAAACAGTATGGTTGCACCGATTCAGTACGCAGCGAATTTACCTCGTAGTATGTTCGATGGCGTATTTGAACGTTTTAATTCTCATCAGGCATTGGTTGAAGGCAATCGCAGCTTAAAGCGAGAAGTGCTACGCCTGAAAAGCGAGCTTATCTTGCTCGACCAATATAAAGAAGAAAACCAACGCTTACGTAAGTTGTTAGGATCTTCATTTGTCCGTGATGAAAAGAAAGTCGTGACAGAAGTAATGGCGGTGGATACTTCACCTTATCGTCATCAAGTGGTGATCGATAAAGGCCGTATTGATGGTGTTTACGTTGGTCAGCCTGTTATCAATGAGAAAGGCATCGTTGGTCAGGTCACGTTTGTCGCAGCGCACAACGCACGTGTTCTGCTGCTAACGGACGCGAAAAATGCAATTCCTGTCCAGGTGATCCGCAATGATATCCGAGTGATCGCATCGGGCAATGGTGAAATGGATGAAATCCAACTAGAACACATTCCAACCAGCACAGATATTCAGGTTGGTGATTTATTGGTGACATCCGGTTTAGGTGGCATTTACCCTGAGGGATACCCAGTCGCGACGGTTACCAATGTGGATCACGATACGCGTCAAGAGTTCGCTTCAATCAAGGCTGAGCCGGTTGTGGAGTTTGATCGCTTACGCTACCTACTGCTGATTTGGCCGAATGAAGACCGCCAACACAAAGTACTGCGGTCCAATGTAGATGAAGGGTTAGAGCAAGAACAAGAGGTAACCGATGGCCAATAATGTATTGAGTAGCCGAATGGTGATTGGCGTCAGTTTCTTCGTTGCACTGGTACTGCAAACCATTCCATGGCCAGGTGTGTTAGATGTGTTACGCCCTTCATGGTTGTTCCTTGTTACGTGTTATTGGGTGTTGGCACTACCGCACCGAGTGAACGTCGGAACTGCGCTAGTGCTAGGCTTATTGTGGGATATCTTGATCGGCTCAACGCTTGGAATTCGTGGCATGATGATGTCGATCGTTATCTACCTCGTTGCGCTGAATTTCCTGTTGATTCGTAACATGGCATTGTGGCAACAGTCGATTTTAATTGCCTTTTTTACTGCGTTATTGGAAGTTTTGATATTCTGTGGGGAATATTTGAACCAGGACGTAGTATTTAATCCATTATCTCTGTGGACGGCGGCAATAAACTGTATACTTTGGCCATGGATGTTTTTATTAATGCGACGAGTTCGTCGTGCATGGCACGTAAGGTAAAGCGGTGAAGAAAAGCTTATCTCTCGTTCTCGCATCGGGTTCTCCGAGAAGAAAAGAGCTGCTTGCTCAACTGGGTTATGATTTTGAGATCGTATTGCCTGATATTGAGGAAGCCAAACAGGCTCATGAGCAAGCACGAGATTACGTGTTGCGTCTTTCTTTGGAAAAAGCTCAGGCAGGCTTAGCGTTGGCTAAGCCTGATTCCGTTGTATTGGGCTCTGATACGGTCGTGGTATGCGATGACCGTGTGCTAGAAAAACCAAAAAGTTTTGAAGATTCAAAGCGTATGCTTACTGGCTTATCGGGTCGTCGTCATCAAGTGATGACTGCGGTGAGCGTTGTATCATCGGAACAACAACATTCAGTGGTCGTTACCACTGACGTGTGGTTCAAACCACTGACTCACGAAGAAATCGAACAATATTGGCAGTCAGGAGAGCCATGCGATAAAGCTGGAAGTTATGGTATTCAGGGACTCGGAGGGCGATTTGTCACCCGAATCGAAGGCAGTTATCACGCTGTAGTAGGCTTACCTTTGTTCGAAACCGATCAGCTAATTCAAGAATTTTTATAATTGTTTTGAGGTGTGCACATGAGTGCAGAATTGCTGCTTAACGTGACCCCGAGTGAAACTCGTGTGGCCATGATTGAAGGTGGAGTACTACAAGAAATACATATCGAGCGCGAATCGCGTCGCGGTATTGTGGGCAATATATACAAAGGCAAAGTAAGCCGAGTGTTACCAGGTATGCAGGCGGCTTTCGTCGACATTGGTTTAGATAAAGCGGCATTTTTACATGCGTCAGATATTGTTCCCCATACCGAATGTGTGGCAGAAAACGAAAAACAGCAGTTTCAAGTCCGTGATATCTCTGAGCTGGTACGCCAGGGACAAGACATTGTTGTGCAAGTGGTCAAAGATCCGCTCGGCACGAAAGGTGCGCGTTTAACGACGGATATCACCTTACCTTCGCGTTATCTTGTTTTTATGCCGGGGGCTAGCCATGTCGGTGTTTCGCAGCGTATTGAAAGTGAGAAAGAGCGTGAGCGTTTGAAAAAGGTGGTGAACCATTACTGCGATGAGCACGGTGGTTTTATCATTCGTACCGCGGCAGAAGGCGCTGATGAAAAAGAGCTCTCTCAAGATGCGGCATTTCTAAAGCGTTTGTGGCTAAAAGTCATGGAGCGTCGCTCAAAATACAAAACGCGTTCAACACTTTACGGTGAACTCGGCTTAGCTCAACGCATTCTGCGTGACTTTGTTGGCACAGAGCTCGATAAGATCATGGTCGACTCCCGCCTTGAATATGAAAACCTGAAAGAATTCACTTCTGAGTATGTACCGGAGTTAACAGATAAGCTTGAGCTTTACGAAGGTGACAAGCCAATCTTTGACATGTACGACACCGAAAACGAAATTCAGCGTTCTTTAGAGCGCAAGGTCGAGCTAAAATCGGGCGGCTATTTGATCATCGATCAAACCGAAGCCATGACCACCATCGACATCAACACAGGTGCATTTGTTGGTCGTCGTAATCTCGAAGAGACGATCTTCAATACCAATATAGAGGCAACGCAAGCTATTGCGCGTCAGCTACGTTTACGTAACCTCGGCGGTATCATCATTATTGATTTTATCGATATGGCATCCGAAGAGCATCGTCAGCGAGTACTTACCTCACTGGAAACGGCACTTGCGAAAGACCGAGTAAAAACCAACATCAACGGCTTTACCCAGCTTGGTTTAGTTGAAATGACGCGCAAGCGTACGCGAGAAAGTATTGAACATATCTTGTGTTCTGGCTGTCCTACTTGTGAAGGCCGTGGCAGCGTGAAAACGGTCGAAACCGTATGCTTTGAGATATTACGTGAGATTACTCGTGTGAACCGTGCTTACGACGCCGATAATTTTGTCGTGTACGCATCGCCGTTTGTTGCTGAAGCGCTGTTGGGCGATGAGTCTCATGCGTTGGCAGAGCTCGAAGTATTTATTGGCAAGCAAGTGCGAGTTCAGGCTGAACCCCTGTACATTCAGGAACAGTTTGACGTCGTAATGATGTAATTTGGAACATTTGTGAATTCTGGTGTTAACCGTTTTGGGCGTTTTTGTGCGTGGAGTTTAGTTACTGTATTGGTGTTATTAGCCATATTAGTGACCACGCTGCGCGTCACATTGCCGCAACTTAACCATTTCCAAGATGAGATCAAAACCTGGGTCAAACAAGGCACAGGTTTTGACGTTTCTATTGCCAATGTCGCAGGGACGTGGCGCAATAATCATCCCTCAATTGCGTTACTGGGTTTAGAGGCAAATCTACCAAACGTGCAAGATGCACGCTTCGCTGTTGAAGAAGTCCAAATTGAGTTCGATCTTATTCAATCTCTTTTTCAACTTAAACCTGTAGTTGCAGACCTTACCATTCATAACCTCGCTTTAGACATTCACACGGTAGACATTCTGCCGACTTCTCATCGTCAAGATCCGAAGCCTGAAGTGGATAAGAGCGAAGTGAAACTCATTGACCAACTCGACTCACTTCTTTTACGTCAGTTCGAAGATTTCACTATTAGCGATTCACGGATTTGGTATAAGTCTGTGTCAGGTGAAACTCGCCGTTTAGATATTGAGCAGCTTCGTTGGAGCAATCAAGGGAAACGTCACGTAGCCGAAGGCACGGTTAGCATTGCCGATGTTCGCCTGAACTCATTGTTAGTAAGCGCTAACTTTAAAGATCATGGCTCGTTGCGTGATGTATCTGGTGAGTTTTACGTGAGTGCTCAAGATGTCTCGGTCACACCTTGGCTGACCACTTACATGCAAGAAGAGTCAGGAGCAGAGTCGGGTAAAGTCAGCTTAAATACTTGGCTAACGCTCAAACATAGCCAACCGCATGATGCTTATGTTGAATTGCTGCCTTCCGAGTTGGTGTGGAATGAAGATGGACATCATGAGCTGTTTATTGAGTCTGGAATTTTCAATCTTCGACCAGATAAACAAGGCTGGAAAGTAAATGGCCACTCACTTCAGATCAGAACCGATAATACCCCTTGGCCAGAGCTAGACGTCGCGTTTGATTGGCAACCAAACGGCTGGATGCTTAATCTCTCTCAACTCGACATCGAAGCACTCATTCCGCTCATCAAGCTGGCTCCGGAGTCAGAGTCGACCAGTGACCTTATTAACAAACTAGCACCGAAAGGTCGGGTCGAAGATGTCCGATTGTCAATGAACGGTGGTTTAGACACCTTACGCTACTCGGCTGAACTGGATGAACTCGCGATGACACAATGGGAGCTCCTACCCGGGTTTCATCACGTACAGGGCAGCGTATCGGGGGATGTGAATCAAGCTAAAGCAAAAGTCACCGTCATTGATGATGTCTTTCCGTACGGTGATGTATTCCAAGCTCCGCTGAATATCAAACAAGGTGAAGTCGATATTATCTGGCAGCAAGATGATGCGGGTTGGCGTTTGTGGTCGGATAAAGTGACGGCAGCAACGCCTGATCTTCAAGTTTTGGGGGCATTTCGTCTTGATTTCCCAAAAGAACAAAGCCCATTTTTATCGTTCTATGCCGAAGCGGATCTCTACAACGCGGGTGAAACATGGCGCTATCTACCGACTCTGGCACTTGGACAAGACTTGACCGACTATCTTTCGACCGCGATTCAGGGCGGAAAAGTGAATACAGCGAAATTGTTGTGGTATGGCGAGTTAGGTGATTTTCCTTACAAAGAACATAATGGCATGTTCCAAGCTTGGGTTGGATTAAAAGACGCGAAATTTAGCTTTGATACGGCATGGCCAACCATCACGGATTTGCAGCTAGACTTGCTGTTTGAAAATGATGCCATGTATTTGGATTCAAAATCAGCCACACTAAATGGCGTTCATGCCAAGCGTATCACTGGGCGAATCCCTGAGTTGGCAGAAGGTGGACACATCGAGATTGAAGCGAAAGCAAGCGCGCCGGGTAATGAAGTCCGTGACTACATGATGGCGACGCCATTAGTGGATTCAGTCGGTGCCGCATTGACAGCGCTGCAAGTGAGTGGTCCCGTTTACTCTGAGTTTCAACTCAATATACCGTTTGATTTTGAGAAAGAGTCTCGCGCTTGGGGTTATGCAGATTTAACAGAAAATCGTGTTGATATTGAAGCGCCGCCAATGACGCTTGAAAACGCCACAGGGCGCATCACCTTCGACAATGATGTGGTTACCACATCGGGTTTGTCGGCCGAATTATTACAACAGCCTATCTCTCTTGATTTCCATGGAGAGAGTGCGGAGCAAGGCTACAACGTGACAATTAATACATTAGGAGATTGGGATGTCGAGCCTCTCAAACCCTATGTCGGTGAGCGTTGGTTAAACCTTGTTTCTGGCCATGCGCCGTGGCAAATGGACATTGACTTGCAACTCAATGATGTTGGTTTCACTTATCAGCTTGAAGTGCTGGCGCAGCTAAATCGTCTGGCTAGTCAATATCCTTATCCTTTAGCGAAACAAATTGGCGAGTCTGGACAAGCGAAACTGCAAGCATCCGGCAACCAAGAGAGTATTTCAGCAAGACTACAGATCCCAAATGTGAAGTATCAAACTGAGATAGATATCGCTGGCGATGTCCCGGTTCTGACTGCGACTCATTTAATGGTTGGCAAAGGTGGCTTCCGGATTAGTCCTATTGTCGGGCACGATGCTTCGGTGCGTGTCGAAGAACTGAATTTAGACCAATGGGCTGAGCTTGCGCAGGTCTCTGAGAGCAAGCCTTCATCGTCTGTTTTGGCAAGCATGAAAACGCCGACCATTCCATTGCCGACACGCATTGAAGTTGAAACGCCAAACTTACAGCTCGGTGGGATTGAGTTTCATGATGTGGATTTTTCAGCAAGCAAGAAAAATTTGAGTTGGCAACTCGATGTGGACAGTCAAGAGGTTAAAGGGAAAGCTAACTATCTGAAACCCTATGATCTATCGGTCTCTCTAGAGCACTTGCATCTGTACATCCCAGGGTTTGAAGAGATGACCAAAGAGCGCAGTTCAATCTTTGCGAGTGAAGATCAAAACGCACCTTTGATTACCAATTTTGACCGCAAGTTTCACGCAGAGATGCCAAACTTAACTTTGAACATCGATGATTTTTGGCTGCAAGGCTACAAAGTGGGCAAAGTTAATGTTGATTTACAGCGTCGTGAGAACCGCTTGGAGTGGAAAAATATCACCTTTAGTAGCGGCAAAAACCGCATTGATATGAGTGGTTGGTGGGACCTGACGAAAGAGAGTAGCCATTCCAACTTAACCATGAAAATGAAAGGTGATAACAACACCGATCTTATGGAGCGCTTTGGTATTACATCAGGCATTCAACAAGCACCATTTGAGATCAATGCCAATATGGAATGGGACGGCGCACCTTGGTCAATGAAGACACAAACCTTGCAAGGAAACGTCTCAACGGAATTTGGTAAAGGCGTGATCAGTGAAGTTAGTGGTGCGGCACGCTTGTTAGGCTTGTTCAGCTTGGATTCTATCATCCGTAAGATGCAGCTCGACTTTACCGATGTATTCGATAAAGGCATGGCATTCAACTCGATCTCGGGAACGGGCAAAATCCAAGACGGTGTGTTTATCACCAATGATATCGTAATGGATGCGTTAGCAGGGGAAATGCAAATCCGCGGTATCGCTAATATGAACAGCAGAATGGTTGATGCGGAAGTGAAATTCACACCAGACATCACATCAGGCTTACCAATGCTGACCGCGTTTGCCGTTGCGCCTCAAACTGCTTTGTATGTCTTGGCCATCTCTACGGTGATATCTCCGGTGGTTGAGGTCTTCACTCAAGTCAATTATGAAGTGAAAGGCCCACTAGATTCACCAACGGTGAAAGAAATTTCGCGAAGTAAAGGTGAATACAAGCTGCCAGAAAAACTGCGTGAACAGGCCAAATAACTCACCGAATATAATGGAATAGGGAGGAAACACATGGAGCGTGTTGGCATTATTCAAATGACTTCGGGTCCGGATATTAACGCGAATTTGGACTTCATTGAAAAACAGTGTGCTTTAGCGAGCAAGCAAGGTGCCAAACTTGTTCTTACTCCTGAAAATACAGTGCTATTTTCCAGTCGCGAAGCTTATCATCAACATGCAGAGCCACTTGGCAGTGGCATGATTCAACAGCGGCTCTGTGAAATCGCTAGAAAGAACCAGTTAACGCTAATTGTCGGAAGCATGCCCATTCAAACCGCAAAAGGTGTCACCACCACAACACTGGTATTTCCGCCGCACGGTAAATGCATTGCTCACTATGACAAACTGCATATGTTTGATGTCGACGTAGCCGATGGTTATGGTAGTTATCGTGAGTCGGATACGTTTATGGCGGGTAATCAAATAGTCGTTGCGGAAACTGATATCGGCAGTGTTGGATTGAGTATTTGTTATGATTTACGTTTCCCAGAACTTTATAAAGTATTGCGTCAAAAAGGGGCGGATATCATTGTGGTGCCCGCTGCGTTTACCGCTGTGACGGGGCAAGCTCACTGGGAAGTATTATTGCGAGCTAGAGCGATTGAGACACAATGTTGGATTTTGGCAAGCGGACAAACTGGAACGCATCCATGTGGACGAAAAACATGGGGACACTCAATGGTCGTTGACCCTTGGGGACGTATCCATAAACAGCTTCAGGATGAAGTAGGTTTATTGGTGACTGAGATAGATTTGTCACAAAGCCAACAAGTAAGGCAGAATATGCCGCTGACTCAACACAGTCGCTTTCAAAATGAATTGAGACGGAAATAAAAGAGCTAACTATGAGCACAAACCAAATAGAACAGGCACTCCTTGCCCCAAATGGTCTGACAGAACAAGACATTGCTGACACGCTTGCCAGCATTGCGACGCGCCAGATCGATTATGCGGACATTTACTTTCAGTCCAGCTGGCATGAGTCTCTGGTTCTAGAAGACAGCATCATCAAAGATGGCTCTTTTAACATTGATTGTGGTGTTGGTGTCCGTGCAGTAACTGGCGAGAAAACAGGCTTTGCCTACTCTGATCAAATCCAGCCTGAAGGCCTGAAGCAGAGTGCAATGGCGGCGCGCGGTATTGCTCAGCAAGGGCAAAATGGCAAAGTCCAAGCGTTTAAACGCACCGAAAACCAAGCGTACTACGCGGCTGTGAATCCACTAGCTGAATGGGAAAAGCAGCAAAAAACAGAATTACTCAAATCTCTAGATGCTTACATCCGCACTAAAGAACCATTGATTAAAGAAGTTTCGATCAGCATCAGCGGTGTGCATGAGCAGATGCTTGTTGCGGCAACAGACGGTACTTATGCAGGCGATATTCGTCCTTTGGTGCGTTTGTCTATTAGCGTGCTCGCACAAAAAGGTGAACGACGTGAACGCGGTAGTGCTGGTGGCGGCGGCCGTTTCGGTTACGATTTCTTTTTAACGGAAAGCAATGGTGTGAAACAAGCTTTTCATTACGCAGACGAAGCGATTCGCATGGCGTTAATCAACCTTGAAGCAGAAGCCGCACCAGCTGGCATGATGCCAGTGGTATTGGGCTCAGGTTGGCCTGGCGTGTTGCTACACGAAGCGGTAGGTCATGGCCTAGAAGGTGACTTTAACCGGAAGGAATCTTCGGTTTTCTCTGGCAAAATGGGTCAACAAGTGACGTCTTCGTTGTGTACCATCGTCGATGATGGCACGTTAAAAGACCTTCGTGGTTCACTGAATGTGGATGATGAAGGGGTAAACGGTCAGTACAACACGCTTATCGAGAATGGTGTGCTGAAAGGCTATATGCAAGACAAGCTAAACGCGCGGCTAATGGGTGTAAATCCAACGGGTAACGGTCGTCGTGAATCGTATGCACACTTGCCAATGCCTCGTATGACCAACACCTACATGCTTCCAGGTGAACATACGCCAGAAGAAATTATCTCGACGGTCGAGAAAGGGTTGTATGCGCCAAACTTTGGTGGCGGCCAGGTGGACATTACTTCGGGTAAGTTTGTGTTCTCTGCATCGGAAGCGTACTTGATTGAAAACGGTAAAATTACGCGCCCTGTTAAAGGTGCGACGTTGATTGGCTCAGGTATCGAAGCAATGCAGCAAGTGTCTATGGTCGGTAACGACCTAAGTATCGACAAGGGCGTTGGCGTATGTGGTAAAGCAGGTCAAAGTGTGCCAGTTGGTGTTGGTCAGCCGACCTTGAAGCTGGACTCACTGACAGTGGGTGGCACGGAGTAACTCAGTCGAATCGTTATAAAAAGAGCGCTCATTAGAGCGCTCTTTTGCTTTGTGAGTCGGTGTCAATTACAGGTTTTCTTCAGCAAATTCCGCCAAGCGGCTACGAACCACGCCGTTGAGGTGAATATTTGCGCTGCCTTCAAAGTTCTTGAAGCGCTCAACCATGTACGTCAATCCTGATGTCACTGGGGTGAGGTAATGAGAGTCAATCTGCGCCAAGTTACCGGAGCAGACGATTTTGGTTCCTTCGCCACAGCGGGTAATGATGGTTTTGATTTGTGATGCAGTGAGGTTTTGACACTCATCAAGCAGTACAAACGCATTTTGAATCGAACGGCCACGCATAAAGTTGATCGATTTAAATTGAATGTTGGCTTTATCGCAGATGTACTTCAATGAGCCTTCAGTGCAGTGATCGTGTTTATGTAGTGCTTCCAAGGTATCGGTCACCGCCGCTAACCACGGCATCATTTTCTCCTCTTCGGAGCCGGGTAAGAAGCCGATGGATTCACCGATATCTGGCGTGTTACGTGTTACGATAATTTTATCGAACATGCTTTTTTCAATGGTTTGCTCCAATGCTGCTGCCATTGCCAGTAATGTCTTACCACTACCCGCCGCACCCGTTAGAATCACCAAGTCAATTTCTGGATCGAGTAAGGCATCTAACGCCATTCCCTGGTAGATATTTTTAGGTGTGATGTCCCAAGCCTTACGATGCATTAGACGTTCGCGGCTCAGGTCGAGAAGCGTTAGCTTGTCTTCATTGATGGTTTCTACGCGACCAGCAAAGTCACTGTCTTCATCAATAACGTATTGGTTGATAAAGGTTGGGTCGAAGGGTTCGCGACTGAGTTTGTGGTAAGTTTTTCCGCCCAGAGCATAGCTTTCTACTTCCTCAATACCGCTCCAGAAATCACCTTCACGCAATTGAAAGCCTTTGGTTAGGTATTGAATGTCGTCAATCAGTTGGTCGGTTCTATAGTCCTCAACAAAGCGTACACCAGCCCCTTTGGCTCGCAGACGCATGTTGATGTCTTTCGTGATCAGTACCACTTCACGTGGTGCACGTTTATTTTGCAGATAAAGCACCGCGTTGAGAATACGGTTGTCACCGGCTTTGTCGGCGAAGGCTTTGACAGTTTCCTGCAGTTCAAAATCCGCCAAAATGGAAATAGTACCTTGGTCGGGGTTGTCTTTAGAAACAGGAATGCCTTCAGAGATTTCATCTGGCGTTGCTTCTTTAAACAAATCTTCCAAGGTGCGAATAGCCACGCGCGCATCTCTTGCAACGTCGCGCTTACTGTCTTTGATTCGGTCGAGTTCTTCCAACACGGTCATGGGGATAACGACATCGTGTTCTTGGAAAGAGAAGATGGCAAAGGGTTCATGAAGAAGAATGTTGGTATCGAGTACAAACAGTTTCCGATCGGTATCGCCCATAGCGTCTCCTTGCCGTAGTACGGCTCTGCATGCGAGTTGTTAGGTCGTTTCCAAATAGGTGTGAAGTGACCTAACTCTGATTGCTTGCAATAGAGGTTGTCGGGCTGATGTCGGCTAGTGTGCAACCGAGTAGCAAGACAACTTACTGCAAACCCGTGTTGATCCTAATCGTGTACTAACGCGCTTAAATCATATGCAATGGTTTTAAACGCCCCTCATTAGAAGTATACGTAATATTTACGTTCTACAACTTAATAATTGGCATGAGTATTTTACAATTTGATTGCATTTAGAGTTTGGGAAAAAAAGTTTCTGCTTGGTGCGGTTTCGGCGTGACCTAAATCACAGCTTCAAGTAAGATTAGCGACCTTTTTCTGCGTATAGGCTACGTCCGATTTATCATGTTGAGCTGGCTTAAAAAATACTCAGTTCATACTGGAATGACGAATGCTATCGGCATAGCAGAAGCCAGAATCAGATCTAAACTATTATCCATGCCTACGGGCATGAGTAGACCAACAAGAAATACGAATCAAGAACTAATAACGAGGTAGTCAATTCATGACATTTGCTTTGGGGCAGCGCTGGATTAGCGATACGGAAAGCGATTTAGGTTTAGGTACCGTTGTAGCAATGGATGCTCGTACTGTGACATTGATGTTTGCAGCGTCAGAGGAAAACCGAGTTTACGCACGTAACGATGCACCTGTTACCCGAGTCACCTTTAATGTTGGGGATGTCATCGATTGCCAAGAAGGTTGGTCTCTAAAAGTAGAAGAAGTACTGGAAGATGAAGGTCTTTACACCTATTTCGGTACTCGTGAAGACACGCAAGAAACCGCTGTTGTTCTGCGTGAGATTTTTCTTAGCAACCAAATTCGTTTTAACAAACCTCAAGATAAGTTGTACGCCGGTCAAATCGACCGTATGGACAACTTTGTTCTGCGTTACCGTGCGCTAACCAACCAGTTTGAGCAGCATAAGAGCCCAATGCGTGGCCTATGTGGTATGCGTGCAGGTTTGATCCCTCATCAGCTTTACATCGCGCACGAAGTTGGCCGTCGTCACGCGCCACGCGTCTTGTTGGCGGATGAGGTAGGTTTGGGTAAAACCATCGAAGCGGGCATGATCATCCACCAACAAGTTCTGTCTGGTCGTGCCGAACGCATTTTGATTGTGGTGCCTGAAACACTGCAGCATCAATGGCTGGTTGAGATGATGCGTCGTTTCAATCTGCATTTCTCTATCTTTGACGAAGAGCGCTGTATCGAAGCTTTTGCGGATGCAGAAAACCCATTTGATACTCAGCAATA
Organism: Vibrio sp. YT-18; assembly: GCF_033337345.1. Lineage (NCBI taxonomy): Bacteria > Pseudomonadati > Pseudomonadota > Gammaproteobacteria > Vibrionales > Vibrionaceae > Vibrio > Vibrio sp. YT-18. Next base: position 50,268 of record NZ_JAWOQO010000017.1, on the reverse strand, counting down.
TGTGCTGTGTTCTTTGGATTTCCTACGCAAGAGCCGCAAGCGTTTTGAACAAGCACTGGAAGGTGAATGGGACCTACTGGTCGTCGATGAAGCGCATCACCTTGAATGGAGCCAAGATAAACCGAGCCGTGAATACCAAGTGGTAGAAGGCTTGGCTGAACGTACTCCAGGTGTGTTGCTACTGACTGCAACGCCAGAGCAGCTTGGTCGTGAGAGTCACTTTGCTCGTCTGCGTTTGTTGGATCCAGACCGCTTCTATGATTACGAAGCGTTCGTTGAGGAAGAAGAGCAATACGCGCCCGTAGCAGATGCGATTACTTCACTCTTTTCCGGTGAAAAGCTACCTAATGAAGCAAAAAACCAGATCACTGAGTTGTTGTCTGAACAAGACGTAGAACCACTTTTCCGTATTATCGAAAGTGAAGCGGACGAAGAAGCTAAAGCGTCGGCACGCCAAGAGCTGATCGATAACTTGATGGATCGTCATGGTACAGGGCGTGTTCTGTTCCGTAATACGCGCGCGGCCATCAAAGGCTTCCCTACGCGTAACGTGCATCTGATGCCAATGGATATTCCACCGCAATACACTACATCAATGCGTGTTGCTGGGATGATTGGCGGTAAGATGAGTTCTGAAGCACGTGCGATGAAGAACCTTTACCCGGAAGAAATTTTCCAAGAATTTGAAGGCGATGACGCGAGCTGGTGGCAGTTTGACTCGCGTGTGAATTGGTTGCTTGAAAAAGTAAAAGAGAAGCGCAGCGAGAAAATCCTCGTGATTGCTTCTCGTGCGAGTACCGCGCTGCAATTGGAGCAAGCACTGCGTGAGCGTGAAGGTATCCGCGCCACCGTTTTCCACGAAGGTATGTCGATTCTTGAACGTGACAAAGCGGCGGCTTACTTTGCGCAAGAAGAAGGTGGAGCACAAGTTCTTATCTGTAGCGAAATCGGCTCTGAAGGTCGTAACTTCCAGTTTGCCAACCAACTTGTCATGTTCGACTTGCCATTCAACCCAGACTTGCTTGAGCAACGTATTGGTCGTTTGGACCGTATCGGTCAAAATCGCGATATCGACATTCATGTTCCTTACCTGAAAGGCACATCGCAAGCGATCTTAGCACGTTGGTTCGATGAAGGCCTGAACGCTTTTGCGGAAACCTGCCCAACAGGCCGTGCTGTTTACGATAAGTACTCCGATGATCTGATTGAAATTCTTGCCTCTGGTGATACCAGCACGCTAGATGAGATCATTGAAGCGTCAGCAAAAATGAATAAAGAGCTGAAATCCCAATTGGAGCAAGGCCGTGATCGCCTATTAGAAATGCATTCAAATGGCGGGGAAAAAGCACAACAAATCGTTGAGAAAATTGAATCAACCGACGGCGATACCAATCTGGTCACCTTTGCACTTTCTCTATTTGACACGATTGGCTTGAATCAAGACGATAAAGGTGAAAACGCCCTGATTGTGACCCCATCTGAGCACATGATGGTGCCAAGCTACCCAGGTCTGCCATACGAAGGAGCGACGATCACGTTTGATCGTGATACAGCGTTATCTCGTGAAGATATGCACTTTATCAGTTGGGAACACCCAATGATCCAGGGTGGTATCGATCTTCTTATGAGTGAAGGGGTGGGGACGTCTGCGGTATCTCTATTGAAAAACAAAGCGTTACCAGTCGGGACTATTCTTCTTGAGTTGATTTACGCGGTAGATGCGCAAGCGCCAAAACGCAGTGGTATCGCGCGCTTCTTACCGAAAACGCCAATCCGTTTGATGATGGACTCGCGTGGTAATGATTTGTCTGCTCAAGTGGAGTTTGAAAGCTTTAACCGCCAGCTCAGCCCTGTAAACCGTCACTTAGGTAGCAAGTTGGTTACGTCGGTACAGAAAGACGTACACCGCTTAATTGAAGCCGGTGATGTTCTTATTGAAGAGAAGGTCGAAGAAGTACGCAAGCAAGCTCATCAAGATATGCAGCACAGTTTGAATGCAGAGCTTGAGCGTTTGCAAGCACTGAAAGCGGTGAACCCAAATATTCGTGACGAAGAAATTGAAGCTATCGACGCACAAATTAAAGAGCTTACTGGTTATATCAACCAAGCTCAGGTTCAGCTCGACTCGCTGCGTTTGATTGTGGTGAGCCACAACTAAGTAAGTATTTATTGCTCATTAAAAAAAGGTCTTCAGTTGAAGACCTTTTTCTTTATTTACGGTTTAGTTTCTTTATGCGGAATGCATTAATCACTGATAGCTACCTCATTTACATTAACCACTTCCACCAGATAAATACAGCCAAGAAGCCAAACAAGTAAATCAGGCCTGCAATCGACAACCACTTTAGTTTAGGTCCAACAGCCAAAGGCTCAGGTAACTCAGTTTTGCTCACTAAGGTGTAATTTAGCAGAGCAAAGAATGGCGTGGTCATAAAGGCGAGAATCATCGCAAAGTTCAGCATAGGCAATAACGCAGAAGCCCAGAAAACCACAATACCTAATGCAAGTAAGGAGACTACCAGCATGATCGCTGAAGTGGTTTTAGGGTTAGTGTCTGGTTGTGAGCGCAGTAGACGTTGAGAGTCAGAAATAACGCGTGAGTAGCCATCAATAACGGTAATCGTGCTGCCAAAGATACAGAAAAACGCAATTACCGCGATTAAGTAACGAGACCATTCGCCAATTGTTGCCGCATATAAGCCAACCAATTGGTGGGAGAAGCCAACGCCAGAGCTTTCAAGCGCAACGCCAGAACCATAAAGCATCAAAGAGCCTAGCGATACAAAGATAATGGCAAGAAACGCCGTGCCAATATAACCGACATTAAAGTCAAATAGAGCAGAGCGGTATGTTACTTCTTGCTGGCTTGATTGGCGTTTTAGCCACGCTGAGGTTAAACAGGAGATCTCTATCGGTGCAGGCATCCACCCCATTGTCACGACGATAAAACCAATAGCCGCAATAGACCAAGGTGACGGCGGCTCGAAGTTGGCTACTTGCTCAACAGGGTTACCAAAGGCGATAGAAACAGCGAGTAAAGTCGCGATGGTTAACACCGACATGATCACTTTAGATAGCGTATCGAGCGCTTTGTAATGGCCAGCAAATAATATGATCAGGCAGGTGACAATCACAATGATACTGAGTGATGCCATTGATAGTGAAAACGGAATGAAGTAGCCCAGCAAGCTAGCACTAAACATCAACAAAGCGGCGGTATTGATGACGGCCGATACCACGCTCAGAAATAGAAATAGCCATAGATAAGGCCGACCTAATTTCGCGTAGCCCTCAACCAAGGTGAGCCCTGTCCCCATGGTGTACTGTACGCCCGCTCGGAAAAAAGGGTATTTAAACAGGTTTACGAGCAGAATCAGTGCAGCCAATTGCCAACCATAAATCGCACCAGCCTTGGTTGATGCGACGAGGTGAGAGCCACCGACCGCAGCAGATGCCATTAATATGCCGGGGCCTAGCGAACGAAAAAATAAGGAAAGTTTGGATTGGGGTTTATCTATAACGGCGGAGTCCATTGCTTATTGTCCTTTTTATCTTATGTATCTTTCTAAAGAGATACATACCGCAGTACATGACAGGCTGAGCGATCGCCCTATACTGCGCAACGGTAATGTCTTTTAAATGCTGTGTTTTGGTGTATTTATTTTAAGTATTCTTTGCGAATATCATGCTGTGTGCATCTAGCACTCTATTCAGTTATGCGTCTTGTTGTCAAACTAAATTTACAACGTGCTATTTTTAGTTTTTATGCTAAAGGATTGACTTTGTTTTATTGGGTTGAACTTTTCTTCCGAACCCTGCATCTGGGTGCTATTTGGGTATATAATCGCGGCGTTTTTATTTTGTAGAGATCTCCCATGGCAATGCTTGAATATACCCCTCCCACCGACCCTTGGGTTGATATCGTTTTTGAGGATGACGACATTCTGGCAGTGAATAAGCCATCAGGGCTGCTGTCTGTCCCTGGTCGCCTTACAGAGCATTACGACAGCATGTGGAGCCGCCTCAAAGAGTTGCATCCAGAAATTCAAGTTGTGCATCGCTTGGATATGTCGACATCAGGGTTGATGTTGCTGGCGAAAAACAAACCCGCGGAGCGAGCATTAAAAAAGCAGTTCCAATATCGCCTCACTCACAAGGTGTATTACGCACGTGTTTGGGGGCATGTTGAGCCGCAAGAAGGGAATATTGATCTTCCATTAATTTGTGATTGGCCAAATCGTCCACGACAAAAAGTATGTTTTGACGACGGCAAACCATCTCAAACTTTATTCCAAGTAGTGAAGCGTGAAGTGCACCCTGATGGCACCCATACGACCGTTGTGCGACTACTGCCCATTACTGGTCGATCGCATCAGTTACGCGTGCATTTGATGGCGATTGGTCATGCGATTATTGGTGATGAGTTTTATGCAACTGAAAAGGCGTATCAGTTTTCAGAGCGTTTAGAGTTGCACGCTGCGGAGTTAAGTTTTTATCACCCAGTCACAGAACAGTTGAGCAGTATTTTTGTACCCTGTGACTTTTATCCTGAAGCCGAGGCGATGATCTTTAACTATTTTTCGCCAGAGCGTACATTGCCTGATTATAAAACGTTGCCACACCCTTAATGCCAATTGCACTCAACAGCGGTTCTTTCTAGTTCGCTATTTTTGGCTATTTCGTTACTGTGGTTGATGTATCCTGTCTTTCAGCCGTGAACAAGGAGTTGTTATGTCTTTGCCAAGCATCGTATTTTTAGATCGAGCGACCATCCCAGAACATATTGAGATCCCACGACCTGGCTTTCCGCACCACTGGCGTGAGTACGACCTAACTGCGCCTGGGCAGGTAATAGAAAGGTTAGCAGATGCCGATATCGTGATTAGCAATAAAGTCGTGCTTGACCAACATGTATTAGAGCAACTACCAAAATTACGGATGATCGCGGTTGCCGCAACTGGTTTTAACAACGTCGATGTAAACTACTGTGCTAATCATGATATTGCGGTTGCTAATGTACGTGGTTACGCGACGCGTTCGGTGCCCGAGCACGTGATGGCAATGTTATTCGCTTTAAGACGGAATTTATTTGGGTACCACCAAGATATTGCCGCAGGTGAGTGGCAGCGTAACCAGCAGTTTTGTTTTTTTACTCACCCAATCGGGGATATTGGTGGTAGCACGTTAGGTGTTGTTGGTAGTGGGGCGCTAGGGCAAGCGACGGCGAATCTGGCTCAAGCGTTAGGAATGACCGTGTTGTTTTCTGAGCGTAAAGGGACGGCAGAATGTCGGCCTGGTTATGTGTCGTTTGAGGAAGTATTAAAACGCTCCGATGCGCTGACTTTGCATTGCCCGCTTAACGATCATACTCAGAATTTAATTGGTCAAGCAGAGTTGCAACAAATGAAGTCCAACGCCATTTTGATTAATACAGGGCGTGGAGGTTTGGTGGATGAGAGCGCACTGGTGGATGCCTTAAAACAGCAAGAAATTGCAGCGGCTGGTTTTGATGTTTTTACACAAGAACCGGCTGATGAGAGCAATCCGCTGATTGCCAATATGAGTTTACCTAATTTGTTACTGACACCGCATGTTGCATGGGGCAGCGACTCATCTATCCAACGTTTAGCGGAAATCTTGATTGAGAACATTAACGCTTTCGAGCGCGGAGACCGCGTTAATCGCTTAGTGTAACGCTGACTGTAAAACCAAAGATAAAAAAAGCAGACATTGACGTCTGCTTTTTGCGTTTAAATCGAATGCTCATTGCTTGAGCCCTCGAATTAAAACTCTTCTTCGTTGAGACCTTTTAGGATCTGGAAGATTTCGCGGTACGCTTTTGCTGGTTTCCCAGCTTTTCTCTCTTTCGCTGCTTGGCGAGCAAGTTGGCGTAGACGCTGACGATCCGCTTCTGGGTACATTTCCATTACGTCATCAATGGCTTTGTCGCCTTCTTCCACTACGCGATCACGCAACGCTTCAAGTTTGTGGAATACCGCCGTTAATTGAGAGTGCTTATTACGAATTTTATCCAGTGCGGCTTGGATTGGCTCTGGATCTTCGTAACGCATCAATTTACCGATACGTTGTAATTGGCGACGACGCGCTTCATTTTTAAAGCGTTGCGCGTCAGCAATTGCTTCTCGTAAATCTTCGCTCAATGGAAACTTTTCTAGAACTGAAGGTTTGAGGCCGACAAGCTCCTCACCTAGCTTTTGCAGTTCTTCCATGTCTCGCTTCATCTCGGATTTACTTACCCAGATGATCTCTTCTTCTGGTTCCCATGGCGCTTTTTGATTCTTACGTGCCATTTCAGTTGCCTGTGTTTTGATTAATATTATGACTATTTTAACAAGAATCATGGGGAGAAAGCGAAATTCTTGTTATCCTATTGTTCATCAAAGACAAGATGTGAAAGACAATGGATATTAAACAGCAGGTTGCTGAGCAACGTACCGAGCTAGAGCAAGCCGTCGCAAGAGCCTTAAAGCTTGCATCGGCAAAATCTGACGCCGCCGAAGTCGCAATTACTAAAAGCACTGGTTTAAGTGTTTCAACTCGTATGGGTGAAGTAGAAAATGTCGAGTTCAACAGCGATGGTGCGCTGGGCATTACCGTTTACCGAGGTCAACGCAAAGGCAGTGCTTCCACGTCTGATTTAAGTGAAGCTGCAATCGAGCAAACCGTTATAGCGGCGCTAGATATTGCACATTACACATCTGAAGACCCATTTGCAGGCCCTGCACCGAAAGAATACATGGTGCAAGAGATCCCTGAGCTTGATCTTTTCCACCCTGACGCACCCGATCCAGACTATGCTGCCAATGTGGCGATTGCAGCAGAAAAAGAGGCGCTAAATTATAATAGTGCAATCAAACAAAGTGATGGCGCGAGTTATGATAGTCATTACGGCGTGAAAGTGTATGGCAATAGCCATGGCTTATTAGCTAGTTATGCGTCTAGCCGACATAGTACTAGCTGTTGTGTAATTGGCGTTGGTCAAAACGGCGAGATGGAACGTGATTACAGCTACACCGTGGCACGTCATCGTGATGACTTATGGACCCCAGAAACGGTGGGTCGTAAGGCGGCAGAGAATACGGTTAACCGCCTAGATGCGCAGCGTCTAAAAACAGGTCAATACCCAATCATGTTTGCGGCTGATGTTGCGACAGGCTTGATTGGCCATCTCGTTATGGCGATCAGCGGTGGTAACCTGTACCGAAAATCTTCTTTCTTACTTGACCATCTAGGCAAACAAGTGCTTCCTGAATGGTTCAATATCTCAGAACGTCCGCATGTATTGCGTGGTTTGGCATCAAGTCCATTCGATAGTGAAGGTGTGTACACTCAAGACCGTGAGATCATTACCGACGGTGTGCTAGCAACTTATCTGTTAACCAGTTATGCCGCACGTAAAATGAAGATGACGCCGACAGGTCACGCTGGTGGGATTCATAACTGGTACGTGAAGTCGACAGGCCAAAACTTCGAGCAAATGCTTAAAGAGCTCGGTACTGGTCTTCTAGTGACAGAGGTTATGGGACAAGGTGTGAACGTGGTAACGGGTGATTACTCTCGCGGTGCCGCAGGCTTCTGGGTTGAGAACGGCGAGATCCAATACCCAGTATCAGAAATTACCATCGCAGGTAATCTAAAAGACATGTTCACCAAGATTGTAGCGGTTGGTAGTGATATTGAAACGCGCTCACAAATCCAAACGGGCTCTATCCTACTGGATACCATGAAAGTGGCGGGTGAATAAGCTTTTCTAGCAATTCAGAATCAAAAAAGCCTGATGTGTTCATCAGGCTTTTTCGTTTTTTCTGTTAGGTAATCAGTATTGTGGCAAGCCCTAAGAAGACAGATAAACCAATCACATCCGTCACCGTTGTTAATGCCATACCACCAGCTAAAGCAGGATCGATGTTCATTTTTTTCAATAGGATTGGAATCGTTACTCCGGCAATACCTGCGACCAATAAGTTGGTCAGCATGGCGGCGGAAATGATTCCTCCGAGCATCCAGTTACCTTTCCAAGCAACAACAATACCACCAATAATCAGCGCCCACATGATACCGTTGAGTAAGCCGATCGAGGCTTCTTTCATTAACAGTTCACGTTTGTTTGAGTCACCGATATGACCAAGAGCAAGACCACGAATCACTAGTGCGACGGTTTGGTTACCAGCGACACCACCCATGGACGGAACAATCGTCATCAATACTGCAATGGCCGCCATTTGATCTAATGTGGCCTCAAACATATTAGAAACGGAAGCAGCAGCAAGGGCGGCTAATACGTTAGCGCCAAGCCAGATACTGCGTTTGCGAGCTGATTTTACAACAGGCGCGAAAGTATCTTCGTCATCGTCCATACCCGCCATACTCATCATCGAGTGTTCCGCGTCTTCACGAATAACGTCAACCACGTCATCGATGGTGATACGACCGACCAAATGCAAGTTTTCATCAACAACAGGTGCAGATACCCAATTACGGCGTTCGAACAGACTCGCAACATCTGAGTCGCTAGTATCGACGGTGATGGCCTCGTCCGCGTCTTCCATTACATCAATGATTTTTACGTCTGGCTGAGTGGTAATAAGCGTCGTGATCGGCAGTTCACCGATGAGCTTACTCTCTTCATCGATCACATACAGGGCATCCGTAGCTTCTGGAAGCTCGCCTTTCATACGTAGATAACGCAAAACTACGTCCACATCGACGTCACCACGAATTGTGATGACGTCGGTGTTCATCAGTCCACCCGCAGTGTCTTCTGGGTAGGATAGGGCGGTTTCGACCCGTAGACGGTCAGAGGAGTCCATTTGCGACAGGACTTCGCGTGACAGGTTGTCAGGCAAGCTACGCAGTACGTAAGCCACGTCATCGGTATCCATGCCTTCTGTCGCTTCTGCAAGCGCTTCTGGTGCCATTTTGGATACGAGGCTGTCTTTGACATCTTCGTTCAGCTCGTCAAGGATTTCACCATAATCTTCAGGGTCGGTGAGTTGCCAAAGAACTTCACGGCTCTTCCGTGGGGAGGCTTCTAAAAGGTGAGCGATATCCTCAGGTTCCATGTCCTGTAATTGACGACGAACATGGACGAAGCGACCATTTTCTAGCGCTTCTGTGACTTCTTGGAGGGCTTGGTGAGCTTGGTCGAATTCAATTTGCTCTGCCATTCATTCCTCCCAATTCCTGATATTTACAATGCGTTGAATAATAACTTAATTCTAGGCGCCTTTTAATAACAACTTATGATACTAAGCAAATTTATTTATTAGGTCAGGGAAGAGAAAGATAATGGGAGGTAAGAAAAAAGCGAGTAAACTACTCGCCTTCATCAAATTTATCTTCGATCAAGTGGCAAACGGCATCCAGTGCTTCTTCCGCTTGCCCACCCGTTGCGTGGATCGTGACGTATTGTCCTTGAGCGGACTCTAGCATTAACAGGCCCATTACGCTGTCTGCTGTGGCGGTTTTGTCTTCTTCATTGTCGATGGTGATGACCGCTTCAAAGCTCTGTGCCAGTTCGACCAGTTTGACTGCTGCACGAGCATGTAAGCCAAGGCGGTTTTGAATCAATACTTTACGACTTAACTCCACGGCTACTCCTTAGCGTTTTTCTCTAGTGAGGTATGGCGAATTTGTACTTGGTGTCCTTTGTTGGCGAAGTATTCACCGATTTGCTGAGTTAAGTACACCGAGCGGTGCTTACCACCAGTACAACCGATTGCAACGGTCAGGTAGCTGCGGTTGTTTTTCTCAAGCAGAGGTAACCAATTCTCTATAAAGCTTTCAATTTGATATTTCAAACTTAACACCGATTGGTGTTGCTCTAAAAATGCGGCGATAGGAGCATCCAGACCTGTAAGCGGGCGTAGCGCTGGTTCCCAATGTGGGTTAGGTAAGAAGCGAACGTCGAATACGTAATCGGCATCGGAAGGCAGGCCGTATTTAAAACCAAAAGACTCAAATACCATAACGAGCCCTTTGCGATCTCTGCCTTCAACGCGCATACGCACGGTTTCACTCAATTCATGCAAAGACTGCCCACTACTATTTAGGACCAGATCTGCATGCGCTTTGAGTGGCGTCAAAATTTGTTTCTCACGCTCGATGGCTTGATCGAGCGAGAGGGAGGTGCCACCTAAAGATAACGGGTGAATTCGGCGTGTTTCGCTGTAGCGTTTGAGTAGCGTTTCTTTATTGGCGTCCAAGAAAAGCACGGTCACATCAAGCTCAGTTTTTAACTGTTCTAGTGTACTCGTCAGTTCTTTTAGCTTTTTAGGAATATTGCGAATATCAATGCTGACTGCAACATTCTGTTTGCTGTCAGCAACAGAATGAACAAATGCGTCCAGCAAGTTAACTGGTAGGTTATCAACACAGTAGTAACCTAAGTCTTCCAGTACACGAAGCGCAATACTTTTACCGGCACCTGAGTGCCCGCTAACAACGATTAGTCGCATGGAGTTAGTCCTGCTTATTGGTGAATCATGATGTCGTAAAGTTCTTCATCACTCTGAGCATTACGCAGTAGTTTTAATACTTGCTTATCGCTCAGACGTTCTGCCATAGAGGATAGAGTCTTGAGGTGCTCTTTGCACTGTTCTTCTGGTACAAGGAGCGCAAAAAGAAGATCGACAGGTCGATTGTCAATCGCATCAAATTCGATTGCTTCATCACATTGCAGTAAGACAGCAATGGCCTTGTCGCTTGATTGCATTCTCGCGTGAGGGATCGCAATACCGTTTCCGATACCGGTACTGCCCATTTTTTCTCTATTGAGCATGCATTCGAACAGCTCGGTAGAATCTTGGCCCGTTTGATCAGCCACGATACGGCTGATCATTTCAAGGGCGCGTTTTTTACTCGTGCAGTGGACCGCACTTTTGGTGCAGTCCAATGACAGTATTTCGCTCAGTTGCATGATTAATGACTGTTTAGTTTTTCTTTGTGCTTATTAAGTTGGCGAACCAATTTATCTACCAGCGAATCGATCGCGGCATACATATTTTCGTCATCGGCTGATGCGTGGATTTCGCCTTGATTTATGTGAAGCGTAGCTTCCGCGATTTGAGTAATTTTTTCAACTTTTAGTACAACATGCACTTGATTGATGTGGTCGAAGAACCTTTCGAGCTTCTGAAACTTAGAATTTACATAGTCTTGCATTGAATCGGTAAGATCAACGTGATGGCCTTGAATATTGATTTGCATAGACTTTCCTTTTCAGTTAGTGCCTTATAATAGGCGTTTACGCTGACTTGAAGGGGCAATTCCCAAGGATTCGCGATATTTGGCTATCGTACGTCTTGCGACCTGAATCCCTTGGTCAGCCAGAAGAGCAGCAATCTTGCTATCACTCAGTGGTTTGGCAGTATTCTCTGCTGCGACCAGTTTTTTAATGAGTGCACGAATTGCTGTTGACGAACATTCTCCGCCGTTGTCAGTACTAACATGGCTAGAGAAGAAGTACTTCAATTCAAAAATACCACGTGGTGTATGCATAAATTTTTGCGTTGTTACACGAGAAATCGTGGATTCATGCATGTCCACAGCCAAAGCGACATCATTGAGCACCATTGGCTTCATGGCTTCCTCACCATACTCGAAGAAATCTTGTTGATGTTCAACAATACATCTTGCAACTTTGAGTAGCGTCTCGTTTCTACTCTCTAAGCTCTTAATTAACCATTTTGCCTCTTGCAAATTGCTGCGGATGTACTGGCTATCCGCGCTATTACCTTTGCCTAATTGAGCATATTGTTGATTTACTTTTAATTTTGGCACGCTATCCGGGTTTATAGAAACGGTCCATTTGCCATTGTCTTTAAAAACGGATACGTCTGGGATTACGTACTCGGTATCATCAGGAGTGATGCGACTACCTGGACGAGGATCTAACTGTTGGATAAGCTTTAAGACTTCACGAAGATCGGCTTCTTTCAGCTTAGTCTCTTTGATGACGAGCTTGTAGTCTCGGTTGCCTAGGTGATCAATGTGATCCGCAAGTATCATTTTGGCTTCAGCAAGCCACGGCGTGTCTTCTGGGAAGGTCGTCAATTGCAGTAACAAACATTCTTGTAAGTTACGCGATGCTACGCCAAGAGGATCGAATTGTTGAATGCGTTTACGAACGGCTTCTACTTCGTCTAACTCTATCTCTTCATTATCGAAGCTCTCATGAATCTCTTCAGGCGACAAAGTTAAATAGCCGTAGTCGTCAACAGCGTCAATAATCGCTAATGCAATCGTGCGGTCGGTTTCACTGAATGGTGTTAGGTCAAGCTGCCACATGAGGTAATCATGTAATGATTCAGTGGTTTCACCCTGGTAGACGGGCATATCATCATCAAGAGCTAAGCCGGTGCTACCAGTATTCGCGCTGTAGACGTCATCCCAAGTCGTGTCGATTTCAAGTTCAGAGCTAATTTCTGATTTCTCTATCACATCGGAGCTATCTGGAACGTCAATTTCTGTTGGTTCGCTAGCACTGTTGCTATCAGCAGCCTCGACCGCTGACTTATCTTCACCGTTTGCTAGAGGCTCGTCTTGGCCTTCTTCAACTTCCAATAATGGGTTTGAGTCCAACGCTTCTTGGATTTCTTGTTGAAGATCGAGTGTCGACAATTGCAATAAGCGAATCGCTTGCTGCAACTGTGGCGTCATGGCTAACTGCTGACCTAGCTTGAGTTGTAATGAAGGTTTCATTCAGTGTTACTTACCTTGTAATGCTCAGAATCTTACCGTTCCTAATATAATCATAGACGGAATTGTTCGCCGAGATAAACTTGTTTCACCTGTTCATTATTGAGAACTTCTGCCGGAGTTCCCGATGCAATTAGGTGCCCTTGGCTCACGATATAGGCTTTTTCACATACGTCCAGTGTTTCACGTACATTATGGTCAGTGATTAACACTCCGAGACCACGATCGCGCAGATGCTCAATGATTTTCTTGATGTCATTAACCGAAATTGGGTCAACACCAGCGAAAGGTTCATCCAATAAAATGAACTGAGGGTTGGCCGCTAAAGCTCGAGCGATTTCCACCCTGCGTCGCTCACCCCCTGATAGTGCCATACCAGCACTGGTTCTGATGTGCTGGATGTGGAATTCTTCCAACAAATCTTCCAGTTTATCTTGGCGCTCTTCCCTCGTCATTTCTTGACGAGTTTCAAGTACGGCCATGATGTTATCTTCTACTGAAAGCTTACGGAAAATCGACGCTTCTTGCGGAAGATAGCCAATGCCAAGGCGTGAACGGCTATGCATCGGTAAAATACTGATGTCATTGTCGTCAATGGTAATGGTGCCCTCATCACGAGGTACTAAGCCGACAATCATGTAAAACGAGGTGGTTTTACCCGCGCCGTTTGGACCGAGTAGCCCAACAATCTGACCAGATTCAACTTCTAAGCTAACATCAGTGACGACTTTGCGTTTTTTGTAGCTTTTCGCCAAGTTTTTCGCACTCAGTACTGCCATATTAGTTCTCTATCTGATTGGGTTGCAAAATGGTCGTAACGCGCTCTTCCTTAGAGCTATCTGCGACTAGCTTTTGTTTACCAATTTGGTAACGAATCGAAGAACCTTTGATGGTGTTGTTGTCTTGCGCCAGCTGCGCTTGACCTTTCATGGTCAGTTCGTCTGTAGAAATACGGTAATCCAACTCCGTAGCTTGACCACTAAGTGTTTTACCATCGTCCATCAGCTGAGAAAACTTCGCAGGTTTACCAAATGCTTGAATCTGTTTAATTGCTTCGGTTTTAGGATCGCGAGTTACCACGATTCTATCAGCATCGATATTGATGCTCCCTTGCTTAAGAGATACATCGCCTTCAAAAACAACCTGGTTACTCTTCATATCCACCTGTTGGGTGTCAGAGTTTATGTAAACCGGCTGTTGAGTATCCGACTTGAGTGCCAGCGCTTGAGGCGCCGCCAATACCAGTGCCAGTAGGCTAAGGTGTAACGGTTTCATATCGACCTTGAACTTCATCTGTCAGAGTCGCAGTATGCTGTTTTAAGTTGCCTTGCATTGCGCCTCCAGTAGTTTCAAATTGTGGTCCAACCAACATCACTTGTTGGTCAGCTTTAAAATCACGATTGGTTAGATTAATGACCAATTTGTCTGTTGCCATGGTATCAAAACTCGCACCAGGCAGAAGATTTTGCATTAAGACTTTGTCATATAAAGTCAAAACTTGGTCTTCATCTAACACTGCTCTTGTGGCAGTCACCTTCCATTCAATGACGCTACCTTCACGGTAAACCATCAAAGTCGGGTTATTAAAAATAGTATCTCCACTCTTAGCATAATGGTCTAAGTTAGTGGAGCGAATGATGTAACTGCGGACACCATCTTCACCGTAGGTGATGTTTTCTAATCCAGAACCACTGAACATGGGCAGTTCAGAATCTGGTGCTACTTGAATTGCGTCGTTGCCTTTTGGGGTTAGTAGGTAATAACCGCACCACGCTACAACGAAGATCAAGAGCAAATAAATAAGGCGAGTAAAACTCATATAATGAAGGCCTATCGTTTAGCTCAGTACTTCCCTGACCATTGCCTTTATTCGTCTAATAAATGATTTAAATGTTTGTGCTGATATTACATCACGCCAGCTTTTAGTAAATCGTGCATGTTCAGTGCACCCACAATTTTTTCGTCTTTACATAAAATCAGAGCGTTAATGTTTTTATTCTGCATCAAGTTCAAACCTTCAACCGCCAGCATATCAGGGTGTGCTGTGGTTGGGTTTGTCGTCATGACCTCGCCAATTGCCGTCGTATGAATATCGATACGCTTGTCTAAGGTACGACGTAAATCACCATCGGTGAATATACCAAGCATAGCATCGTGCTCATCGACGATGGCTGTCATGCCTAACCCCTTTTCTGAAATTTCAAGCAGGGCATCGCGAATTAATGCGTCAGGAGAAACTTTAGGTAACGCTTCTCCAAAGTGCATAATATCAGACAACTTAAGTAGCAGTTTTCTCCCCAGTGCACCACCTGGGTGAGATAGGGCAAAATCTTCGGCAGAAAAACCACGAGCTTGAAGCAGAGCTACGGCTAATGCATCTCCCATCACTAATGTGGCAGTCGTACTGCTAGTTGGCGCCAGGCCTAACGGACAAGCTTCTTGAGGTACCGTAATTTGCAGGTGTAAGTCAGACAGCTTGGCCATATTTGATTCTGGCTTACCTGTCATGCTGATGATCTTAATATTCAGGCGCTTTAATACTGGAAATAGAGACAGAATTTCGTTTGATTCACCAGAGTTAGAAATTGCCAGCACAATGTCACCAGGGCTAATCATACCCAAGTCACCATGTGCGGCTTCGCCTGGATGAACGAAAAACGCCGAAGTCCCAGTGCTTGCCAGAGTGGCGGCAATCTTGTTACCAATATGGCCTGACTTGCCAATACCCATAACGACAACTTTGCCGTTGTTGGAAAGGATAAGTTCACACGCTTTTTCAAATTGATCATCAAAGTAGGTATCTAGCTCTTGCAGAGCAGCAACTTCGATATCAAGAACTTGTTTAGCAGCAGCGCGAAAATCAAATTGATTGGACATATCAGATCTCTACTTATTGATCGTGGTAATTAAGCGGTCATGTTTGCGAATAAGTACACTTGGTAACCTAAGAAGCACACAAACAAGATGGCACCTTCAATACGGTTAATACTGCGTGATTTACCCAAACACATCGCGACAAGTAACAATGAAACGCCTAACATGACCCAGAAGTCACGTCCCATCGCGTACTCACTGAGCACCGATGGATTAATGATGCCAGGAATCCCCATTACCGCCAGAATGTTAAACACATTCGAACCGATAATGTTACCGACAGCCATGTCGTCTTCACCCTTTAAAACTCCCGCAAGTGATGCGGCTAGTTCTGGCAGGCTAGTGCCAATGGCGATAATAGTTAGACCGATAACAAGGTCGCTCATACCAAAGTGTTTAGCAATAATTACCGCGTTATCAACCAGCATGCTGGCTGCCAAAGGAAGCAGTATCAAGCCAATAACCACCCACATGATTGCTTTAGGGTTACTGACGCCTTCTGGGATCTCTGACTCTTGGTCATCAAGAAAAACATCACCTGATTTTTGCTCTTTGCGGCTGATTTGCAACATAGCAAATAAAAATGCCCCAAAGAGTACAAACAATAAGACACCCTCATAAAAACCGAGATGGCTATTCCAAAGCAGAATACCAGCGAGTACGGTTACGGCTATCATGAGTGGAAGTTCTCGGCGGATGACGGCGGAGCTAATCGACAAAGGCTTGATCAGCGCTGTAATACCTAGGATTAACGCAATGTTCGCTATGTTTGAGCCTAATACGTTACCCACCGCTGTATCTGTTTTGCCATCCCAAGCAGCGGTTGCAGATACCATCATCTCAGGGGCGGATGAGCCCATCGCGAGGATTGTCATGCCGATGACAAGCGGGGAAATACCGACGTTGCGGGCTATCGCTGCAGAGCCAAAAACAAGTTTATCTGCACTCCAAACAAGCAAAACAAGACCGACTATAAGCAACGCAACGGCTTCGAGCATGAGAATTCCTAAGTATTAAATAAGTAAAATGAATAACCGCTAATTTTGACCTTTTGCGGCCTAAAATGGAAGATAAACGAAGAATAAATTAAAGGTTAGTAACGAAAATGTATGTAAATCTCACTCATTTAAATGAGCAATTCTGGTCTAGGATTTAAACACTTCGTGCTAATTCGGTCATAAACCATGAGAAATTGCAGGGATATACTCGACTTTATTTAATTGAACAGTGCTTTAAATTCAACGCCAATGTGCTTATGATTGCAGCCTAATAAATGTACCGACGTTACTTTATTAAACGTAGAATTCAACTCCGATGAGTATCTGCTTGATGATTCCGTGAGTTGCAACGCTCCTACAGTAGAAGAGATGATATGTCGAACAACGATTTAGTCACCGTGAACAACCTCACTTTTTCACGGGGAGAACGCATGATCTTTGATGATATTGATCTGCATGTTCCTGAGGGCAAAGTGACGGCCATTATGGGACCATCGGGAATTGGTAAAACAACACTGCTGCGTTTGATTGGTGGTCAGTTGTATCCCGAGCAAGGAGAGATCTGGTTTGATGGCGACAATATTCCCTCTCTCTCGCGTAAAAAACTCTACCATGCTCGAAAGAAAATGAGCATGTTGTTCCAGTCAGGGGCTTTATTCACTGATTTGAATGTTTTTGATAATGTCGCCTTTCCATTGAGAGAGCATACCGATTTATCGGAAGATTTGATTCGCACCATGGTGTTACTCAAGCTCGAAGCTGTCGGTCTGCGCGGCGCGGCGCAATTAATGCCGAGTGAGCTTTCAGGTGGTATGGCAAGACGCGCTGCTTTGGCTCGTGCAATCGCACTTGATCCTGACCTGATCATGTACGATGAGCCGTTTGTGGGGCAAGACCCAATCACTATGGGCGTTTTGGTTGAGCTAATTAGCAATCTAAACCAAGCGTTAGGTTTGACCTCTATTGTGGTTTCTCACGACGTACCTGAAGTCATGAGTATTGCTGACTGGGTATACCTGATGGCCGATGGAAAAATCATCGCCTATGGTACGCCAGAAGAGCTGACTCAAAACTCTGATCCTCGTGTCCAGCAGTTCTTACAAGGTGATGCCGACGGTCCTGTACCGTTTCGTTTCCCTTCTCAAAGTATCGAAAAGGACTTATTTGATGGTCGATAACTTCATTCACTTTGTCGCCTCGCTGGGTCGACGCACGCTTTCTATTTGCGGAGCATTTGGTCGTGCGACTTTCATGTTGATTGGGGCGCTATTTTCTAAGCCACAACCGATCAGAAGCTTTCCTCTGCTTGTTAAGCAACTGTATTCTGTTGGTGTTCAGTCGCTGGCGATCATCGTCGTATCTGGTCTGTTCATTGGAATGGTTTTGAGTCTACAAGGCTATGTTGTGTTGGTGGATTACGGCGCAGAAGGCAGTTTGGGGCAAATGGTAGCGCTTTCGTTACTCCGTGAATTAGGACCCGTTGTTACTGCACTTTTGTTTGCTGGTCGTGCCGGTTCTGCGTTAACCGCAGAGATAGGTCTAATGAAAGCAACGGAACAACTGTCTAGCCTTGAAATGATGGCGGTAGACCCATTGAAACGAGTGATTGCACCACGGTTTTGGGCTGGGGTTATCTCAATGCCTTTACTGGCTATGATTTTCATGGCTGTGGGAATTTGGGGCGCTCAGCTTGTTGGTGTTGACTGGAAAGGCGTTGATCACGGCAGTTTTTGGTCAGCGATGCAGTCCTCTGTTGAGCTAGGGCAAGACATTGGTAACAGTATGATCAAATGTTTTGCGTTTGCAATTACGGTTACTTGGGTCGCTCTATTTAACGGTTATGATGCTATTCCAACATCGGAAGGGATCAGCCGAGCAACTACGCGCACTGTTGTGCATTCTTCTTTAGCAGTACTAGGATTAGACTTTGTACTGACCGCATTGATGTTTGGGAATTAATCATGCAACAAACACGTAAAACTGAATTATGGGTTGGCAGCTTTGTATTAGCGGGAATTTGCGCGATTCTTGTGATGATTTTTCAAGTTGCTGACGTAAAAAGCATTGGCTCTGGTGATACTTATACCCTCAAAGCCGAGTTCGATAATATTGGCAGTTTAAAAGTTCGTTCGCCCGTAAAAGTGGGGGGCGTTGTGATTGGTCGAGTAAGTAGTATTTCGCTTAACCCAGACAACTTATTGCCAGTTGTAACACTATCTATCAATAGCAAATACAATCAGTTCCCAGAAACGTCGAGCGTACAAATTTTGACATCTGGCCTGATTGGTGAGCAATACATTGGTTTAGTACCTGGCTTCGTTTTTGATGATGAAGTCATGCTGGTGGATGGTGATACCATCGAAGACACCAAATCGGCGCTTGTGCTTGAAGACTTAATTGGTCAAGTACTATACAGCGTAGGTGGTTCAGACGACTCAAGTAAGGAATAACTATGTTAGCGAGATTACTACTTTCAGTTTGTGCTGTGTTTAGCGTCTTTGGAACAACAGCAGCAGAGGTGGATAAAACTGAACCTTATAAGATGATGAAGCAGGTAGCTGAAGTCACGTTCGAAAGATTGAAAGCCGAACAGCCGAAAATCAAACAAGATCCAAATTTACTTAAAGTGATCGTTGAAGAAGAGCTAATGCCTTACGTCAACTACCGCTATGCAGGGTTAAAACTTCTTGGTCCAAACTTAAAAGGTGCTAAGCGTGAAGATGTACTTGAGTTTATCGATGCATTTCGTGCGTACCTAATTGCGTCTTATGCACAAGTGTTGACGCAATACTCTGACCAAAAAATTGAGTTTGGTCCTGAGCCTAGCATTGATGACTCTAAGCGTATTACAAGCATTAAAGTTGATATCATCGATACTCCGCGTCCAAACATCAAACTTGAGTTTAAACTGCGTAAAGACAACCAGTCTGGTGAGTGGGAAGCATTCGATATGATTGCAGAGGGCATTAGTTTGCTTTCTAGTAAACAATCCGAATGGAACAGTAAAATTCGTCAAGAAGGTATTCTATCTGTTGCTAAAGACCTAGAAAAATTGGCCGCAGAACCGATCCGCTTCGAGGCGAAGAAATAATGGCCCAGACTCCCGCTCAGTGGCAATTGGATCAAAACATTCTTAAGCTAACAGGGGCACTTGATAGAGATACAGTGCCTTCATTGTGGGCGTATGCACAGCAATGGCAACCTGCTCAATCGGAGCTGGAATGCTCGCTAAAAGAGATAGAGCGCGTCGACTCTGCAGGAATGGTGATGTTAATCCACTTATTAGAGCATGCAAAAAAGCAAAACTGTCATATAATGCTCAGTTTCGTGCCGGCGCAACTGCGCACTTTGTTTCAACTGAGCAATGTTGAATCTTTAGTGGCCAAACACATACAGAATTATCAGGGGTAAATTGTGGATAGCGCAAAAGTACAACAGTTATTAGAAGAAGCACTAAACCTTCAAGAAGTGCATGTGAAAGGTGAAGGTAGCCACTATGAAGTGGTTGCTGTTGATGCTTGTTTCGATGGAATGAGCCGCGTTAAGAAGCAGCAGCTAATTTATGCTCCTCTGATGGAATACATCCAGCGTAACGACATTCACGCATTATCAATCAAAGCGTTCACACCAGAAGAGTGGGCTCGTGATAAGAAATTGATGTCGCTTTAAGGTTTATTGATGGAAAAGTTTCGAGTTATTGGGTCAGATAAACCACTAGTTGGTGAAGTGACCATTTCAGGTGCAAAAAACGCAGCACTGCCGATTTTATTTGCGTCTATCTTGGCGGAAGAGCCAGTAGAAGTGGCAAACGTACCACACCTTCGTGATATCGATACAACCATGGAATTGCTTAAGCGTTTAGGCGCGAAAGTAAGCCGCAATGGCTCTGTTCATGTTGATCCAAGCAGTATTACAGAATACTGTGCGCCTTATGACTTGGTGAAAACCATGCGTGCTTCTATTTGGGCTTTGGGTCCTTTGGTGGCGCGCTTTGGTCAAGGTCAGGTTTCTTTACCAGGCGGTTGTGCTATTGGCGCTCGTCCTGTGGATCTGCATATTTCTGGTTTAGAGCAGCTTGGCGCAACCATTACATTAGAAGATGGTTATGTGAAAGCAGAAGTGGATGGTCGTCTAAAAGGCGCGCACATCGTGATGGATAAAGTCAGCGTAGGCGCGACGATCACCATCATGTGTGCCGCTGCGCTGGCGGAAGGCACAACAACACTAGATAACGCTGCGCGTGAGCCTGAAATCGTCGATACCGCTGATTTCCTAAATAAGCTTGGCGCAAAAATCTCTGGCGCTGGCACAGATACCATTACGATTGAAGGTGTTGAGCGCCTAGGCGGTTGTAAACACAACGTGGTTGCTGACCGTATTGAGACGGGAACATTCCTTGTCGCAGCAGCAGTATCTGGCGGTAAAGTGGTATGTCGCAACACTAATGCTCATTTGCTTGAAGCGGTTCTCGCCAAGCTGGAAGAAGCTGGCGCGCTTGTCGAAACGGGTGAAGATTGGATCTCCGTTGATATGACCGACCGCGAGCTAAAAGCGGTAAGTGTACGTACTGCGCCACATCCTGGTTTCCCGACGGATATGCAAGCTCAATTTACGCTACTGAACATGATGGCGAAAGGTGGCGGCGTAATCACTGAGACTATCTTTGAAAACCGCTTTATGCACGTACCAGAACTCATGCGTATGGGCGCTAAAGCTGAGATCGAAGGCAATACGGTTATCTGTGGTGATGTTGAGTCACTCAGCGGTGCGCAAGTGATGGCAACCGATCTACGAGCTTCGGCTAGTTTGGTTATTGCAGGTTGCATTGCTAAAGGCGAAACCGTCGTTGATCGTATTTACCATATCGACCGTGGTTACGACAAAATCGAAAATAAACTGGCTGCACTTGGCGCAAATATTGAGCGAGTGAGCTAGGCAAGTTAAACTGCACCGCAGGTAACTTGGATATCAAGAGAGCCGAAACCTGAGTTTCGGCTTTTTTATATCACTCTCATGACCATATTTTCCCTTTATGGAAAGAGAGATATTAATAGCTGTATCTGGCAAAAGCCGGTTCCTGGAGAACAAGAATGATTGCACTGTTACGTGTATTTGCTGTCGCTATCTTTGCGATTGTTATGTTTATTGGTGGTTGTGGTTACTGCCTATTAAGCCCTAGAAACCCTAAGCACGTTTTCACTTTTGGCCGTTTGTTTGCCAAGATGTCTCGTGTGTTTGGGATTAAGTTAGAGTTGCGTATCCCTGAAGATGCGTATTCACGCGGCCAACATGTTTACATTGCTAACCACCAGAACAACTGGGACATGTTTACTGTTTCTGCGGCTGTGACTCCGAAAGTTGTGACAGTAGGTAAAAAGAGCTTGGCTTGGATGCCACTGTTTGGTCAGCTTTACTGGCTTACGGGTAACATTCTGATTGACCGAGCGAATCGTTCTAAAGCAAAAGGTACTATCGATCAGGTCGTGAGCAGCATGAAAGAAAGTGATGTTTCGGTGTGGATGTTCCCAGAAGGCACGCGTTCTCGTGGGCGTGGTTTGCTTCCATTCAAAACAGGTGCTTTTCATGCGGCAATTGGTGCAGGTGTGCCAATCATTCCTATCGTATGTAGCTCGACGAATAAAATTAAGCTGAACCGTTGGAACAATGGTCATGTGATTGTTGAAATGCTACCTCCAATCAGCACTGAAGGCTATGGTAAAGAGGGCATTCGCGAGTTAGCGAATATCTGTCGTGAACAGATGAAAGAGAAGCTTGAATCGTTAGATGAAGAAGTCAAACAGCGCAACGCTGCTTAAGTTTTACTGCGATATCATCACGAAAAGACAATAAAAAGCGGGTAGCCTGAGCTACCCGTTTTTTTATGTTTGTCAGCAAGTGCAATTATTTGCGAACAGCGATTGCTTCAATCTCGATGCCAACATCTTTTGGTAGGCGAGCCACTTCTACACAAGAGCGTGCAGGGTAGTTTGCTACGCCGTGCTCATCAAAGAACTTGCCGTAAACTTCGTTCACTGTGCCAAAGTCATTTAGGTCTTTAACAAAAACCGTTAGCTTTACAATATCAGATACTTTAAGACCTGAAGATTCAACTACAGCCTTTACGTTTTCTAGAGACTGACGAGCTTGTTCTGCGATATCAGCAGACACTTCACCTGTCGCTGGGTTTACTGGGATTTGGCCTGAAGTAAGAACCATGTTACCTAGATCTACGCCTTGAACGTAAGGACCGATTGCTGCTGGTGCAGACTCAGTGTGAAGTACTTTCGTCATTTGATTTTTTCCATCAGTTGTAGGGAATAAAGATTCTCAGTTTGCCTCTAAACCCTCGGTAGGTAAAGAGCAAAATACCCTGACATTGCAGGGTATTTTAAACGTATCACAGCCTAGTCGTGCGGCGTGTTTATCGCTCGGTTACGATCTCGCGTGAGAACACTTTCTCGCAGTATTTACACTTTAGGCGGATTTCTTGTTTCTTCTCGAACACGCTAAAGCTGCTTTCTACTGGTTCATTATGAGAAATACAGTTTGAATTCGGGCATTCAAATACATCATTGATGCGCTCAGGAAGCTCTAACGCGAGCTTTTTCACCACTTCATAATTCTCGATTTGATTCACGGTCGCGTGAGGAGCATACAACGCTAGCTTGCTCGCTTGCTCTTCATTGATAAACACATTTTCGATTTTGAGTAGATCTTTATGACCGAGTGCTGATGATGGCAAGTTCAGTCCAATCGTTACGCGTTGTGATGAATTGTGCATATCGAACAGTCTTAATACTTTGATGCCGATTTGCGCAGGGATGTGGTCGATGACCGTACCATTTTTGATTGCTTCTACCTGCAATTGAGTTTCTTTAGCCATGATTTTTCCCCTCGATTACAGCGTTTCGTTTAGAACAAGCGCCAGCAGTGCTTGGCGAGCATACACGCCATTTTGAGCTTGCTGGAAGAAGTAGGCATGAGGCGTTTTATCAACATCAGTTGTGATTTCATCCACACGTGGTAGTGGGTGCAGCACTTTCAAGTTCTCACGCGCGCCTTCTAGTAGTGCCGCTGTTAGGATGTAAGCCGACTTAATATGTGCGTATTCCGATTCGTCAAAACGTTCTTTCTGTACGCGTGTCATGTACAGAATATCCAGTTCAGGAATCACACTTTCCATGTCTGTGTGTAGGCTATATTGAATGCCAGCTTCATCTAGTTCTTCGCAGATGTAATCTGGCATTGCCAGCGCATCTGGTGCAACAAAGAAGAAGCGGATGTTGTTAAACTTTGCTAAGGCTTGAGTCAGTGAGTGCACTGTGCGGCCATATTTTAGATCACCTACGAATGCGACGTTCAGGTTGTCTAGACGCCCTTGTGTTTCCGCGATGGTGTATAGGTCGAGTAGCGTTTGAGTTGGGTGTTGGTTTGCACCGTCGCCCGCGTTGATCACTGGCACGCCATTTGAAAATTCAGAGGCCAAGCGAGCGGCGCCTTCTTGTGGATGACGCATCACAAAGGCATCGACGTAAGAAGAGATGACTTGTACTGAATCTGCGAGTGTTTCGCCTTTTTTCGCCAGAGAGGTATTACCATCATTATCAAAGCCAATCACGTCACCACCAATGCGCTGAATCGCTGTTTCAAACGATAAACGTGTACGTGTTGATGGTTCAAAGAAACAACTTGCAACGACTTTGTTTTTAATCAGTTCTGGTCGAGGTGCTTTTTTAAGGCTACCTGCTGTTTCTACGATAAGTTCCAGTTCTTCGCGTGAAAGCTCTGGAATAGAGATGATGTGCTTCTGGTAAAGCGAGTTCGCCATGATCTTCTTCCCTATAACATTGATGACTACATCCAAATAACCGAAAGGAATTTTGGACATAAAAAAACCTCCCCAATGGGGAGGTTTTAAAATTCAATAGAATTAACGAAAATAACACCACGTAAGCGTAGTCGCTTAGCGAGAGCAAATCGCGTTTTTACGTCAGCAATCAGCGTGGTCATTTCTTAATCCTCAGACAAATTGCCGAGCATTATACGCTTAACTTTCGTGAGCGCAAGCGATTACATCATGGTTTTTATCGGCTGTTTTTGCGCGCTGGTTTAGCTTCCTAGCGTCGCAACCATCACGGCTTTGATGGTATGCATACGGTTTTCAGCTTCGTCGAATACGATGGAGTATTCCGATTCAAATACCTCTTCTGTTACTTCAAGGCCTTTCATACCGTATTTTTCAGCGACTTCTTTGCCGACGGTGGTTTCATCATTGTGGAAAGCTGGAAGGCAGTGCATGAATTTCACATGTGGATTACCCGTTTGCTTAATCACGTTCATATTGATTTGATAAGGTGTCATTAACGCTACACGCTCATCCCATGCCTCGGCAGACTCACCCATAGACACCCAAACGTCGGTGTATAGGAAGTCACAACCTTTCACACCTTCCTCAACGCTTTCTGTTAACGTGATTTTTGCACCGGTTTGTTGCGCGATAGTTTGACAAGTTGCCACGAGATCTTCTTCAGGCCAGAACGCTTTTGGCGCGACAAGGCGAATATCCATGCCCATTTTCGCTGCGCCCACCATAAGTGAGTTACCCATGTTGTTGCGCGCATCACCTAGGTAAGCGAAGGTTACTTCATGTAGCTGTTTACCACGGCCGTGCTCTTGCATGGTCAGGAAGTCAGCAAGGATCTGGGTTGGGTGGAACTCATCCGTTAAACCATTCCACACTGGAACACCAGCATAAGTACCAAGCTCTTCAACAATGGATTGGCCAAAGCCTCGGTATTCAATCCCGTCATACATACGACCAAGGACGCGAGCGGTGTCTTTCATCGATTCCTTATGACCGATCTGCGAGCCAGAAGGGCCGATGTAAGAGACTTGAGCACCTTGGTCAAAGGCAGCGACTTCAAACGCACATCGGGTACGAGTCGAAGATTTCTCAAAGATTAGTGCGATGTTTTTACCTTGAAGTGTCTTCTGCTCTGTTCCTGCATATTTAGCTTTTTTCAGCTCTGCAGACAGTTCGAGCAAAAACTGGATTTCTTTGGTTGAGAAGTCCAATAGCTTCAAAAAGTTGCGGTTACGTAAATTGAAAGCCATAGCTCGTCCCTTAGTACATGTGATTAGATTAATAGAATTCATTAAAACATATAAATGCTTTTATTGTGAATAATTATTTTTAATTAAAGCTAAAAAAGGTTGATGTATTCACATCAACCTTAGTTTTGATTCACCTAATGTAAAGGGACGAGTAAGTTATATATCGTCTCGTTCTATTGGACAGCTCATACAGCGAGCGCCACCGCGACCACGACCAAGCTCGTTACCAGGTACTGTCAGTACTTTGATGCCAGCTTTATCGTATTTTTCGTTGGTGTATACGTTGCGTTCGTAACCAATTACTACGCCCGGTTTTACAGTTAGAACGTTATTGGCGTCATTCCATTGTTCGCGTTCCGCTTCATAGCTGTCGCCACCAGTGGTGATGATTTTCAGCTGATCTAAGCCAAGAGCGGACTCAATCGCGTGCAGATAGTTATGTGAGGCTTCAACATGCATTTCACCGTTGCCTTTTGGTGTTAAGCGCCATGTGTCGAGATCTTTGCGCATGATCTCAGGGTAGACAGAGAAAGTATCTACATCCATATGGGTCATCACGGTGTCTAAATGCATACATGAGCGGTGTTTAGGCAGATCAATTGCAATCACTTCGGTCGCTTGGCCTGCTTTAAATAGGCTCGCTGCAAGGTTCTCTACACCTTGCGCAGTCGTACGCTCAGACATACCGATAAGAACTGCACCTTTACCAATAACCAACACATCACCGCCTTCGACATTCGCGTTATCATAATGCAGATCATCGTCACCGAAGTATTTGATAAAATCTTGGCCAGCAAAAATTGGGTGCCAACGATAAATCGCACGTAGGTGGTTTGTTTCACGTTGACGTGCAGGCATCATCATCGGATTAAGAGAAACGCCGCCATAAACCCAACACGAGGTATCACGCGTAAATAGGTGGTTAGGTAGCGGCTCAATAACAAAGTCGAGAGGACGCTTCATTTTTGGAAGCATAGAAGATGAGGAGATCGGTAGCTCTGAGTAAGCTAAGCCACCTAAAAAGATGCAGGCAAGATGTTCATCATCCATTTCTGAAAAGTATTGGCGTAGGTCTCGCGCAAATGTTGGCCCGTAGCGAAAGTCAGAAATCTGAGTGTTCAGCAGCCATTGTTTTGCTTCTGGAACGGCGAGGGTTTCGACCAGTAAATCGTGGAGGAGAAGCACTTCAACGTCTTGCTCGCGCAGCGTACGTGCGAATGCATCGTGCTCTTCACCTGCCGCTTCTACAGCAAGAACGTCATCAAATAGCAACTCATGACAGTTTGACGGAGTTAAGTGGGTTAGGGCGCGTTCAGGGCGATTTAATAGAACTCGTCGAAGTTGACCAACTTCTGATCCAACGTACAGCTTGCTCATTTTGTATCCTTACAAATTTTCCAGCCATTAGTTATGACAAGCTTCCTAGAAAGATGCAAGTTATCAAGCTTTGTTTATATTCTGGTGTTTCTGGTTTTGTGAGTTTTTTATTTTTATTTTTATTCTTATGAAATTTATTATTAGATATAAATGCTATTTTACTAAAATTAGAGTGCGTGCGTTTTTATTCTAATTTTCCCGTTGAGAAAGAATACACGCACAGTGCATAAAACGTGCATTTTTATTCTAAATTATGCATTATTAAAGTGAATTTATTCGTTATGCTTCTTCGTTTTACACGTGAGTGTATTCAAGAAAGCATCATAAACACGCATAGAAAGAGAAAATAACCACATTAAGTGTCAATTAGGATGTTCTGAATATTAAAAAATGCCATTCTTTGTTAATTTTTTGTTTCTTTGTGTGGTCGGTTTAATATTTAGATTCAAATAACCGATAAGAATCGCAGTGGTATGATGTTTGTTTGTGGCTTTTCATCGCAATCCATGCCATATTTCACCGGATCAGCATACTCAGTATCGGGTATTGTGTTTCCATCAAGTAACTAATCTGGAGCCAAAACATGTCTCACGAAGATGAATATCTATCAGTAGAAGAATTAATTGAGATTCAAAAGGAAGAGACTCGCGATATCATTGCAGCATTGCTAGAAGATGGCAGCGATCCAGATTCGCTATACGAAATTGAGCACCACCTGTTTGCCGAAGATTTTGACACGCTAGAAAAAGCGGTAGTTGAAGCATTCAAGATGGGCTTTGAAGTTCTTGAAGCAGAAGAAACTGAAGATGAAGATGGTAACAAGTTGCTTTGCTGTGATGCGACTATGGAGTCCGCACTTGACGCAGAAGCGATTGATGCGCAAGTTGAAAAATTGATTCACTTGGCAGAAAAATACGACATCATCTATGACGGTTGGGGTACGTACTACGAAGGCGAAGATGCGCTTTACCCTGAAGAAGATGAAGACGACGAGTAATCAAAGCTCACTACTTTTGGAAAAACCAGCGTTTAACGCTGGTTTTTTTATACCTTGAAAAACTGACGAATGTGGAGGCGATAAATAATTCACATTGAGTTTATAGGGGATTTCTCCCTATAATGCGTGAAAATTGATCTAGCTCAAGGTGTATATGCAACTCTCACTCGCCGGTTTATGGCAAGTCTCTCCACTGACGGACCTTTCTATCCCACAGGATGACATTACTTTCCCTGCTCCTTTGAGTCAGGTATTGCCAGCTGAAATGACAGAAGAAGCAATTCGTCAGCAAGAGTGGCACCTGATGCATGACATTGAAGTGGACGAATCCATGATGGCATTCCCAGCGGTAGAAATGGTGTTGGGTGGTGTGGATTACCATGCAGAAGTGCGTTTGAACGGAGTAGCATTGTTCGACTGTGACGGTTCTCAAAATGTCTACAAGAAAGACATTCGTCCGTTCATGCAAATGGGGCGTAACCGCTTTGAAATCTTGTTCTTAGAGGAAGAAGAGGATCTTCTGTTTGATGAAGATAAACCTGAGCTGTGCTCTCTGTCCGATCATGAATATAAAAAAAGTGATGAGCGCTTAGGGGTATGGCAAGAACCGTATCTGCAGTTCATTCGCAATGTGCGTTTAGACCGCGTGGCTACCGAACAGATTTGGCACCACGGTGGTGGTTGTGAGTTTAAAGTAGACTTGTACTATCAAACTTTTTCGCCGGGCCTGGTCTCTGCATCGGTTAAGTTTAATGGTATGACTTACCATATTCCTATTGATGTCCGAGCGGAGCATGCGAGCGCTTTATTCCAGATCGAAGCGCCAAAGTATGCCGATCTTACTGATCCTGATCCAAGTGATCTCTACCAGTTGTCTGTTGAGTTGGATGGGCAGCACCAAAACTTCACTGTTGCCTTGAGCCAGGAGCTTTGTGTTACCCATGTTGTGCTTTAACTCTTAGTAATGCTCTTTATTACAGTGTTTTAAGCATTACGACTTCACATGCATCATGCCCTGTTTGTCCAAGCGGGGCATCGAGATGCTCAAAGCCTAGCTTTTCATACAAGCTTACCGCTTCTCTCAGACATTCAGTTGTCTCTAAATAGCACTGCTGATACCCAAATTGTTTCGCCAATTGTAAGCTCAATGCGACGATGCGTTTGGCTAAACCGTGCCCTCGTGTTTGAGGTAAGAAGTACATCTTTTGTAGTTCACACACATTTGGCTCGCCAGCTAAAGGGGCAAAGCCACCGCCACCAACGATCTCTCCGCGATGTTCAATGACCCAATAGGCGGCCCCGAATTGATTGTAAACCGAATACATATCATCAAGCGTTGGATCGGCCACACCATAACCTTTGTCTGCGGTTAAGCCGTATTCTGCAGAGACTTTACGAATCACATCTGCGACTTGCGGGTTGTCTGCTTTAGTAAGAGGTCGAAGAACGTATTCCTCAGACTGACACACTTTTGTTAGCCCTTTTAGGTAAGTCTCTAGACCAAGTTTGAGTTGCTCTTGCTCGCTGTCATCGAGTTGGGTAAGCAGTTGTTCAAAGAAGTGGTTTTGCTGTTGGTCCAGTTCTGATAACGCCTGTTGGCCTTGCTCTGTAATCGCTACGAGTTGACTACGTTTGTCTTTTGGGTTTTCGATGCTCTCGACCAAACCTAATTTAATCAAACCAGTAACGGTTCGGCTCGCGTTGGACTTGTCGACATTAAGCTGCTGTGCCAGCTGATTGATGGTCAATGGCTGCAATTGGATTTCACCCAATGCGTGCGCTTGCACTGGAGTGAGAGCGACATCGCCGCATTGTTTATCAAGCATACCAAGCAATCGGACGGCTTGACGGGAGTAGTGTCGAAGTTGACGAGCGTTCATTATCACTTACCTCTAAAAATAAAGTTGCGCACCGCAATTAAATTAATTGCGGTGCGCAACCTTGTCAATGGTAAATGTCATTTTTCTCGTTAGGAGGCGTAGTGAGCCTCCATGTTTAAGCGTGGTGATGTAAACAAAACTGCGGTGCTGGAGCTTTTTCTGATGATTTACGCATCCATACTTTCTCGTGGAAGTAGTAAGCCACCGTGTTCAAACTCGGCTCTAGCATCGCCATTACGCCGCCGACAAATGCATCACCTGTTAGTAAGTAAACCACGGTAAAAGCGACGCTGAAGTGCACGGTCGCAAAGCTTGCGGTTTTTAATTTGGTCATCCACTGACGAGCTTTAAGTGCTGGGACTTTTGCCCATGCCTTTTCATGAAAGTAGAAGGCTACGGTGTTCACTGAAGGCTCAATCATGGCAATTAAACTACCAATTAGAATGTCGCCTGTGAGTACGTAAGCGACACTAAATGCGATAGTAAAATGCAGTGCTGCGAAAGTTAGTGTCTTTTTCATGATAATTACTCAATCGTGTTTGTTTCGATGAGTTCATTATCGATAATAATTCTCATTAATGCTAATGGGTAATGAGTATTGTTGTGATAGGGGGAAGCTATTGATGATGGTTTTGGTGAAATGTATACAAAAAAGGTTGGCCATGATGACCAACCTTTTGAACCAAAAGTGAGAAGTGTTAATTCTTCTCTTTCACTGAGGCTTAAAGCGCAGCGATCGTTGTCTTCTGCTCTTCTAGCTTAGCTAGTGTCTCTTTGTAGCCTTCAAGCTTCTCACGCTCTTTAGCAACAACTGCTTCAGGTGCTTTCGCTACGAAGCCTTCGTTACCTAGTTTGCCTTCGATACGCTTGATTTCGCCGTGAGTCTTCTTGATTTCGCCATCTAGACGAGCAAGCTCAGCATCTTTGTCGATCAGACCTGCCATTGGGATCATCAACTCAGACTTACCAACCAGTGCTGTCGCACATGCAGGAGTTTGTTCGCCAGTTTCAAGCACGCGTACTGCTTCTAGCTTCGCTAGTGACATCAGTACTTGCTTGCTTGCTTCTAGACGAGAGGCATCTTCTGCATTTGCTGCTTTCAGCATAACGTCAAGCGGCTTACCAGGGTTGATGTCGTATTCAGCACGTAGGTTACGGATGCTGGTAATGAACGCTTTCACCCATTCAATGTCGTCTAGCGCTTCTTGGTTGAAGTTTGCTTCGTCGAATTGAGGCAGTGCTTGCAGCATGATTGTCTCGCCTTCTACACCTTCAACTAATGGCTTGATGCTTTGCCAGATAGTTTCAGTGATGTAAGGAATCACTGGGTGAGCTAGACGTAGCGTCTTCTCAAGAACCGTGATGAGTGTACGGCGAGTACCACGCTGTTGCGCTTCAGTACCTTTCCATAGAACGGGTTTAGTTAGCTCTAGGTACCAGTCACAGAATTGGTTCCAGATGAATTCGTAAAGCGTGTTCGCAGCCATATCTAGACGGAAGTTGTCGATATGGTTGTTAAACGCTTTCGCTGCGAGTTCAAACTGAGACTCAATCCACTTGTCTGCTAGTGAATATTCAATCTCACCACCGTTGAAGCCACAATCTTGCTCTTCTGTGTTCATCATTACGTAACGGCTTGCGTTCCATAGTTTGTTACAGAAGTTACGGTAACCCTCAAGACGTTTCATATCCCAGTTGATATCACGACCTGTTGATGCCATTGCTGCAAGAGTGAAACGCAGTGCGTCTGTACCGTATGCTTCGATACCGTTTTCAAACGTCTTACGAGTGTTCTTCTCGATCTTCTTCGCTAGTTGAGGCTGCATCATGTTGCCACAACGCTTCTCTACGAGAGACTCTAGGTCGATACCATCGATCATGTCGATTGGGTCAAGTACGTTACCTTTCGACTTAGACATCTTGTCGCCGTTTTCGTCACGGATTAGACCAGTAACGTAAACCGTTTTAAATGGTACTTGTGGCTTGCCGTTTTCGTCTTTCACGAAGTGCATGGTCATCATGATCATGCGCGCAACCCAGAAGAAGATGATGTCGAAACCAGTTACTAGAACGTCTGAAGGGTGGAATACTTTCAGATCGTCAGTTTGCTCTGGCCAACCTTGAGTACCGAACGTCCATAGTGCAGAAGAGAACCACGTATCCAGTACGTCTTCGTCTTGGTGAAGTTCAATGACAGACTCTAGGTTGTTGTTCTTACGAACTTCTTCTTCAGTGCGACCTACGTAAACATTACCTTGGTTGTCGTACCAAGCTGGGATGCGGTGACCCCACCATAGCTGACGAGAGATACACCAGTCTTGAACGTCACGCATCCAAGAGAAGTACATGTTTTCGTATTGCTTAGGAACGAATTGGATGTCGCCGTTTTCTACTGCTTCAACTGCGGTTTTCGCTAGAGGCGCAGTACGTACGTACCATTGGTCAGTTAGCATTGGTTCGATAACCACGCCACCACGGTCGCCGTAAGGAACTTGTAGATCGTGATCTTTCACTTCTTCAAGTAGGCCTAGCTCGTCGAATTCAGCAACGATAGCTTTACGAGCGGCAAAACGCTCCATACCGTGGTATTTAGCTGGTAGCTCAGTGCTGTAAGCGTCGCTTGCTTCGCCGTTAGTGTTGAATACTTCTGCTGAGTCGCGGATGTTCGCGTCGAAAGTCAGAATGTTGATCATTGGTAGCTGGTGGCGCTTACCTACTTCGTAGTCGTTGAAGTCGTGCGCAGGTGTGATTTTCACACAGCCAGTACCTTTTTCCATATCTGCGTGCTCATCGCCCACGATTGGGATGCGACGATCAACGATAGGAAGGATGATTTCTTTACCGATAAGATCTTTGTAACGTGGATCTTCTGGGTTAACTGCAACACCCGTATCGCCTAGCACGGTCTCTGGACGAGTCGTTGCAACAACGATGTAGTCTTTGCCATCCGCTGTTTTAGCGCCATCTGCTAGTGGGTAGCGGAAGTGCCACATGTGGCCTTTAGTGTCTTTGTTCTCTACTTCTAGATCTGAAATCGCTGTGTGTAGCTTTGGATCCCAGTTAACTAGACGCTTACCGCGGTAGATTAGATCGTCTTCGTATAGACGTACGAACACTTCTTGAACGGCGTTAGATAGACCATCGTCCATCGTGAAGCGTTCACGATCCCAGTCTACAGATGCGCCAAGACGACGAAGCTGCTTAGTGATAGTGCCGCCAGATTCGCCTTTCCATTCCCAGATTTTGTCGATGAAAGCTTCACGACCGTAATCGTGTTTTGTTTTGCCTTCTTCTGCAGCGATCTTACGCTCAACAACCATCTGAGTTGCGATACCAGCGTGGTCAGTACCTACTTGCCAAAGGGTGTTTTTACCCTTCATACGTTCACAACGGATAAGCGTATCCATGATCGTATCTTGGAACGCGTGGCCCATGTGTAGGCTACCAGTGACGTTCGGTGGCGGGATCATGATGCTGTATGATTCTTTAGTAGTGTCACCGTGTGGCTTAAAGTAGCCTTTCTCTTCCCAAGTCTGATACAGAGCTTGTTCGATTGAAGTTGGGTTGTATGTCTTTTCCATAGCGCTCTTTTAATGGATACGTTGATGGTTGAATCTTAGTCAATCTTTATAAGTGAGGGATCTTAACAAGATCGCCTTAACTATAAGGATTGACCGTTAAGGATATTGAATTTCGATCGTTTGCAGCTGGTAACCTGCTTGACGGTAAATTTTATATCTTTCTCTTGCGAGTTGTTTAGCTTTTTCTTCGCAGGGCACGAAGTCTACCACTTGAGCAAACTTGTTCGCAAAGGTTGTCTCATTTTCCGCCAAATTAATTACCAGCTGACGGTTCCAATTAGGTTTTACACCGTTATGGCCGATCTCAATATTGGTGGCGTATTTCGGTCCCTCGCCTACGAGGTTATGTGCCATGAACTTGTCTGCATCAACTTGCCAAAAGGCTTCAGCGAGCTGCTCGGCGTGTGGTTTGTCTTGGCAGTTTAAATACACTTTAGCGCCTTGGCGAGCAAAGTGCTGAGCCAAAAACACGATGTATTCTTCAAAGCCAGCCACCGTTGCTTGCGGGCTCTCTTCGTTAATGATGTAGAAGGTTGCAGTTTGCATCATTCTCTCACTTGCCTTGGGTCTCTTCCTAAGACCATCTTAAGTCCCACTTTCATTTTAGAAAATTAGGAAAATAAAAAAGGGCCTTGCGGCCCTTTTAGATTCTGTTCAGAAATTACTCTTCTGTCTCTTGGCCGCTGCGGTTCAAAAGGAATTGGACAAGCATTGAGACAGGACGGCCCGTTGAGCCTTTCGCTGCGCCTGATTTCCACGCGGTACCTGCGATATCGACGTGTGCCCAGTTGTACTTCTTCGCGAACTTAGATAAGAAGCAACCCGCAGTAATTGTGCCACCAGGGCGACCACCAATGTTTGCCATATCCGCAAACGGGCTTTTCAACTGTTCGTGGTACTCGTCTGCCATTGGTAGACGCCATGCACGGTCACTCGCTTGCTCAGAAGCGTTTACTAGCTCGTGAGAAAGAGGGTTGTGGTTAGAGATTACGCCGCTGATATGGTGGCCTAGTGCGATAACACAAGCACCAGTTAGCGTTGCAACGTCAACCACGCAGTCTGGTTCGAAACGCTCTACGTAAGTCAGTGCGTCACAAAGAACAAGACGGCCTTCAGCATCCGTGTTCAGAACTTCTACAGTTTGACCAGACATGGTCGTTAGGATGTCACCTGGACGGTAAGCGTTGCTGCCAGGCATGTTTTCACAGCCCGCTAGAACACCAATAACGTTGATTGGTAGGTTTAGCTTCGCCAGCGCTTTCATTGTACCGAATACCGATGCCGCACCACACATGTCGTACTTCATCTCATCCATACCTTCGCCCGGTTTTAGAGAAATACCGCCTGAATCGAAGGTTAGCCCTTTACCTACGAGCACAATCGGTTTTGCATCTGAGTCAGGGTTACCTTTGTACTCGATGATAGACATCATAGATTCGTTTTTAGAACCACGGCCTACTGCTAGGTAAGAGGTCATACCCAGCTTTTCCATCTCTTGCTCACCAATAATTTTGGTGGTTACAGTTTCGTAATCGTCCGCTAGACGACGAGCTTGAGAAGCAAGGTAAGCTGGATTAGCTACGTTTGGCGGCATGTTGCCAAGGTCTTTTGAGGCTTTGACACCTGATGCGATAGCAAGACCATGAGTGATTGCTTTTTCACCCAAGTTCAATTCACGACGCGTTGGTACGTTGAAAACAAGCTTGCGCAGTGGGCGGCGAGTCTCAGGTTTCACGCTCTTGAATTGATTAAATGTGTATAGACCATCTTTAGTCGCTTCTACAGCCTGGCGCACTTTCCAGTATGTATCACGACCCTTAACATGCAGTTCAGTTAGGAAACATACCGCTTCCATTGAGCCTGTTTCGTTAAGTGTGCTGATCGTCTTTTGAATGATTTCCTTGTACTGGCGCTCGCCAAGTTCACGCTCTTTGCCGCAACCGACAAGTAAAACGCGCTCTGACAAAACACCTGGTACTTGATGCAGTAGCAGCATCTGACCAGGTTTACCCTCTAGATCACCACGGCGAAGTAGTGAACTGATGTAACCGTCACTGATTTTATCAAGTTGTTCGGCTACTGGAGAAAGGCGACGTGGTTCAAACACACCAACAACGATACATGCGCTACGTTGTTTCTCTGGACTGCCACTTTTTACACTGAACTCCATGCGTACTCCTACATCCTGAAGACAAATTGCTCTAAATGTTAGATAATGATCGCTTACTTGTTGAATTTTAGCTCCAGGCTTACATGCAGAGCTGATTAAGCGACTAACATCTAGTTTATAATTTTTAAAAAAATAAATGGTTCAACGGGAAACTATAGTGATTCGACCAAAAAAACAAGTTTTGTATAGGTAATTTCAGCGTGATTATTGTTAGATATTTGATCCGCGAAACACTCAAGAGCCAATTTGCGATTTTTTTCGTACTTTTTTTGGTGTTTGTAAGCCAGAAATTCATAAGTGTTCTTGCTGATGCTTCTGATGGGGATATTCCTGCTGGATTGATTTTCTCGATTGTTGGTTTGAACATGCCAGCAATGGGTCTGTTAATGCTGCCTTTAAGTCTGTATATCGGCATATTGATCACATTTGGTCGTCTGTATGCAGAGAGCGAAATTGTCGTAATGAACGCGACAGGTATTGGTAATAAATTCTTGGTTCAAGCGGCCTTATACCTAGCGTTGATTACTTCAGCGGTGGCGGCTTTCAATGCGTTGTGGCTATCGCCGTGGTCTCAAGACCGCGTTGAGCAGCTTTATGAGCAGGTAGCGTCAGAAAACAGCGTTGACCTACTTAAAAAAGGCCAGTTC
This sequence comes from Vibrio sp. YT-18, assembly GCF_033337345.1. NCBI lineage: Bacteria > Pseudomonadati > Pseudomonadota > Gammaproteobacteria > Vibrionales > Vibrionaceae > Vibrio > Vibrio sp. YT-18. Next base: position 13,910 of record NZ_JAWOQO010000017.1, on the reverse strand, counting down.
CAAGGTACACCAGACGGTTCATCGGTTGTGTTCATCGATGACATTAAAGACAATACCTTGAGCAACGTTTTTGTTGCGCAGATGCGCCCTCGAGATTCGGTGTTACCGAGTGTGATGTTCTCATCTTCTGGTGAAGTAAAAGAGCTTTCGGACGGTCGTCAGATCATCACTATGAAAGAAGGTACGCGTTATGAAGGTGTGCCTACTCGCGTTGAATATATGATCACGAAATTCGATGAATACGAAGGTGTTATCGGCCAACGTGAGGTCAAAAAGAAAGGGCGAGACTGGGAAGCATACCCAACGGTTGACTTGATAGGTCACCCAGATCCAGAGGCGCAAGCGGAGCTACAATGGCGAATTTCGTTATTTGTGTGTATTCCACTCTTAACAATGCTCGTTATTCCTTTGTCTGCGGTGAATCCGCGTCAGGGACGGTTTGCCAAAATGGGGCCTGCGATTCTGATCTACCTAGCGTATTTCTTGGCGATCAGTGCAACCAAATCTGCATTAGAAGATGGTGACATCCCGGCTGCTATTGGTATGTGGCCAATCAATACGATGTTGCTGATTGTTGCTATCATGGCGAATATGATGGACAGCGTTGCTGCTAGACGAATAAAAGACAAATTCCGCAAGAAGAGGCTCGCGTAAGCTGTGTTCAAAATCTTAGACCTTTACATCGGTAGAACCATCATCTCTACCACTGCCTTGGTTTTAGCGACGTTTGTTGGCTTATCGGGCATCATCAAATATGTAGAACAGCTACGTAAAGTAGGGCGAGGTGTGTACGACCTCACTCATGCGTTGTACTTTGTGTTACTCAGTGTGCCGCGTGATATCGAAATGTTCTTTCCAATGGCGGCATTACTCGGTGCCCTGATCGGCTTAGGTATGTTGGCTTCAAGCTCTGAGCTGGTGGTGATGCAAGCTGCTGGTTTCTCTAAGCTAGATATCGGGTTATCGGTACTCAAAACGGCCGTCCCGCTCATGATAGTCGTTATGGCGTTAGGTCAATGGGGCGCTCCTGAGGCCCAGAAGATGGCCCGTGACTTACGTGCGTTTGCGATATCAGGTGGTAGCATTGTGTCTGTGCGCTCAGGTGTGTGGGCTCGTGACGCAAACGACTTTATCTTTATAGGTAAAGTCGAAGACGACAAGCTTTATGCTTTAAATATGTGGCGTTTTGATGATGATAAGAATCTACAAAAAGTTATTTTCGCCGAAGAAGTCGACTACCAACAAGATAACAACTGGCTGATGCGCTACGTACAAATTACGGACATGGAAAATGAAAACGTAATTTCGAAGCAAGACATCGAACAGATGGAGTGGCACACCTCTTTGGCACCAGATAAGCTAGCCGTGGTGACCGTGAAGCCAGAAGAACTGTCACTGAGCGGTTTGTATGATTATGTGACTTACCTAAAAGCATCGGAACAAGATGCATCTCGCTATGAGTTGGCGTTTTGGCGTAAGTTGACTCAGCCGCTTTCAATTGCTGTGATGATGTTAATGGCGCTATCTTTTGTTTTCGGTCCACTCAGAAGCGTGACCATGGGGGCAAGGGTATTGTCGGGCGTGGTTGCCGGGTTTACTTTTTACATATCCAGTGAGTTCTTTGGCCCATTAAGCTTGGTGTATGGCATATCCCCAGTGTTTGGTGCTTTGGCCCCGAGTTTGGTGTTCTTAGCTATTGCGATTGCACTGCTACGAAGAAAGCTATAACTGAAGCATCATCGAATAAACCAAGTTTTACCGAACCAAATGTAAAAGGAAGGCATTACGCCTTCCTTTTTTGTGTTCCTAGACAAGTTAATTTGCCTTAGGTAATACAACAACCTCTGTTTTGGCCCAAATGTCGTGGAAACCACGTTTCTTCGGATCAATCGGTACAGTCAGATTTGCCAAGCCAAAGCCAGATGTCGAAATACGAATCAGAGCTTGAGTTACCGCAATTGGTGCTCCGTCTTTGGCATTGCGAACTCGAAGCTTCCAAGCGCGCATCCCAAGAGTTTGTCCTGCTCGCGTCCAGAAGAACACAAAGAAATATATCCACACACCCGCAAGATAAAGTGTAAATAGAGGGCTGAATACAGGGTGCTTTCCGAGCATATCTGCGGCATCAGCGTACTCGCCATAGCTCAACAATCCTGCTGCATTTAGTGCAAACACAACGGCCATAACAATACCAGCGGCCATCATTTCAATTGCGATAATAATCAATGTGTCGTAAATCAACGCTGCAAGTCGACGAAAGAGACCAGCAGGTGGAAGAGTTGTAGACGTTGTCATTATTCCATCACTTACCTTAAAAATTGTGCGTCAGAATATAGATTCCCTCACCAAGAGAAAAGAGACCTAACGCACAGAGTCTTTAATTGTGTATAAACTAAGTGACTTTTCTGCCCTACGTTATCAGCACATGTCATGATACACGAGGCCGTGCAGCAATATGTTTCAACTGAATTCGATTCTCTTAACCATTGGCTCTTTGGTCTGTGACCAGATTAGATAGCTGAGAGAGTTGGTGTTTCTCATCTTCGGTATAATGTTGGCTTAATGAAAGCTCTAAAGCTTTTTCTGACAGCTTGATTGCTGGTGACAAAAATAACTTAGGGTGCATACTAGAGAGAGCTAGCAAGGCCTTTTGTAGGCGAATCTGTATTTGGAGTTGCGCTGCACCATCGTGTGCTATCGGCAAAAAGACATCATCAAACAAATCCTGGCAGCTCAATGCGGGCACAAATAGTCTAGGATATCGAGTTTTGGTAGGCGGCTCACTGAGTAGGTCTCCCCATAATGAAAGTGCTCGTACAGAACGCCCAAGAACGTCAATTGCGGTGCCATTATCATTTACAGCCGGAGATAGTGCTCGTGAGGCGATTTCCGCCATAACGACTAAACCAAAGCGAGGGTCCTGATCATATGAACGCTCTGTTCGAATCGTGAAGGCTGCCGTTACTTCGCTTTCGTCTGGCAATTCTCCACAAACCCAAGCCAATGGTTGACCTACGTACACAAAACTTCCCGGTTGTCGCTCAAGGTAGATGGTGCATTGGTTTGCTTCAGCAATACTATCGAGATGATGCATATCAACATGCTGTAAGTAGCCAATTTCTTGGCTCAAAATAGGTTTACTTCCTCTGGGTTTATGTTCTGGGTGGCTCCACGGGTGAGCACCTAGCCAACGCTCTTTGCCCCGTTTTCTTATCGCATCTAACAAGGCTTGCTCCACGTATGAAGTAGTTTCACTGACCCTTCCTAGTACGGAAAGGTGCTGAATCCAACGTAGCAGAGTGAGTATGATCATCACGATTACGGCGATAGTCACGATGAACAGATAAATTTGTGCTTGTTGATGATAGGCCCCAATACCTAGCGCGATAATTCCTACCAAACTAAATAGAAAAGAGCCAAGAAAGGTTGCTAAGGCATTTTGTGTTGTGCTGTCTTCCATCAACAGTTTTGTCGCTCGCGGCGTTACCCCTGCACTAGCGGCACTGTACGCTGAGACCATAATATTGAGAGAGAATGTAGTCACTGCAAGCATGGAGGTTGCGAGGATATTTAATATGTTGTTCAACAAATCCTTGCTGACGTTGATGGCAGGGGGCAGAGTAATGAACTGGTTTAAAACAATCGACATTAAGGCGGTAGCAACAGCAAGTAATGCGTAGAGTGACGTCCGGACCCACAGTTTTCGCGTCATCTGTTTCAGTAACCACTGCCATTTGGACCCAGTCATTCTTTGCTCCTATTCAGTTCTCACTAGAAAGTCGATAGAAAATTCAGAAAGTTATTCTTGCTTAAGCATAGGTTAAATGCCCGTCGTTCTGCTTGATATTTCATGCATCACGAAAGTAAGAAAGCTGCTTGCTTCAAAGAATGGTGCTCTTGAGGTGTGAATTACCACGATTCTGTTACCTTAATTGATAGATGAATTAAAAGTATGTGATTGAAAAGAGGTAGCGCATGATTGTAATTACAGGTGCAAGTAGCGGCTTAGGGGCGGAACTAGCAAAGCGTTATGATGCGGAAGGCAAAGAGACGTATGTAATAGGAAGAAATACAGAAAAACTATCCGCACTAGCAAAACAACTCTCTCATAACGTTGGTTATCAAGCTTGCAACCTCTCATTGCACCAAAATGTGAAACAGCTCTTTGATGGGGTGAAACAGTCCCCTGAAATGGTCATTCATAGTGCGGGAAGTGGTTATTTTGGCTTACTGGAAGAGCAGGAGCCGAAAGAGATTCAAAAGTTGATTGATAACAACCTGAATTCTGCGATTCATGTGCTAAGAGAGTTAGTAAAGCGTTACAAAGATCATCCAATAAAAGTGGTCATGATCATGTCCACAGCCGCGCAACAACCTAAAGCGCAAGAGTCTACGTATTGTGCAGTGAAATGGGCCATCAAAGGATTAATTGAGTCGGTTCGTTTGGAGCTAAAAGGAAAACCTATGAAAATTATCGCGGTTTATCCTGGTGGAATGGATACGGAATTCTGGAAAACAAGCGGCAATACGATGGACACGAGTCACTTCATGCAAGCACAAGATGCCGCAGAGATGCTCCATAATGCGTTGTCGAGCATTGGGAATGGTTATGTTTCTGATATTACAGTGAATAGAACTTAAAAAGAGTTTCGTATACTCTTTTTCATCTGGAAGAGTAGTAGAAAATGGAGCGTACGTTTCTTATGAGTACAGCTTTGTCACACTTTGTGGCGAAATTATCAGCAAACGATAGTTATTTAAGGTATTTCTGCTTGCGCAGGTCAAAAGCTTACGTATAATGCCAACCATCAAAGGGCAATAGCCCAAAGATGCCGGTGTGGTGAAATTGGTATACACGACGGATTCAAAATCCGTTGCCTTCGGGCGTGGCGGTTCAAGTCCGCCCACCGGTACCATACATAGAAAGGTCGCTTTTATAGCGGCCTTTCGTCGTTTTAGGTGCTCGTAAATATCAAAAGGAAGTTAGCGTTGCCTTCGCGGTGGCGGCAGGGATGCCAGTCCAATCAACTCTGTCCACCGGTACCATATTTTAAGACAGAGCCTCGATGAAAGTCGGGGCTTTGTTGTATATTGATCTTCAAAACAAAAAAGCGCGAGGGGTATGCCTCGCGCAAACTACTACATGGTGATAGTAGGAACAGCCTATAGAGCAGTGAACAAGGTATTCTGAGTGTTCGGAGTCCAGTCTGCTTGGGACACGTGCGGTACATCAACTAGATAACGCAAACCTTGATAAGTCACCACATCGCCTTGTTTATAGGAAACATTCAGAGTCCAGTTAGTGGCTGGGTCCGCATTTGTCCAGAGGCTAGAGGTTGGAGACGGTGCCCAATCTTGTTGTGCAGTATGGTTTGTTACAGCCTGGTATACAGTACCTAGGTGTAAGACGTAATCGCCAGCGTCGTAGTTATGACCAACTTGCCAGTTCGGTGTGTAGTTATCCATTGTGTCGAAGTCATAACCCGCTTGTTTTGCTAACTGTATAAACATAGCGAGCTTAGGTAGGTTTTGCGTTGCACCCATGCCACGCTTACCATCTTCAAATAGGAACTCGTGAGTTAATACGATAACTTTATCGGCGTGTAAAGGTGTACCACATGGGAACTCTTGAGCTTTGGAGTTGATCGGGTTAATCGTTGTTGGTGCACAAGTGTTTAACGCGGAATCCACATATCCAAGAAATGCTTCTGCTTCTGTAAGGCTGTTTGCTGGCATTTCAATGCCCCAATTTTCGGGTGCCCAGTCCACATCCCAACCGTGAGTTTGATAGCCGTTATTCGCTAGGATATTTTGAACCTCGATAGCTGCTTTTACACTGTTGGATGGGTTGGATGTATCGCATACATATCCTGGTTCCCAAGGTTTCAGGTTATCAGACGTGGCACATAACCCATCTGCTTTGAAGTCTTTCGTCACGCGCCAACCGTTGGTGTAGGGCAGTCTAGCAAACTCTGTTGCCTTGTAGTTCGGGTAGCTTGTAATGTTCGGCAAATACTTTGCTAACACAGATAAGTTTTCCGTAAACATTGAGGCATCGTAAACAGGGTCTTGATACGAGTTAAGCTGGTGGTCCCCGGTCGCATTACACTCCGCAGCACTGTTCGGTCCAAACTCATCCACGCAGTTGTGCACCATGTGATCGTAACTGTGGTTCGCAACAATATGACCAGTGTCTAATGCAAGCTTTAAGGCTTCTAGGGAACGGTCTTCATTCTCATCACCAATTCCATCTAAATGCCAAGCATTAAAGTAAAACGTCGCTTTGATATCTTCCTGGTTAAGTACTTGAATAACGTCAATAGATGCATTGATTGGTCCATCATCAAACGTTAGATAAATTGTGCCTTTAGAGTCGGTTTGAGCAAATGAGTGTTGTGATAGTGCGGCACTTACAAGCGTTGCAATAGCCAATTTATTAAATTTCATTCTCTATTCCTTTTAAGAAATTAATAACGACGTTGTCAGTAGTAAAATATTGATAATTTGAAACTTAATGTGATGTCTTAAATTATTTTATGACTTTTATCCTAGACCTAAATAATTACAAAAAAATAGGTGGTATTTTCTAAATTGGGATTGTGTTCACGAATAATGCAACCGGTTGCGCTTTTTTGTCTTGGTTATTTTTGCTACAGTTTTTGCAGGTTGAAATTTACACAACGGGAGTAAGGCTATGAAAAAGATCCTTTTATGCTGTAGCGCAGGGATGTCAACCAGTATGCTTGTTAAGAAAATGGAGCAAGCTGCTGAAAATAAAGGAATTGAATGCAAAATTGATGCGATGTCAGTGAATGCATTTGAAGATGCAATTAAAGAGTACGATGTTTGTCTTCTCGGGCCTCAAGTACGTTTTCAGCTAGAAGAGCTAAGAAAAACGGCGCAAGAGCATGGTAAAAACATTGACGCGATTTCTCCTCAGCATTATGGAATGATGAAGGGAGAGGAAGTACTAGAGCAAGCATTAGAATTAATTAACTAAACCATAGTTTTAAATTAAAAAAGATAACTGTACATCAAATATAAATATTTGATGCGGGATTCTTTTGCCTAAAATAAGGATGGATTCTATGAAGCTTTATGACGCAATTATAGGCGCAGTCGAAAAGCATATAGCCCCTATAGCAGCTAAAGTGGGGAATCAGCCCCATGTTCGCGCAATGAGAGACGGTTTTATTGTCGCAATGCCGTTTATTATTGTTGGTAGTTTCATTTTGATTTTTGCATTCCCCCCATTTGCCGAAGATACAACCTTTACTTTTGGTCGAATTTGGCTCGATTTCGCCACTACACATTTTGATACCATAATGATGCCCTACAACATGTCGATGGGGATCATGACCATTTTTGTTTCGCTGGGCGTTGCTTATAGTTTAGCGAAGGCTTACAAGATGGATGGGATCACGAGTGCTGTATTGTCACTAATGTCTTTTTTACTCATTGCGGCCCCAGCTAAAGATGGCGCGTTGTCTATGTCTCACATGGGCGGAACCGGGATCTTCACCGCAGTGATGTGTGCATTTTTCTCGGTGGAGCTCTACCGTTTTATGAAAAAGCACAATATTACGATTCGCATGCCAGAGCAGGTGCCACCGGCGATTGCGCGATCATTTGAAGTATTGCTACCAGTCTTAGCGATATTCATTACCTTATATCCACTTAGCCTTTTCGTACAAACCCAGTACGACATGCTGATTCCAGACGCTGTTATGGCTATCTTTAAACCGCTAATTAGTGCGTCTAACTCATTGCCTGCCATTATTGGCGCTTTATTGCTTTGCCAGCTGCTTTGGTTTGCGGGTATTCATGGTGCTGCAATTGTTGTTGGACTGCTTTCTCCAATCTTTTTGACCAACATTGGTGCCAACATTGAAGCCTTTGTTGCAGGTGAACCGATTCCAAACGTATTTACTCAACCGTTCTGGGATTTTTACATCTTTATTGGCGGCTCTGGTGCAACACTTGCTCTTGTTATGCTGATGTCGTTTAGCCGTTCTGTTCACCTTAAGAGCATTGGTCGAATGAGTGCGGTGCCTGGCTTTTTCCAAATCAACGAACCAGTGATCTTCGGTAGCCCAGTTGTGATGAACCCGACCTTGTTTATCCCGTTCGTCTTCGCTCCAGTCATCAACGCTACGATTGCGTATTTTGCTGTGCATGTCGGCTTTGTGGGTATGGGTGTCGCTACAACACCTTGGACAACACCGGCACTGATAGGTGCTTCGTGGGGTAGCGGTTGGACCTTTGCGCCAGTATTGCTCGTCATTGGTTTATTGATTCTTGATCTAATCATCTACTTCCCATTCTTCAAAATGTTTGAGAAGCAAATGTTGGAGCAAGAACTACCAACGACGAAGGAAACTAAAGGTGACACGCAGCCGTCAGGCGAAGGCGTTACTGCTTAACTGTGCTTAATGGGCCGCAATTACCGCGGCCCGATTTTCGGAGAGAAAATGATGGAACAAGAATTGGTTGTAATGGAGATCATTTGCAATGCTGGTGAAGCCAGAAGTTTAAGCTACGAGGCATTGCGTTTATCTCGAGAACAAGATTTTGAAGCGGCTGATGAGAAGCTCTCTCAAGCAAGAGAGTGCATTAATAAAGCCCACTTAATACAGACTCAGCTTATTGAAGAAGATCAGGGAGAAGGGAAAGTCCCGATGACGTTAGTGATGGTGCATGCTCAAGATCACCTGATGACTACGATTTTGGCTCAAGAGATGGCTGTAGAAATCGTCGCACTGAACAAAAAAATCTCGAACAAGTAAAGGGGGATGAAAATGTCTAGAGAGGCGATCAAACTTGCCATTATTGGCGGTGGTAGTAGCTATACCCCGGAATTGGTTGAAGGGGTTATTAAGCGCTTAGAATATTTACCCGTTAAGAAGATTCATTTTGTGGACATTGAGTCAGGAGCTGAGAAGCTTGAGATCATCAAAGGATTGGCTCAGCGAATGGTCGATAAAGCCGGAGCAAAAATTGAGATAAAAGCCGGTTTCGATCGCCGTGCTGCGATAAAAGATGCGGATTTTGTGATGACGCAGTTTCGTGTTGGTGGCCTTGCTGCACGCGCTAACGATGAGCGAATCCCAATCAAGTACGACGTCATCGGCCAAGAAACAACGGGCCCTGGTGGTTTTGCTAAAGCACTGCGAACCATTCCGGTCATTCTGGATATCTGTAAAGACATTGAAGAGTTGGCTCCAAACGCATGGATGCTCAATTTCACCAACCCAGCGGGTTTAGTTTCCGAAGCGGTCAGTAAGTACACCAAAGTAAAGAGTATTGGTTTATGCAATGTGCCCGTTTCAATGGAAATGATGATTGCAGAAATGATGGAGTGCGAGCCAAAAGAGCTGCAACTTGAGTTTGCTGGGTTAAACCATCTCGTGTGGGTACACAAAGCATGGCTCAATGGGGAAGATATTACTCAAACGGTATTAGAGAAAGTCGGTGATGGTGCCAACTTCAGTATGAAGAATATCTGGGAAGAGCCGTGGGATCCGGCATTTCTAAAAGCACTGGGGGCGATACCATGTCCTTATCATCGTTACTTCTACCAAACTGATGCCATGCTTGCTGAAGAGAAACAAAGTGCCGATGAAAAAGGCACTCGTGCTGAGCAGGTAATGGAAACAGAAAATGCGCTATTTAAGCTCTATCAAGATCCTACCCTCGATCATAAGCCGAAAGAGTTAGAGGAGCGGGGTGGTGCTTATTATTCTGATGCATCACTGAACCTAGTTGATTCAATTTATAACAATCGTAATAGTATTCATGTTGTTAACGTTTTAAATAATGGAGCGATCAACGGCCTACCTGACGATGCTGTGATTGAATGTAGTGCCGTGATTGGTAGCTGGGGGGCGAAACCTCTTGCGGTTGGCGAGTTGTCAAACAATATCAAAGGATTACTCCATCAAGTTAAAGCGTATGAGCAGCTAACAATAGAAGCTGCTGTCGAAGGTAATTATGACAAGGCGCTTATGGCATTAACCAATAACCCATTGGTGCCTGACATTGGCCGCGCCAAGTCAATCCTGGATGATATCCTAGCGGTGAACGCTCCGTATTTACCTCAATTTAAACTAACGACGTTGTAAGACAAGGAAGGGCGCCGATGAAAGTCATTTTTAATGCTGATGATTTTGGTTTAACGAGAGGTGTAAATAGCGGCATCGTTAAAGCTCATCAGCAAGGTGTGGTTCATTCAACCACCATGATGGTGGGTATGGATGCTGAGCAACATGCCTTAGAACTAGCTCGCCATAATCCAGACTTGAAAATTGGCGTTCATCTTAGGTTTACAGCAGGTGTGCCTATAACGAAGCATCCTAACTTGACCAACGGCCGAGCGCACTTTATCAACTATGACGAACTTTGGAGTAAGCAGGACTTCGAAACTCAGGTCATTTATGATGAAGCAAAAGCTCAGGTGGAACATTTTTTATCGCTTGGGTTAGAGCTAAGCCACTTAGATAGCCATCATCACGCGCATACTCACCCTCAAATTTTGCCCGTTATTAAAGAAGTAGCGAATGAATACCGAGTGCCACTGCGGGGCAGTGGCTTGTGTCAAGAATCGATGACAATCAGGTATATCTTTACTGATGAGTTTTATGATCAAAAAGTGAGCTTGGATGGCTTAATGGCACATCTATTGAGCTTAAAAGCTGACTATGACTTGGTTGAGGTGATGTGCCACCCGGCAGAGGCCGATCAGGCGCTTATCTTAAAGAGTGGCTATGCGCTTCAGCGAGAGCTAGAGTTACAAGTTCTTACCTCTCCCATTTTAAAAGAACAGTTAGCTCATCATGGTATAACTGTTACGGATTACTCTGAGCTTGTTTCTACCAATCAAATGGTCGGTGTATGATTAAAGGCTGCCAGCTTCGCCCCCTATAGCACCTTACGAATTGCTGGCAGCCGTTCTACACAAACGAATATTTAATAACAATTGCAGTTGGACCCAATAGCATTATGGCAAGGATTAAAGATGTAGCCGAACTCGCCGGTGTAAATCGCTCTACCGTTTCTCGAATTATTAATGGAGAGGGGAAATTTCGCGAGGAAACTCGAAAAAAAGTAGAGCAAGCTATGGCGCAATTGAATTATCGTCCTAGTGCAATTGCTCGTTCACTCGCAACCTCATCCAGTAATATGGTTGGGTTATTGGTGACTTACTATACGGGGGGCTTCTTTGGCGAGATGATGGAGCAGGTTCAGACCGAGCTGGATATTCATAAGAAGTTTTTGATTACAGCTCAAGGCCATCATTCTGCACAAGGTGAAAAAGAGGCAATTCAGCGTTTTAATGATTTACGTTGTGACGGCTATGTACTTCATAGTCGTTATTTGTCAGATGATGACTTACGTGAATTAGCTAAACAGCCAACACCTTTCGTTCTTCTGGATCGCTACGTGGAAGGAATAGAAGAGCGTTGTGTTACCTTTAACCATCATCATGCAAGCCGTATTGCCGTTGAGCACCTTTTAGCTGGTGGTCATCGAAAGATTGCTTGTATTGCCGGTCCATCCCAACGTCATAACAGTGTATTGAGAAAGCTTGGGTATATTGATGCAATGAAGGATGCTGGTATAGATATTGATGAAAGCTGGTGTGAAGAAGGGAATTATGGTCGGCAAAGTGGTTATGATGCAATGGCTGCAATTTTACAACGACACCCTGATGTGACGGCTGTCTTTTCGTGCAGTGAAGAAATGACGGTTGGCGCAATGCAGTACTTACACGAGCACAGTATTTCTGTACCAGAGCAAATCTCATTAACTAGCTTTGACAGTGTTGATCTTTGTGAAAGTCTTTACCCTACAGTATCAGCAGTGCACTTTCCTATCAGTGACATGGCCCGTCTAGCGGTACAAACGTTAATGGGGCTAGTCAAAGATCAAGAAGTAATAGACAAGCCAGTGTTCGAGGCCAAGCTTAAAATACGCAAAGCAGATCGCTCCTTAAAGTAGCTTACTTCTATCTAATTAAGTGAGTCGCTTAGAAATAACGGTTTGATGTTTTGATAGTTACTGATGAATTTATTCACAAAATTTACTAGTATTCTAACTCTCTTAAGAAATATAAATCAGTAGTGAATAAGTGGCAGCCATTAAACTAACGGTCGATCGTATTCAACCCGGATTACATATCCGTCTTCCGCTAAAGTGGAACGATCACCCCTTTCTACTCAATAGCTTTAAGATTAAAGACCAAGAGCAAGTCGAGATGATCCGCCACCTCGGCGTAAAGTTCGTTTACTTTAATCCAGAGCAAAGCGATGCCGTTCCACTCCCTGTTGATCAAAGACAAGCTGACAGAGTAACAAATGAAGCGTCGTTAGATCATGAAACTCAAAAAATGTGGCAAGAAAAACAGAACCGCATAGAAAAGTTAAGTGCATACCGTCGACGCGTGATTCAGTGTGAAAAAGAGTTTGAGCGCTCTCTGGCACGTATGCGTTCAGTCATGACTAAAATCCGTAACCGTCCGACAGCAGCAGTTGATGAAGCAAAGCTTCTTATTGAAGATATCGTCGAGAAGTTAATGTGCGATGATAATGTTACGTTACATCTGATGAACGGAAAAAATGAGTTTGAAGATATTTATTTCCACTCATTGAACGTGGCTGTTATCTCGATGATGATTGGCCGTGCTAAAGGGTACTCAGCAGCACAGTTGAAAGAGCTTTCCTTCTCCGCACTATTCCATGATATCGGGAAAATAAAAATCCCGACTGCAATATTAAGAAAGCAACTACCTCTAACAGAGCCAGAAACCAACTACTTAAAGTTGCACACTAAATATGGCGTCGATCTTGCGAGTCAAATCGAGGCTTTTCCCGAAGTCGCGAGAATTGTGATCGCGCAGCACCATGAGCTAAGAGATGGGTCTGGTTATCCTAAAGGCCTGAAAGGAGATGAGATCAACGAGTTTGCTCAAATTATTGCTGTAGCCAATGCGTTTGATAACTTGTGTCATACACCGATAGTCTCAGATCAAAAGATTCCTTATACCGCACTCTCTCATTTATATAAGAACTGTAAACACCTATATAAAGAAGAGAACCTGAACATCCTAATTAAGTTTATGGGCGTGTTTCCTCCGGGTACCGTAGTTCAGCTTTCTAATAATATGGTCGGCCTGGTTATCTCAGTGAATGCATCGCATTTATTATTCCCGAATGTCTTGGTTTACGATCCATCAGTACCAAGGACGCAAGCGCCAATCATTGATCTTGCCTCAAAAGATATAAAGATAGTTAACGCGATTCATCCGTCAAAATTACCGGATAAAGTAAAAGAGTATCTAAATCCGCGTTCGCGTATTTCTTATTTCTTTGATAGTGATGAGTAGTTATCCACAGCTTTTTGTGGGTAAATTGTATAAATCCTGAGTGTTATTTCTGGGTAATTTTAGGGTTGGATGGAAAGTATCCATTTGGCATGTTTTTTTAGAAAAAATGCATTTTTAGTATTGCCAAAGAAAATCTTCTCCCTATAATGCGCATCCATCGACACGGCAGACGCCACAAGGCTTTAGCAGGGTCGAAGAGGTAAAAAGCTTCTACAAAAAATTAGTTTAAAAAAGTGTTTGACACTAACAACTAAATCGCTAGAATGCACCTCCGCTTTGAGAGAAAAACTTCTCGCAAAGCAAGCTCTTTAACAATATAGACCTATCAATCTGTGTGGGCACTCGTTGATGATAATCCAAATAGTTTCTTCGGAAACAATTTAGGTTTCAATGATACGAAGTGACCATTGAATCGAAAGATTCAGCACAGTCAATTCAAACATTACTTATGTAATGTTCAGTATTCATTGAGCCGAACAAAATCTTAAATTGAAGAGTTTGATCATGGCTCAGATTGAACGCTGGCGGC
>NZ_JAWOQO010000178.1:0-1171 GCF_033337345.1 Vibrio sp. YT-18 | reverse complement strand
ACGCGATATTCATGACTAGCGTACCAACTCAAGCTTGTACAACCGTACTGAGATAACGAATTCAAAAAAAATGGCGACCACTTGGCCGCCATTTTTCATTTCTTTTAATTTATAGCGTTAGCAGATAGTTCACCAATTCGCTGTACTCGGCATAGCTACGGACTTCATTAGGAATAACGATGTACTTGTTATTCACAACGACGCCAGGAACGCCGGTCAGAGTGCTCTCTTTGAACTGCTTATCGAAACGCTTTTGCATCGAACTAACCGCAAAGCTGTTGTACGCCGCGTCAAATTTGTTGCCATCGACACCGTTGTCCGTGAAGACTTTCTTTAACTCGTCTTCGTTTTTCGGTGCTTGGCGCTTTTGATGAATTTGCGCGAACATCGCAGGCACCATTTTATCTTCAACACCTAGCGATACCATGGTTGCGTAAGATTTTGCCATTGGCACTGCCATGTCTGCGCCCATAAACGCCACGTGCACTTTTTCAAAGCGTGCTTCTTTTGGCAAAGCCGGTTTTAAGTTTTCAATCACAGATTCAAACTTATAACAGTGTGGGCAGTAAAACGAAAAAAACTCTGTAACGGTTGGTTTAGTCGCTTTCTCAACGTCCAACACTTTGTAGTGTTTACCTTCTTCAAATTGAGCAGCGTGAGCGCTGAAAGCCAGTAAAAGTGTGCTGCATAGTGCAAGTAATTTCTTCATTGTTTGTTTTCCTTCGGGCACAACCGTGCCGTTTTAAATATAGCTAAGAGCCAGCTAGTGCTGGAGATAAATAAAGAAGAAATCAAACAATCGGAGGTCGGTAAGGCTTATAAACCACAACCACGGTTTTTTCAGTAGGAAGCTTATCAATGAGCGCCAAGCTGTAAGGCAGTAGCATCAATCCATTTTGCGACAAAGTCGTGGGAATTTTCACAATGCAAGAAGAGCTGCAACTGGTGTGCGACTTTTGCCCTTTTTCCATCATGTGTTCTTTGTGGTGCGGCTCAACACAATCTGTATTTACGCCGAGTTTTTCTTGAAGTGCAGTTTGCTGCATGGGAAAGCTTTGTGCTTCTATTGATGCTGTCGATGCTTGAACGCTCGATGAAACACTGGTTAGCAGCATAGCCACCAAACAAACCAGAGGAGTCATCAATGTACGAGGCAAATTCAACAGATCAA
>NZ_JAWOQO010000177.1:0-1178 GCF_033337345.1 Vibrio sp. YT-18 | reverse complement strand
AAGCGCCTATCGACATCAAAGCGCGCTTGGATATTCCTGCTAATGCATTCACCTTCCTTTCGGTTGGTTCGCTGATCAAACGCAAAGGGTTTGACCGCCTCATTCATGCTATGCGAATGCACAACTACCATCAAACCAATCCACATCTCGTGATTGTCGGCGACGGTGAAGAGCGCGAAAACTTGAAGCAATTAGTTACCGACCTTGGTATGCAAGACCGCGTGCACTTCGTCGGAGAACAGACCAATGCAGGCGCTTGGATGTCGGGCAATGCTGACGCTTTCATTAGCGGCGCATACGAAGAGGCTTTTGGTCTAGTCGTAGGAGAAGCGGCATTAGCAAAACTGCCAATCGTAGCACCTAAAACTGGCGGTATTCCCGAATTGTTCGAGCACAACCATAGCGCCCTTCTTTATCCAAATCAGGGCATGGCTGGACTGCTGAATGCGATTCAATTGGTCATGCAAGATGCCGACTTGCGAGAAAAACTGGCTGAAAATGCCTACCTACATGCTAGCCAAAACTTGACCACGACCGCTTCCGTCAAAGCGATTGAAGCAATTTATGAAACCGAGCTGGAAAACAAAACTGTTGTACCGATGCCAATGGCGCAGTGCATGAAACCCATTTCCCGCTGGTTGAGCATCAACTGAGGAACAGATCATGAAACGTGTATTGATGTTCGATGCGATTCCAATGCAAGGTGGTTCCAAAATCGCCAATGCGGAGCTACTCAAACAGTGCAATAAGCTCAACGTTGTTGGTTATTTGGTGACAACAAAGCCCGAGCATTGGACGCCACTTTTGGAAGACACGCCGCGCATCCAGATTCTCAACATAAAAGCGGCGCCGTTTTGCTCCACTCATGGCCTTATCTATTGGTTGATGAACGCGTTTTACCTGATTCAACTGCTCAAGGTTTGCATGAAGCTACCAAAAATAGATTGGTATTTGGGGCTTTCTTGCCCAAGCAATGACATGCCTTTGTACCTGATGAGATTGTTCAGCCGCAAACCAGTGGTACAAATGATTCACGGACCTGTTGGCGTCGCAAGATCGTCCGGCTACTGCTTAGTAAAAGCCAGCGCTATCTACTATCTGTCAAACACTCGCGAATCCTTGATTAACGCGTTGCAAGCCTATTTAAAAACACCAAAACCTGCGACGGAAAGATATTG
>NZ_JAWOQO010000176.1:0-1185 GCF_033337345.1 Vibrio sp. YT-18 | reverse complement strand
CAGTTTGGTACATGGTTTCGATAACTTTATCTAATGAAATAAGACATTTGCTAGTGCGTTTTAGTGCCATTCGTGATGCGTTAATCGCTTTTACTGCGCCCATCGCGTTGCGTTCAATACAAGGCACTTGAACCAGTCCCCCTATTGGGTCGCAGGTCATACCGAGAGAGTGTTCCATTGCAATTTCAGCTGCGATACAAATTTGCTCGTTGCTGCCTCCTCGCAAGGCGGTTAGGCCAGCCGCTGCCATAGAAGAGGAAACTCCCACCTCACCTTGACAGCCCACTTCCGCCCCAGAAATGGACGCGTTGGTTTTGTATAAAATACCAATCGCTCCAGCAACGGCGAGAAAGTCTTTTAATTGCTTAAGATCCAGCTCTTTGATGAATCGATGGTAGTACATCAATACTGCTGGGATAACGCCTGCGGCACCGTTAGTTGGTGATGTGACGACTTGCCCGCCTGCCGCGTTCTCTTCGCTGACCGCAAAGGCAAACAAGTTAATCCAGTCCATGATCTCCATTGGATCATTTTCAACTGCTGCATTCGCTTCTAGTTTTTTCAACAGATTCGGAGCTCGGCGAGTGACGTTCAAGCCCCCTTCAAGGATCCCTTCAGTATCGAAACCACGCTGCATGCACAGTGACATCACTTTCCAAATTTGTTCAGCTCTTTGGTCAATTTCTTCTTGCTCTCGAAATGCCAGCTCATTTTGCAGAATCATACCACCAAGGCTGAGGCCATTTTTCTCTGCTTTTTCCAACATTTCGTCTGCGGATGAAAAAGGGAAAGGTACTTCTGCGCTGGCTTGTTGGCTGCCATGTTCGAGCTCTGCCGCTGTCGCAATAAAACCACCACCGATAGAGTAGTACGTCTCAAAGGCGACTTGATCTCCTGCGGCATCGAGCGCGGTGATCGTCATACCATTTTCATGCAGCGGCAGGTTGTCGCTGTGAAATACAATGTCGTGGTCGTAGCTAAACTCAATTTGATGAGAGCCAGCTAACGATAATGTATGGTTTTCGATGGTGTGTTGCAGTGCACTTTTGGCACTGGTCATTTTGATGGTAGCGGGCTTATTGCCCATCAACCCTAGCACCGTGGCTCGGTCGGTGTGGTGTCCTCTACCAGTCAGTGATAAAGAGCCATATAAGTCAACTTGCACCCGACGTACTTTCGCCATAG
>NZ_JAWOQO010000175.1:0-1187 GCF_033337345.1 Vibrio sp. YT-18 | reverse complement strand
ATGAAGTGAATGCACGTTTTTGGTCGACAGCACAGTGGCAGCTTATGCTGTGTCTGGTTATCGCAGGTTCAATTCTTGGAGGCTTGATCATCTCGATTCGCAAAATGCTCAATCTCTTAGGAGGTGAACCTAACGATGTACGAGAAGCGGTTCAAGCGGTTGCACAAGGTAACATCCAAACTAGCTTTGATACCGTCGCTCCAAAAGGCAGTATCTACCATGCGGTTCAGAATATGAGCCAATCATTGGCAACCATGGTGACTAACCTTGAACAATCGATGCACGCTCTACGCGATGAGCTATCAGCAGTAGAGTCGCGCTCAAATTCCATCGCCGATCTTACCGTTTCTCAGCAGCAATCGACCGCAATGATTGCAACAGCGATGACAGAAATGGCTTCTTCCGCTAACCATGTGGCAAGCTCTGCTAGCGACACAGCACGTAATACCGATGAAGCAGATAAACAAAGTCAGCACACTCAATCACTGATCCACAGTACGGTAGATAACATCCAAGGTCTTGCGACTCAGCTGAATACTGCAAGTAAAGCGGTTGCCGATCTCGATCAAGATGTAAACAACATCGTGAAAGTTCTGGATGTAATCGGGGATATTGCGGAACAAACCAACCTATTAGCCTTGAACGCTGCAATTGAAGCAGCCCGAGCAGGCGAACAAGGACGAGGCTTTGCTGTAGTAGCAGATGAGGTACGTAATCTTGCAGGTCGAACTCAAGACAGCACAAAAGAGATCCAACACATGATCTCGAATCTTCAAGAAGGCTCTCGCAATGCCATTCATACAATGGAAATCTGTGCGGAAACAAGTGAAAGCACAGTAACTGAATCGATGAATGCATCAGAAGCTCTCCAACAGATCGTTACCGCGCTTGAATCTATCACAGCAATGAGTCAGCAAATTGCGACGGCAGCAGCTGAGCAAACGCAAGTCAGTGATGACATTGCACACCGCATAAATCTGATTGAAGAGAGCGGAAGTAAGCTAAATTCAGTGGTAACAGAGAGCCAATCGAGCACCCAAAGTTTGGCCTCTTTGGCAAATGAACTGGAAGGATGGGTGAATAAGTTCTCCGTAAAGCACTAGTTTAAAGTCAATTGTTCAATAAAAAGCACGTTTTCAAACGTGCTTTTTTTGTTTTCGTCGCATTTATTTAGCAACCAAGCTCGT
>NZ_JAWOQO010000174.1:0-1188 GCF_033337345.1 Vibrio sp. YT-18 | reverse complement strand
CCGGCTAGAGCGATCCGGTCACGATGCTTCGGACTTTGTTATAGAGCTCACCGACACCGTCTTGATTTCTCAACGTGGACGCCAGTAGATGGTTTCGAACTCGCTTCGCTATCTTGGTTTTAAAGTCGCACTGGATGACTTCGGCACTGGCTATTCGCGCTTAAATTACATTCATAATTACCCTATCGACAGCATCAAAATTGACGCCACATTTGTGCGCAATATGCTCTCGAACAAAACGTCAGAGCAAGTGGTGTATCTGATAGCCCAGTTAGCTCAACTGTTGGATGTCGACTTAATTGCAGAAGGCGTAGAAGACGACAGGGCGCTAAATAAGCTTATCGACATGGGTTGTCATTATATTCAAGGCTACTTCTATTCTCGCCCACACAACGTCGATGAATTGGTACACATGATTAACGATAGACAAGTCAAACGCGCATAAAAAAGACCAAGCAATTGCTTGGTCTTTTTGTTTCGATCAAGAGCCTAAACAGCTATAAAACCGCTTTTTCTTTATTTTTTAGCAGCTTATCCATTTCATCTCGATTCGCGATGAAGGTTGCCATCTCCTTCTTAGGAACAGAGCTCGCCATCGGAATGTTCGCGCGCATCGCGTTTACAGGGCGTCCGTACTCGATCAATTCATAGTGAAGGTGTGGACCAGTAACTCGGCCTGTTTTACCAGACAAGCCGATACGCTGACCGCGAGAAACTTTTTGGCCTTTCTTCACTAAGATCTTGCTTAGATGCAGGTAACGCGTTTTGTATTTGTTACCGTGCTCAACAACAACGTAGTTACCCGCATACGGGTGCTTACGTGTCATAATCACGGTGCCATCACCCGTCGACACTACAGGCGTGCCAGTCGGTACAGCAAAGTCAGTACCGTTATGCGGTGCAACACGGCCTGTTACTGGGTGTAAACGATTCGGGTTAAATCCAGAACTGATACGCCAACTACGGCTCACAGGATAACGTTGGAACGCACGCTGTAGGCTTTCACCTTTCGCGTTGTAGAACTGACCATCCGTATGAAGATACGCGGTTATCTCACGACCACGATTGTAGATTTTGATCGCTTCGATTTCATTCTTGCCAGTTGAAACACCGTTGATAGTTTGTGAACGACGAACCACTTCAAATCGGTCACCCGCACGAAGATCACGCCCAAAGTTCACCTGCTCT
>NZ_JAWOQO010000173.1:0-1189 GCF_033337345.1 Vibrio sp. YT-18 | reverse complement strand
CTAACTCAGTCAAACTATTGTCAAATAAACGAAAGGAAACAAGACAGTTTTATATTCAAACCCTATACTTATCCCGATTTAATACTCTTCTTGAGGAATATATGAAAAAAACACTACTACTTGTTACTTCTTTACTTTTTGGCGCTGCGTTAGTGGGTTGCCAAACTTCTCAAACAACAGAAATGGAATCTGCTGAGGCGTCAATGAAGACAATTACAGGTACAGTGGCTTACCGTGAACGTATTGCTCTACCACCAAATGCTGTGGTTACGGTAACACTAGAAGATGTGTCTTTGGCTGATGCGCCATCTAAGCTTCTAGCAAAACAAACGTTCGAAACAGAAGGTAAGCAAGTTCCTCTTTCGTTTGAGCTGAGTTACGACAGCAACGAAATTAAACCGAATCACACTTACAGCGTGCGCGCGCGTATTGAAGTGGATGGTAAATTGCGTTTCATCAGTGATACGCATAACGGTGTGATCACAGATGAAGCACAAACTCACCAGTTGGATATTCGTCTAGTTGGTACGCGTTAATACCAAACATAGGGAACAAAAATGGCAGCCTAAGGCTGCCATTTGTATTTTCTGAGGGCGATTTTTCCTATCTCAGACACTTCGATCCCTTCTGCTTCTAATTTCTGCTTTTGCCTGTTTAAGTCTCTGCCTTTCAGCGATATCTTCCCTTGACTATTGATGACTCGAAACCAAGGCAATTTGCTACCTTCTGGCAAATTCCCAAGAGCTTTTCCTACGTGTCTGGCGTATCCCGGATAGCCTGCCATTTTGGCAATTTCGCCGTAGGTCGATACTTTTCCTTTTGGAATTTGGTGAATTACAGCAAAGATTTGCACTAAAAATTGGTCCATACTGAAACTGTCCGTTGTGGCTTGCTAAGGAATGGTAATACACACGACTTGTATTTCGCTAACAGTTCTTGTGCATGGTTAACATTTGTTGCTAGTGAGTTAGATGCCTTTTTAAAGACCTTTTAACTAAAGACAAATTGGTGCACCAAGCGCACGAAATACAAATTAACGATAAGCTAAGCTTGAATCTAGACCCACTCAACGACTTTAGATACCCAGTTTTATTTGCCGTTTAGTTACCAAGTTGGTGGGGAAGCGAGGAGGCGTTATGATTTTTTCAACACTTCAATTTTTCATCACAACTTTTCTTGCCGCTGTGTG
>NZ_JAWOQO010000172.1:0-1190 GCF_033337345.1 Vibrio sp. YT-18 | reverse complement strand
TGTCTAAAGAAAAATTTGAACGTACGAAACCGCACGTTAACGTTGGTACTATCGGCCACGTTGACCACGGTAAAACAACTCTAACTGCAGCTATCTGTACTACTCTTGCTAAAGTTTACGGCGGTGTAGCTAAAGACTTCGCATCTATCGATAACGCTCCAGAAGAGCGTGAGCGCGGTATCACAATCGCAACTTCTCACGTTGAGTACGACACTCCATCACGCCACTACGCACACGTTGACTGTCCAGGACACGCTGACTATGTTAAAAACATGATCACTGGTGCTGCACAGATGGACGGTGGTATCCTAGTTGTTGCTGCGACAGATGGCCCAATGCCACAAACTCGTGAGCACATCCTACTAGGCCGTCAGGTTGGTATCCCATACATCATCGTATTCATGAACAAATGTGACATGGTTGACGATGAAGAGCTACTAGAACTAGTAGAAATGGAAGTTCGTGAACTTCTATCTGAATACGATTTCCCAGGTGATGACCTACCAGTTATCCAAGGTTCTGCACTAGGCGCACTAAACGGCGAAGAGCAGTGGGAAGCGAAAATCGTTGAACTAGCAGAAGCTCTAGATACTTACATCCCTGAGCCAGAGCGTGCGGTAGATCAGCCATTCCTAATGCCTATCGAAGACGTATTCTCAATCCAAGGTCGTGGTACAGTAGTAACTGGCCGTATCGAGCGTGGTATCCTAACTGTAGGTGACGAAGTTGCTATCGTAGGTATCAAAGACACTACTACAACTACATGTACTGGTGTTGAGATGTTCCGTAAGCTTCTAGACGAAGGCCGTGCAGGTGAGAACGTTGGTGCACTTCTACGTGGTACTAAGCGTGACGAAGTTGAACGTGGTCAAGTACTAGCTAAGCCTGGTTCAATCACTCCACACACTAAGTTCGAATCAGAAGTATACGTACTGTCTAAAGATGAAGGTGGTCGTCACACTCCATTCTTCAAAGGCTACCGTCCACAATTCTACTTCCGTACAACTGACGTAACTGGTGACATCCAGCTACCAGACGGCGTAGAAATGGTAATGCCAGGCGACAACGTACAGATGACTGTAGAGCTAATCGCACCAATCGCAATGGACGAAGGTCTACGTTTCGCGATCCGTGAAGGTGGCCGTACAGTAGGTGCTGGTGTTGTTGCTAAGATCTTCGACTAATTCATA
>NZ_JAWOQO010000171.1:0-1191 GCF_033337345.1 Vibrio sp. YT-18 | reverse complement strand
ACTTTTTGGGATGCGATTTTCGCTCCCATTGAAAGGGCATTCATCAATGCCTATCAACACCATCCTCTGGATTTGTACCATTCCGATTTTGTAGCAAAGCGCCAAGCACTGATTGATGAAGCTTTCGCACAGTTAAAATTGGGTAATACACAAGCGATTTTAACGAAATACGATGAAAAGTTTGGTATCAGCAATCCGTTTGTTCAATGGAGCTTAATAGGCAAGGAATTGCTTGAACAGTCACTCAACACCATTCCTACCCGCACATTACTCGAACTATTTAAGGTTCAGTTAAGCGATCTTAAGCTTTACCGCAATGGGATGCCGGATCTGATTGCTTTTAGAGACAACGAGTTCGAGTGGATTGAAGTAAAAGGGCCAGGCGATAAACTCCAAGATAACCAATGGCGTTGGATCAAAGAGTTTTCTCGCCTTAATGTGCCATTTGCAGTGTGTTACGTCACCGCGCGAAAAGAAGATGAAAAGCGGGTTGACTAGCTTTTGGGCTTTGCAGAAGTCAGCGCTCTTTTCTGTTTTAGCTGGTCAATCACATAGCTTGGTGCGACTTTTTCTAGTTCCGCCAAGCATTCATCCGTTTTCGGATTATCGTAACGAATATAGATATCACAAACCGCGTACAGCTGCTCTGGCGCGCCTGAAATCAAGTAAGCCTGTTCAAAAGATTTCACAGCCTTATCGACACTGAACTCTTCTTGTAGCACACCATTCAAATACCAAAAGTAGCTATTGTTTTTCGCCATGTTGGCCGCTTTTTCGATTTCATTTGCGGCTTGCTCTTTGTCGTTTAAACGAACGAGCGTCAAAGATTTCGAATAATGCAGGTCGGCATTATCAGGAAGGCGTTCAATCGCTTTATCTAGTGTATCAATCGCTTCTTGCTCACGTTGCTGCGCGCGGTAATTGTCGGCTAAGTTCAGCCAAACATCTGGGTTTTCCGGCATTTTGGATAACAATGCTTGATAGATATCGTCCGCTTGTTTCCAGTTTTCATGCCAGCGATACACATCGGCTAACAGCAATTGGGTATTGTTATCCGTTCCGCTCTTTAAACTCGCTAAAAGCTCGTCCACAGGCTTTTCTATCACTGGTCTTTGCGCTTCTGTCAAAACAGAATAGTCACGCACTAAGTTCAGCGCTGCCGCAATACGCACGGAAGAGGATTCGTCTTTA
>NZ_JAWOQO010000170.1:0-1192 GCF_033337345.1 Vibrio sp. YT-18 | reverse complement strand
TCTTGCTGGCCATCACGAAACGTTTGATAACCGAAAACTTCCTCCAACACACGTTGAGGCGTTACAGGTGAGTCTGATTGTTCGGCTAACAAAGTTGAGGTCATGAAAAATCTCAGATTGGGTGATGTAGAAATGCTTTTGCATGCCACCAGCACACAAAGTGAGGGCACATTGTAATGGGGTTTCATGGTGAATAAAACCGCAAATTGTTAGGTGTTTCACACCACGGCTCGTATACTGATTTTCTGCTCTATAAACACACAATTAGGTGACACTTCATGACACCAGAAGAACAACAGCGCGCGCGGCAAGGTGTCCTGCTTGCGGTTGGCGCGTACACGATGTGGGGCATTGCGCCCATGTACTTTAAATCGATAGCACAAGTGTCTCCTCTCGAGATCCTAAGCCACCGAGTGATTTGGTCTTTCTTTTTGCTTGCCGCACTTCTTCATTTTGGCCGTCACTGGCGCTCGGTTTATCACATCGCCACAGATAAAAAGAAAATCGCGTATTTGCTTTCCAGTTCGGTATTGATTGGTGGCAACTGGCTGATCTTCATTTGGGCGGTTAACTCCAATCACATGCTGGATGCCAGCTTAGGCTATTACATCAACCCGCTGATTAACGTGTTGCTCGGTATGGTGTTCTTGGGCGAGCGACTACGTAAGCTGCAATGGTTTGCTGTGGTATTGGCAGGATGTGGCGTTTTGGTGCAGTTGATCGTCTTTGGTTCGGTGCCAATTGTAGCGATGGCGTTGGCGATGAGCTTCGGTTTTTACGGTTTGCTACGTAAGAAAGTCGCGGTGGATGCTCAAACGGGTTTGTTTGTCGAAACGCTAATCTTATTACCCGCTGCCGCCGTTTATCTTCTGTTTATTGCCAGTTCACCAACGGCAAACATGATTGAAAACCCATGGCAGCTCAATACGTTGTTGATTGCAGCCGGTGTGGTGACGACCTTGCCATTGCTGTGCTTCACTGGTGCCGCGACTCGCCTCAAATTATCAACGCTCGGCTTTTTCCAGTACATCGGCCCTAGCCTGATGTTCTTGCTTGCAGTGTTAATTTACGGCGAGACCTTCACGATGGATAAAGCGATTACGTTCGCCTTTATTTGGGGAGCTCTTGTGGTATTTAGCTTCGATGGGCTGCGCAACAATCGCCGTTCACGCCGAGCCATTCAGTCACAGTG
>NZ_JAWOQO010000169.1:0-1193 GCF_033337345.1 Vibrio sp. YT-18 | reverse complement strand
TGAATGGGTTCATGTGCAGCTCCATCAGCAAAAGGGGATGATAAGTTTATCACCACCGACTATTTGCAACAGTGCCCTCTGATGTTACATTGCACAAGATAAAAATATATCATCATGAACAATAAAACTGTCTGCTTACATAAACAGTAATACAAGGGGTGTTATGAGCCATATTCAACGGGAAACGTCTTGCTCGAGGCCGCGATTAAATTCCAACATGGATGCTGATTTATATGGGTATAAATGGGCTCGCGATAATGTCGGGCAATCAGGTGCGACAATCTATCGATTGTATGGGAAGCCCGATGCGCCAGAGTTGTTTCTGAAACATGGCAAAGGTAGCGTTGCCAATGATGTTACAGATGAGATGGTCAGACTAAACTGGCTGACGGAATTTATGCCTCTTCCGACCATCAAGCATTTTATCCGTACTCCTGATGATGCATGGTTACTCACCACTGCGATCCCCGGGAAAACAGCATTCCAGGTATTAGAAGAATATCCTGATTCAGGTGAAAATATTGTTGATGCGCTGGCAGTGTTCCTGCGCCGGTTGCATTCGATTCCTGTTTGTAATTGTCCTTTTAACAGCGATCGCGTATTTCGTCTCGCTCAGGCGCAATCACGAATGAATAACGGTTTGGTTGATGCGAGTGATTTTGATGACGAGCGTAATGGCTGGCCTGTTGAACAAGTCTGGAAAGAAATGCATAAGCTTTTGCCATTCTCACCGGATTCAGTCGTCACTCATGGTGATTTCTCACTTGATAACCTTATTTTTGACGAGGGGAAATTAATAGGTTGTATTGATGTTGGACGAGTCGGAATCGCAGACCGATACCAGGATCTTGCCATCCTATGGAACTGCCTCGGTGAGTTTTCTCCTTCATTACAGAAACGGCTTTTTCAAAAATATGGTATTGATAATCCTGATATGAATAAATTGCAGTTTCATTTGATGCTCGATGAGTTTTTCTAATCAGAATTGGTTAATTGGTTGTAACACTGGCAGAGCATTACGCTGACTTGACGGGACGGCGCTTCCCTACCCTCATGGCCGCCTCCCAGGAATCGACCCAGGTGCTTATCGTGGACATAATCCTTTACTCATAAATTGGCACTGTTGCAAAGTTAGCGATGAGGCAGCCTTTTGTCTTATTCAAAGGCCTTACATTTCAAAAACTCTGCTTACC
>NZ_JAWOQO010000016.1:11430-93935 GCF_033337345.1 Vibrio sp. YT-18 | reverse complement strand
GTGGTGCCCGGAGGCGGAATCGAACCACCGACACGAGGATTTTCAATCCTCTGCTCTACCGACTGAGCTATCCGGGCAACGGAGCGCTATTAAACGGATTTTCCCGCGTTGCGTCAACCACTTTTTTTAAATAATTTCAAAAAAGTGGTTGTTCGAACGCTTTTTATTCAACTGTCACTACAAAGTTTGCTTCGAGTTAAATTCCTTTTTGAAATTTGTAACTTTTTCTAGGTAGCGACGCGCTTCTGCGTTCGGGTGTTTCTTGGTTAACGCCCAATAAACTTGGTTGGGTTGCAATGAATTAAGATCTTGCATTGCGCGTTTGCGATCACTGCGATGAAATGTGTTTAAAACTCCTCCAGTACCGCCATTGTAAGCTGAAATCATGCTGTACTCGAGAGAGGTAGGGTGGCGGACTTCTCTTAAATAACGATTTTTTAAGATATAGAAATACGCAGTACCGGTATCTATGTTGTTTTCTGGATTAAACAAATATTCAGGGCTTGGTTGGCCCGAGCGCTTTTTCACGAGTTTGAACACATCTCGTCCCGCTGTTTTAGGTACAACTTGCATTAGGCCATATGCATTTGCCCAACTTACCGCGTATGGGTTGAAACTGCTCTCGGTTTTAATAATGGCGTATATCAAGTCTTCTGGAATGTCGTATTTCTTGGAAGCTCGACGCACGATATCGGCGTATTGGTAGCTGCGAGTTGAAAAGTGGTCTTCAACCATGGGAATTTCGACGTAATACGCTTTCTTGAAATCTACATTTTTGGTTTTTATTTTATTTGCGATGAGGTATTCCGCAAATCGGTTTGCCCGCCAAGACCATTGAATTGGCTTATTGTCTTGGTCGACAACTTGTTTATACAGGAATGGTTGCCCCTCTAACGTGATACCTTTAGAGGAGAATAAGTCGACGTGAGCGGGATCGTCTGGTGTTAATAAGGTGGTGACAATCGCGTCTTTTAGGTGTTTTTGGGGCTCGGTCGGTGATACGGTCTCTATCGTGATCACGCCTTTGCGAAAGTCGACCTCGGCGCGGCTAAGGTAGTTATCGATGTACTTAACGTAATTACTCTTGCCAGCGTACTTGATTTCTTTTTTACCCCAGCGCTTTTGAATATTGCCTGAAAAGCTATTGATTAAGGCATCTAGCGCCGCAGTATCTTTTTCAAATTGTCCTGGTAGCTCAGCTAAGTTATTGGCAAAACGGTTTGTTGGCTCGTAGTTGACGTCATAAATCTTTTCGACGAATTCACGGCTACAGCCTGCCATTAAAAGTGCGGCAGCGATAAAGACAATTTTTTTCATAAGTATCAGAGTTATTGAAGGTAATAGAAAAATGACACCACAAATGGTTGTGATGTCATTGTTTAACTCAAGCGACTTTATTCGCTCGGCGGTGTGTAACCTTCGATATGAACGTCTTTTCCTTCAAAGAGGAAATTTACCATTTCTGTTTCGATCAGTTTGCGGTGTTCTGGATCCATCATGTTGAGTTTCTTCTCGTTGATCAACATGGTTTGTTTGTGTTGCCACTGAGCCCACGCTTCTTTCGAGATGTTGTCGAAAATGCGTTTACCTAGTTCACCAGGGTAAAGTTGAAAGTCTAGACCTTCGCCTTCTTTCTTTAGTCGAGCACAAAATACAGTGCGGCTCATAATGACTCCTTGTATTCAATTAACGAAGTTCGTGGGGTAGCGTTTCCAGCAATAGTTTTACTGGCGCGGCTAAACCGACTTCTTCAGGTTTAGATAAGTTATACCAAAGACCTTTGTTGCCTTCCATTATCACGTCCGGTTGCTTTGATAAATCAATCAAAATTGGCGTGATATCTAGGTGGTAATGGCTGAATGTATGACGAAAGGTAATCAGTGTTTGCTTCTGTTTGATATTGCTGGCTTGAATGCCGCGTTGATCCAGTAGCAATTCAATGTCGCTTTCTGCATCCACATGTTCGGTTTGTGGGAAGCAGAATAAGCCACCCCAAATGCCTGTTTGTGGTCTTTGCTCCAACCACACCTCATGACCATTTTCGGTGTTGTGGTGAAGCATCACGAAACGAGTTTGCTTGATTGGCTTATCTTTCTTCGGTTTTTTGCCCGGGTAGTCGAGCACATTACCTTGTTGCTTTGCCACACACAGATCAGCAACAGGGCAGAGGCTACATTTGGGTTTGCTGCGTGTGCAGACCATTGCGCCCATGTCCATCATTGCCTGGTTATACTTATCTACATCCGTTTGTGGGGTGTGCGTTTCGGCAATTTCCCACAGCTGGTTTTCAACCTTTTTTTGTCCTGGCCATCCTGCAACTGCGAAACAGCGGGATAGGGTGCGCTTCACGTTACCATCAAGAATCGCGTGTGGTTGTTTATACACAGACGATAAAATGGCGGCAGCGGTAGAGCGACCAATCCCCGGTAGGGCGTTCATTTTCTCTATATCAAGAGGAAACTCACCATTGTATGTAGAGGCGACCTCTTGTGCTGCTTTGTGAAGGTTACGGGCTCGGGCGTAGTACCCTAAGCCAGTCCAAAGGTGTAGGACTTCATCTTGCTCAGCATTGGCAAGATCGATCACGGTTGGAAAGCGCTCCAAGAAACGTTGGTAATACGGAATAACCGTAGTGACCTGAGTTTGCTGAAGCATAATTTCAGACAACCAGACACTGTATGCGGTCTTATTTTGTTGCCACGGAAGATCTTTTCTTCCATATGCGTCATACCATTCTAGGATGGCACTGGCGAAAGGTGTCACGACTTGCTCTGTATTCTAGTATTGGTTAGGTGCAAAATTGCACCACATAATGGGCAAGAAGTACAACGGATAAACAGTAGGGATATAAAGAGGTGTGTCGTTGCTTTTGGGTTGCCATAGACCAAGAGCTCAACAAATACTTGCACCTAAGTAAATTCTTTGGATAATCCCCGCTTTGATTAATCAATGTGCAGGCAAAATCAATGAGTGAAGTAACCACTAACGAATACAACGAAGACGGAAAGCTGATCCGCAAAATCCGCAGCTTTGTACGCCGTGAAGGGCGTTTGACTAAAGGTCAAGAGAGCGCGATGAATGAATGCTGGCCTACGATGGGTATTGACTTCAAAGCTGAACTTCTCGATTGGAAAGAGGTGTTTGGCAACGATAACCCAGTAGTGCTTGAGATCGGTTTTGGTATGGGTGCTTCATTGGTTGAAATGGCAAAGAACGCGCCAGAGAAAAACTTCATCGGTATCGAAGTTCATAGCCCAGGCGTTGGTGCTTGTCTTGCCGATGCTCGCGAAGCGGGAATTACTAACCTGCGTGTAATGTGTCACGATGCGGTAGAAGTATTCGAACACATGATCCCAAATGGCAGCTTATCGACACTGCAATTGTTCTTCCCAGACCCTTGGCATAAGAAGCGTCACCACAAGCGTCGTATTGTTCAATTAGGTTTTGCGGAAATGGTGCGTGAGAAGCTTATCCCTAATGAAGGTATTTTCCACATGGCGACCGACTGGGAAAACTACGCAGAGCACATGATTGAAGTGATGAACCAAGCGCCAGGTTTCGAAAACATTGCTAAAGATGGTGATTTCGTTCCTCGTCCAGACGATCGCCCGCTAACGAAGTTTGAAGCTCGTGGTCACCGTCTTGGTCACGGTGTTTGGGATATCAAATATAAGCGTATTGCGTAACCAGAGGAGTTCATGGGATGTACCATTACGCGATATTAGCGAATCCGGGTCATAACCGAATTTACTTTGATAGCGCAATGACCATTGCCTGTTCTGAGCTAAAAGCAATTTTAGCTTCACAAGGCGTGGATGTGACAGAAATTGGTAGTAAAAACGTTGGCTTACCTGCTGCGTTGGTGTTTTCTTGTCAGGAAGCGCTAACCGATGAGCAGTCGCGAAGAATCGCAGCCTCTTCGATTTACTATGCGCTATTTGAAGTGCGCGAAGATGGTTTACTTCGACCAGTTCAAGCGCCCGTATTTAACACTTTCCCGGAAAGTATGAGCCAGATTTTGCGCTACACCGGGAAAACAAACGAGCAGTTTACCCGTTTGATGGTGAATATCGGCATTAGTGCGTCCAATACGGGAAGTGAACAACTGACCTTAATGGATCCAATGTGTGGTAAAGGTACAACCTTATTTGAAGGCTTGATCCACGGTTTGAACGTGGTAGGGGTTGAGATCAACGCCAAGTGGGTGCAAGAGATCCAGACCTTTATTGTTAAGTTCATGAAGAATGGCCGCTTTAAGCACAAAGTGAGCAAAGAAAAGCGCACTGCGGGTGGCAAGAAAGTGGCGGATGGTTTCGTGGTTGAAACTGCAGCAAATAAAGAAGATTACAACCAAGGCAATCTTCAGTTTATGAAGCTGTATTCGGCTGATACTCGTATCGCTGATCAAGTCGTGAAAAAGAACTCAGTTGATGTGATGGTGTCTGACTTGCCTTACGGCGTGCAGCACGGCAGCAAAAATGCCAAGGACAGCAAACTGAACCGTAGTCCACTAGAGCTTTTAAAAGAGGCTCTGCCTGCATGGAAAGTGGTATTGAAAAAGCAAGGTTCAGTGGTGTTGTCTTTCAATGAATTCACATTGAAATGGAAAGATGTCGCGGCATTATTTGAAGAGCAAGGTTGGAAGGTACTTTCAGAAGAGCCTTACATCGGTTATCTTCACCGTGTTGATCAATCTATCAACCGCAATATTATTGTGGCAGTAAAACCATAATCGACTTGAGTCGAACGAACCCTATGGAAAAGCCAACGACACGTTGGCTTTTTTTACCTCTGAGCTCAACGAGTTCTCTTGTAAATAGAAGGTAGAGAATGAAACCGACAGTGGAAATTTTGACAGATATTTTGGCGGAAGTACGCCCTTTAATCGGCCAAGGTAAAGTGGCTGATTACATTCCTGCTCTGGCAAAAGTACCCAGCAACAAGTTAG
Organism: Vibrio sp. YT-18; assembly: GCF_033337345.1. Classification (NCBI taxonomy): domain Bacteria; kingdom Pseudomonadati; phylum Pseudomonadota; class Gammaproteobacteria; order Vibrionales; family Vibrionaceae; genus Vibrio; species Vibrio sp. YT-18. Next base: position 88,987 of record NZ_JAWOQO010000016.1, on the reverse strand, counting down.
GTATTGCGGTATACACCAACGAAGGTGAGGTTATTAAGGCGGGTGATGCCGATGAACCTTTCTCTATCCAATCTATTTCAAAAGCATTGAGCTTGACGTTAGCGATGTGCTTGTACAAGCAAGAAGAAATTTGGTCTCGAGTGGGAAAAGAGCCTTCGGGGCAGGCATTTAATTCGCTAATCCAGCTAGAAATGGAGCAAGGTATTCCTCGTAATCCATTTATAAATGCTGGAGCGATAGTAGTGGCGGATTTGTTACAAACTCGCTTATCTGCGCCTCGTCAGCGCCTGTTGGAGTTTGTGCGTCAGCTTTCTGGTGATACCCATATTGTGTATGACAAAGTCGTTGCGGCATCCGAAATGATGCATGGTGATCGTAATGCGGCGATTGCATATCTCATGCGTTCGTTTGGCAACTTCGAAAATGAAGTGATTCCAGTACTACAAAATTACTTCCACGCTTGTGCGCTGAAGATGAGTTGCGTCGATTTGGCTAAAACGTTTAGCTATTTAGCAAACAAGGGCACATCGGTACAAACGGGTAAGCCTGTAGTTTCTCCTGTGCAAACCAAACAACTTAATGCACTGTTAGCAACGTGTGGCTTGTATGATGGCGCGGGCGAGTTTGCTTATCGCGTTGGAATGCCTGGTAAGTCTGGTGTTGGTGGTGGCATTATCGCGGTAGTACCTGGTGAAATGACCATTTCAGTATGGTCTCCAGAGCTTGATCCTTCAGGTAACTCGCTTGCTGGTACTAAGGCGCTTGAGCTGCTCTCAGAGCGAATTGGCCGTTCAATTTTCTAATATTGGAAATGTGTCAACCTTATTTAGGGTGGTACTGTTTCTAAATAAAAAGCCTCTCAATTGAGAGGCTTTTTTTGTTTTGGGGTTGCGTTACTCTTCGCTTTCTTCGGCCATAAAGGCTTCGAGCAAATCATTAAGGAAGAGCTTCCCTTTTTCAGTAATTTGCCAGTGGGTAGGCGTTTCACTCAGGTAGCCCATTTCTATCGCCCAGTTGATGGTTTCTTGAATCGTACTAATCGGTAAGCCCGTGGTGTCCACGTAATCTTGCTTCGGACAGGCTTCAATTAAGCGGAATCGGTTCATAAAGAACTCGAATGGACGATCTTCATCCGCGACGACATGTTCCGTATGCAGATAAGGTTTGACCATATTTTGATAAGCCGCTAAATAGCCTCGCGGGTGTTTTACCTTTGTCGTTCGAATAATACGTCCGTCGGTAAAACTGAGTTTGCCATGAGAGCCACAACCGATACCAAGGTAATCACCAAAGCGCCAGTAGTTGAGGTTGTGCTGACACTGATAGCCCGGCTTGCTGTAACCGGAGATTTCATATTGCACATAACCCGCGGCTGCAAGTTTTTGGTGTCCGAGCTCGAAAATATCCCACAAGTCATCATCGTCAGGTAGCGTTGGTGGCTTGTAGTAGAACATGGTGTTTGGTTCGATGGTCAGCTGATACCAAGACAAGTGCGGCGGTGCCAACTCAATCGCTTTGCCCAAATCTGCCAAGGCTTGTTCGATGCTTTGATCAGGTAAGCCGTGCATGAGATCGAGGTTAAAGCTGTTCAAACCGATTTGGTGCGCCAGCTTAGCAGCATTGACGGCTTCGTCTTGGCCGTGAATGCGCCCCAAACGCTCAAGCTTCTGCTGCTCAAAGCTTTGTACGCCGATAGAGATACGCGTTACACCAGCTTTGCGGTAGCCAACAAAACGCTCTGCTTCGATGGTGCCTGGATTCGCTTCCATGGTGATTTCGATTTCAGGCTTGAACGGGATACGCGCTTCAATGCCCTTAAGTAGACGCTCGATGCCTTCTGCCGAAATCAAACTCGGCGTACCACCACCAATGAAGATTGAATGCAGTGGACGTGGCGCTTCGTTAAGTCGGTATTTCTCAATGTCGGTATCCAAATCTTCTAAAAGGGCACTGATGTACTCTTCTTCTGGAATCTCGGTTTTGAGCGCGTGAGAGTTAAAGTCGCAATACGGGCACTTTTGCACACACCAAGGGATGTGTACATACAAGCTGAGTGCTGGGGGCGTTAACATGGTCTAATTCGCTCGTGATTACTGAGACACTTGCTCAGACAGTTGAGCAAACAACGACTTGAGCGCTTTACCGCGGTGAGACAGTTGTTTCTTACGTGCAGGTTCAAGTTCGGCTGACGCACAGTTGTCTTCAGGAACAAAGAAGATTGGGTCGTAGCCAAAGCCATTTTCACCGTGTGCTTCAGTTAGAATTCGGCCTTCCCATTTACCGTGACAGACGATAGGCGTTGGGTCGTTCTCGTGACGCATGAGGACTAATACGCAGTGGAAACGTGCTGTACGCTCTGCTTCTGGTACGCCTTCCATTGCCGCTAGCAATTTTTCTAGATTCTCTTGATCAGATGCGCTCTCGCCTGCGTAACGTGCAGAGTAAATGCCCGGAGCGCCTTTTAAGAAATCGACTTCTAATCCAGAGTCGTCTGCAATGGCAGGAAGCCCTGTTTCTTGTGCGGCATGGCGAGCTTTAATGATTGCGTTTTCAATGAAAGTTGTACCCGTTTCAGCTACTTCCGATACATTGAATTCACTTTGCGCTAATACTTCAAAGCCGAAGTCAGACAACAAATCTGCCATTTCACGAACTTTGCCTTGGTTACCAGTTGCTAGCACAATTTTTTTCATGGGAATCTCTTTTAATAGTGATAGAGGAGAACAAATCGTTCTCCTCTAGATATTCTTTAACTAATAAGTGGTTTTTAGCCTGCTTAGATCCAAAAGCTTTTGGAACATCACAACCCAATTACTCTTCAACATAAAACTTTTGGGTGAATTTAAGCTTACCTGAGCCTTTGTTTCCAGCTTTTACGTCAATATCGAAAGTAAAAGTTTCTTCGTGGGTAATTGGTAGTTCGGCTAAATAGTATATCGCATTGCCTTCTTTGACTTCACGAAAGGTCAAGGTCTGAGTTTGGCCGATAAGGTTCTTCGCGCGTCCAGCAATTTTTGCTTCTAATGCTGGCTTACCCAATGAAGCTCTATCTAACACGCTAATATTAACCACTGCGAGGTATCCATTACGTTTGATATCGTAGCTACGTGCGACTTTGGGTGTTAGGAATGTTGAGTTAAACGCTACATAGTGTACTTCGATATCTTTCATATTTTTAAACTGATCGGCGAAGCTTGGTAACGACAACAGGCTAATCAGTAATGCGGTAATCCATTTGCTCATTGTTACTTCCTCAAAGCACTTGTTATAAAACAACCATAGCTGCAATTTTACCTTGGTCAGGGGGTAAAAAATGCGTACTCAGTCGTTGGTATTAGTAAGTGTGGTACAAAATCGTAAATAAAAAGCCATCATATGATGGCTTTAATTTCTATCGGTATCTGGGTAGGCGATTCTATCCGAATTTGTTTGTGCCGTCCTAATTCACCTTTTTCTATGTGAACCAAGCCCTTAGCGATTTTAAACTGCTTGGCTAAGAACTTAGTTAGGTGTGCATTAGCTTTGCCATCGACAGGTGGAGCAGTAATGGCGATTTTTAGCTCTTCACCATGCAAGCCAACGATTTTATCGCGGCTAGCTTTAGGTTGAATATAGAGCTTCAGGATGATGTCCTCACCATCTTGCCAAACTGCAGCTGACATTATAGCTGGAACCAAATTGGACCAATGATATCGCCCATTAAGAAGTTCGCGAACTGCAAGCCGATAAATAACACCAGTACGCTTAAATCAAGACCACCAATAGCCGGAAGAATACGACGGATTGGAGCGCACATTGGCTCGGTCAGTTGATGGAATACGTACTCGATAGGGCTGCGGCCTTGGCTTACCCAGCTCAAAATTGCACGGATCAATAGTACCCAGAACAATAGGCCACCTGCGGCTTTGATTAATGATAATAAGCCCAAGAATAAGAAGTCAGCGCTGAAAGAGACGGAACCGTTCGAAGCTATTAGGATAAGCACGACAAATTTAAGCACACACAACACGTAGGCAAACAACACGGTTGCTAGGTCAATATTCCCCACGGAAGGGATAACGCGGCGCAATGGACCAATGACCGGCTGAGTCGCTTTTACTATGAATTGCGAGAATGGGTTGTAGAAGTCTGCGCGCGCAGCTTGCAACCAAATTCGCAAAATTACGACCATGATGTACAGGTCAAATAGGGTTGAGATGAGAAAACTCATTGAATTCATAAGGTACCCTTAACAAGTGATGGATGATACTAAACGGAGTTCATCCAAATAATTAAAACAGTTTTTCCATTTCTTCCGCGCGAGCCACAGCAGCTTGCATGGCTTTAGCGACAATATCTGAAAGTTGATGTTCGTTGAATGTACGCAGTGCTTCTGCCGTTGTCCCACCTTTCGATGTTACGTTCTCACGCAGGGTCGATAGCTCAGTTTCTGGGTTGCTAACCACCATACTGGCCGCGCCCAGTGCCGCTTGCTGAACCAATAGTCGAGCGGTCTCTTTATCAAAGCCTTGCGCAATCGCTTCTGCTTGCATCGCTTCCATAAACAGGAAGAAGTATGCTGGAGCACTGCCCGCTGCGGCAATCACATTATTGATGCCAGACTCTTGCTCAACCCAGCATACTTTACCGACCGCTTCCATTAACTCTGCGGCAAAAGCTTTGTCGTGCTCGGTTACATGAGTTGGTGCGAACAACCCACTCATACCCAACCCAAGCTGTGATGGCGTATTTGGCATAACACGAACCAAGTTCAATTTGGTGGCTAGCATATCATCCAATCGTGAACAGTTGATGCCTGCGGCAATAGAAATCACCAGTTTATTAGTGAAATCGATCGATTGCAGTGGTTTACAGACATCCGCCATCATTTGCGGTTTTACAGACAATACCACCACATCCGCCTCGGTCGCAGCTTGGATGTTATCGCTGGTGGTACGGATGCCAAAATCTTGTTCTAGCAGAAGGCGACGAGCCTCTGAAGGAGCCGTTGCGGTAATGTTTTGCGCTGGGTATCCGTTAGCAACCAAGCCGGAAACAATGGCTCTCACCATGTTGCCAGCACCAATGAAGGCGATTTTTTTATGTTCCATTTGTCTGATTTCCATCATGATATTTAGAATTTGTTGTGCGCTCAGGTGTATAATGGCGCCGCTGTTACTTACTGCTCCTATTGGCGAGTAAGATGATTGCGCATTTACGCTCTAACGATTGACGACATAACTTATGTCGCGAGTGAGCGTTTTGTTGATTTAGCTGTAGTCTCGTGCGCCGAAAATAGCGGTTCCAATACGAACCATTGTACTACCAGCTTCGATTGCAGCGGTCATATCACCACTCATTCCCATTGATAATGTATCGATTTCTGGGAACTGTGCTTCGAGTGTTTGCTTCAACGTAGCCAACTTCTGAAATTCACGGAGTTGTGATTCGTAGTCAGACACGTTGGCAGGAATCGACATCAACCCTCTTAAAGTGAGGTTGGGTAGGCGAGAAATCAACTCCGCCAGCTCGAATACTTCCGCTTCAGTGACACCAGACTTAGATGCCTCACCACTGGTGTTAACCTGAATCAGAACTTGTAGCGGTTTAAGTTCGCTTGGCCGCTGATCATTCAGGCGTTGAGCAATCTTGGTTCGATCGATGGTGTGAACCCAATCGAAATGTTCAGCAACAAGTCGCGATTTATTGGATTGAATCGGGCCAATGAAGTGCCATTCGATTCGATTATCTGGATAATGCTCGGCAAAGTGCTGAACTTTACTGACGCCCTCTTGAACGTAGTTTTCACCAAAGGCGGTTTGTCCCGCTTGGTAGGCTTCGAGAATTGCCTCGACAGGTTTAGTTTTGCTTACCGCTAGAAGTTGCACTGACTCTGGAGTTCGACCACATTTTTGCTCGTCATATCGAATTTGAGAGGTGATATGTTCAATATTTTGTTGAATACTACTCATAGCTGTACTTTAGACTTAAGGATTTTAAATGGATATCACTGAGTTACTGGATTTTAGTGTAAAACATAATGCCTCGGATCTACATCTTTCTGCAGGTGTCCCACCAATGGTTCGTATTGATGGGGATGTGAGAAAACTAGGCATTCCAGCGTTTACACACCAAGAAGTGCATCGTTTGGTTTTCGAAATCATGAACGATGCCCAACGCAGTGAGTTCGAAGAAAAACTCGAAGTCGATTTCTCTTTTGAGTTGCATAACGTTGGCCGTTTCCGTGTCAACGCTTTCAACCAATCTCGCGGTTGTGCGGCAGTATTCCGTACCATTCCAAGTAGCATTCCAACTCTGGAAGAGCTAGAAGCGCCAGAGATCTTCAAAAAAATTGCGAACGCTGAAAAAGGCTTAGTTCTGGTCACTGGCCCAACAGGTTCAGGTAAATCGACGACCTTAGCAGCCATTGTTGACTACATTAACCGTAATCACAACAAGCACGTACTCACAATTGAAGATCCGATTGAATTTGTTCACAACAACAATAAATGTTTGATCAACCAGCGTGAAGTTCACCGTGACACCCATAGTTTCCAAAACGCACTGCGCAGCGCATTGCGTGAAGACCCGGATGTCATTCTGGTTGGTGAGATGCGTGACAAAGAAACCATCAGCCTTGCGTTAACGGCGGCGGAAACGGGGCACTTAGTGTTCGGCACGTTACATACCAGCTCGGCGGCAAAAACCATTGACCGTATTATCGATGTGTTCCCTGGCAGCGATAAAGACATGGTGCGCTCGATGCTTTCTGAATCCCTTCGTTCGGTTATCGCACAAAAATTATTGAAACGTAATGGTGGTGGCCGTATTGCATGCCATGAAATTATGATGGCAACGCCTGCGATTCGTAACTTGATCCGCGAAGACAAAGTCGCGCAGATGTATTCGATCATTCAAACAGGTGCGGCTCACGGCATGCAAACCATGGAGCAAAATGCTCGTCAGTTAATGGCGCAAGGCATGGTTGCTCGTGAAGAGGTCGATAGTAAGATCGGATTAGAAGTGCAGCAATTCTCGTAACGTTCATACAGATAATGGTGAATACGGAAGATGGATCTAGATAAATTTCTCGAAGGCATGTTGGCGCTGAAAGCGTCGGATCTTTACATCACGGTTGGAGCGCCAATTCTATTTCGTGTGGATGGCGAATTGCGTCCGCAAGGGGAAAAACTCACCGAGAGTGATGTGGCTGCATTACTCGACAGCGCTATGGAACCAGATCGGCGTCAGGAATTTCGTAAAAGTCGCGAGTCGAATTTTGCCATTGTGAGAGATTGTGGTCGCTTCCGTGTGAGTGCCTTTTTTCAACGCGAGTTACCAGGCGCAGTGATTCGTCGTATTGAAACTAATATTCCTACTTTTGAGCAGTTAAAGTTACCGTTAGTGTTGCAAGATTTGGCGATAGCTAAGCGTGGTTTGGTGCTGGTGGTCGGTGCTACTGGATCGGGTAAATCGACCACCATGGCGGCGATGACAGGCTATCGAAACAGCAATAAAACCGGGCACATTTTGACGGTCGAAGATCCGATCGAGTTCGTGCATGAACACAAGCGCTGTATCGTGACTCAACGTGAAGTTGGGTTAGATACGGAAAGCTATGAAGTTGCGCTTAAAAACTCGCTGCGCCAAGCACCAGATATGATTTTGATTGGTGAGATCCGTAGCCGTGAAACAATGGAATACGCGATGACCTTCGCCGAAACGGGTCACCTGTGTATGGCAACGTTGCACGCCAACAATGCAAACCAAGCTTTAGAGCGCATTCTTCACTTGGTACCGAAAGATCAAAAAGAACAATTCTTGTTCGATTTGTCGATGAACCTAAAAGGCGTGGTTGGTCAGCAGCTGATCCGAGATAAAAATGGGCAGGGACGTCATGGTGTATTTGAGATCTTGCTAAATAGTCCACGTGTGTCGGATTTGATTCGTCGCGGAGATTTACATGAGTTGAAGTCAACCATGGCTCGCTCAAATGAGTTTGGTATGCTGACGTTCGATCAATCTCTTTATAAGTTAGTGATGCAAGGTAAGATCAGCGAAGAGGATGCACTACATAGTGCCGACTCAGCGAATGATCTGCGCCTGATGTTGAAAACGCAGCGTGGTGAAGCATTCTCTACGGGCAGTTTGGCAAACGTTAAGATCGATATGGATTAATCCAATCCAGAAACAAAAAAGGTTGGCAGAAGCCAACCTTTTTTCATTGTGCTTGAAGTGTTTACTCACCCCAAAGGGCTTCAAACCAGCTTTCTAGAATCACCACCGCTGACTGGCAGTCAACATTACCTTTCGATAGGGCTTTGTAGCCGCCCATGCTGAACAACTCCGCACGAGCTTCTGCAGTAGATAAACGCTCATCATGCAGCTCAACAGGCAATCCGTATCGGCCTTGCAGACGCTTAGCAAATTTTCGTGCACGAGGGGTTATGGTCTCAAGGTCTTTACCATGCAGATCGGTCGGTAAACCGACCACTAGCAAATCTGGTTGCCACTCTTTGATTTGCTTTTCGATATCGTCCCAGTTTGGAATACCGTCATTGGCTTTAAAGGCTTTTAATGGGGAAGCTGTACCAGTAATTTCTTGGCCAATAGCGCTACCAATGCTTTTGGTTCCAAAGTCAAAAGCCATAATTGTGCGTGACATAAGGTGTCTCTATCTAATGTAACTGTATATTTGGACTAAGCATGTCCAGAGTCTGCTGAAAGGTGACTTGGGTCGATACCCAGCTTTTCGACCGCTTTCTTCCAACGCTCGTTGATTGGTGTATTAAAGATAATTTCAGGCGTCGCTTCAATGGTGAGCCAAGAGTTTTCGACCAGCTCACTTTCTAATTGGCCTGCACTCCAACCGGAGTAGCCAAGTGCCACTAAGTAATCACTTGGTTCTGCTTCTGTTCCTAACACCGACAGAATATCACGCGAAGTGGTTACCGCGAGGTCATCGGTCATTTGGACGCTGGACTCGTAGTAATCTTTGGGTTTATGCAAAATAAAGCCACGATCTTCCGAGATTGGGCCGCCATTATAAACTGGTCTATCTAGACTGGCTTCAAATAGGCGCGGGTGTACTGGCTGAACTTCCACCTGCTTGAGCATGTTGCCGACGGTGATATCAACAGGAGCATTGATCATCAGCCCCATAGCGCCGTCTTCGTTGTGCTCACAAACGTAGATCACGCTGTTTTGAAAGTACGGATCTTTCATCCCAGGCATGGCAACCAAAAAGTGATTTGTGAGATTCATACTCATACTGACCCTTAACTCTCGTAAATGCCCTTAAGCAAACATCATACAATTTACATCTAGGTATGTGCATGAGTTTGCTTAAGTTAATGTACTACGCTCTCTATTAACTGTAATACAGTTTGAGTTATTCGCCTTTTACTCGACGCTCAATCGCATCCATCAGCTTGCCTGTGATTGAGATATCAAAAGCTGCTTCAATTTCGCGAATACAGGTTGGGCTGGTGACGTTGATTTCTGTTAGCTTGTCGCCAATTACGTCAAGGCCAACAAAGATAAGGCCTTTTTCTTTCAGTGTCGGAGCAACGGTTTGCGCAATTTTGAGGTCGGTTTCGCTTAGCGGACGAGCTTCACCAGTACCACCAGCGGCTAGGTTGCCGCGCGTTTCGCCTTTAGCAGGAATGCGTGCTAGACAGTAAGGCATAGGTTCGCCATCTACCACTAGGATACGTTTGTCACCGTTGCTGATGTCTGGCACGAAGGTTTGTGCCATTGCGTAGTTTTGACCGTGGTTAGTCAATGTCTCGATGATTACAGAGACGTTTGGATCGTTTTCTTTTACACGGAAGATGGACGCGCCACCCATACCATCAAGCGGTTTCAGGATGACATCACCATGTTTTTCACGAAATTCTTTAATTTTTTCTGCTTTTCGCGTCACGATCGTTGTAGGTGTCAGCTCTGGGAACCATGCTGTAAACAGCTTTTCGTTACAATCACGTAAGCTTTGAGGCTTGTTAACGATCAGTGCACCCTGTTCTTCTGCACGCTCAAGGATGTAAGTCGCGTAGATGTATTCAGTATCAAACGGAGGATCTTTACGCATTAGCACCGCGTCTAGCTCAGACAGTTTGATAGTTTGCTCTGATTTGAACTCGTACCAACCGTTTGGATCTTCTTTTAGTTCTACCACTTTAGTATCTGCAATGGCAACGCCTTGATCGAGATGCAGATCATTCATTTCCATGTAGTGGATTTCATAGCCGCGTCGTTGCGCTTCAAGCATCATGGCAAAGCTAGAGTCTTTTTTGATGTTAATGGACGAGATTGGGTCCATTACGATACCGAGTTTGATCATTATTTTTCTCCGTTTAACCAAGATCGCCGAAACGAACTTGTAAGGCTGTAATTGCTGTCAGAGCCGCTGTTTCGGTACGCAGAACGCGAGGGCCGAGTAGCGTTTCTTCAAATTGGTATTCTCGAGTCATCTCGATTTCTTCAGACGATAAACCGCCTTCAGGACCGATCAGTAGGCGCACTTTTTCAACCGGGGTTGGCAAAGTGTTGATTGAGTATTTAGCACGAGGGTGAAGGTTAAGCTTTAAACCATCGTACTCTTCTTTACACCACTCTTCCAAGCTCATAATTGGACGAATTTCGGGCACGACATTACGCCCACATTGCTCACAGGCACTGATGGCGATTTTCTGCCATTGCGCGAGTTTTTTCTCAAAACGCTTTTGGTCAAGCTTGACACCACAACGTTCAGAAATCAGAGGAGTGATGGTATTGACGCCAAGTTCAACAGACTTTTGGATGGTGAACTCCATCTTATCGCCACGTGAAATGACTTGACCAAGGTGCAGATCTAAAGGGGATTCAATACTGCTTTCTACACGCTCGGTGATGTTAACCAAAACTGATTTCTTGCTGACTTCACTGATAACCGCTGGGAACTCTGCGCCACTGCCGTCAAAAAGGAGAACGTCTTGGCCTTCTTTCATGCGCAAAACACGACCGATATGGCCTGCTGCGTCGTCACTTAAAGCAAGTGAGCCAAGTTGATGAATGGTTTCTGGATGATAAATTCGAGGGGTACGCATGAGATTTCCAGCAAGAGAATAAACTTAAACCCTAACATGGATGCTTTGCACCGAAAAAACAAGGGGCAAGAAGCGTTTCAATATCAGTAATTGAAACGCTTCGAGGTCGGAGGTTACAGTGCGCGGCAGGCTTCTTGAACAAATGGGTTGTGATTGCCCTGTACTTTTGCAATGCGCTCGTCACGCTCACATTCCCATTTATCGACAGGATAGGTTTTGTTCCAAGCACTCATTAATTGCGTTTGCTGCTTCGACAGTTTGAAACCGTACTCTTTGCTCATGTATAGATAGGTACGAGCAATTGAGCCACGCGCACGGTCTGGTGGCATGACTTTACGCTGCTTAAAGTTCACTTGCATCTCACAGCGACCATAACTCACGCCATCCATACCGTTCCATTGGCTGAAGTTGTAGTTCGAACGGTCACCGTTTACTTCACCAATAGCAGGAGTTAGGTTGTGCAAGTCTGCTTCCATCAAACGAAAAGTTTTGTCTTTTTTCTTACAGTTTTTACGTCCGCCATCTTGCCAGCATTGACGCTGGTGGCCAAATTGCCACGCAGGAACAACGTGCTCCCATTCGATTCGTGCAGCCCGTTTTTCTTGTTTACGGACTTGGTAGCCGCAAGAGGCTAAATCGGGTAAGCCTTTCTTGCCTTGCCATTGAATGTTACAGCCACAGTAGAAGCTTGTTGGATGGTCTTGATAAATTTTGACCGCCTCACGTTTGGCAGCAGAGAATGAGCTCGGTGGCGCGGCAATCGCAGTGCTAGAAAGCGCGATAAGCAACAGAGAGAGTAAGTATTTCATGATAAAAGTCTTTATAAAGTATGACTTTATTCATGATAACACGCATAAAATAGCTTTAGTGATGAGTAAGTTAACAATAAGTGGCGAAGGGAAGGTTTTGACCAACTCGATCTTTATTTTGGGAACGCAAGTAACACTATGAGGTAAGGGCTACGATAATTGAATGCCGGTGAAGTTAAGTGGTTGGCGACATTTTTGACAAGAGTACGTCGCCTCTTTGCGCAGCACTTTATTATGACGGCGAATCGATAGAGGGTAGGTCATACAACCACAACGATACTCAAAGGTTTTACCTTGAACGGATTTTACTTCAAAGCTGTGAGTGGTTTTGGCTGGTACGTTAAATACGGCTTCCATGACGCCTTTCCATTCTTTACCGTGAGGCCTAACTCGCCCGTAAACCTGATAAGTAATCAGGTGTGCTACTTCATGAGGAATGACTTCATCTAAGAATGCTTGGGTGTTTTCGCGAAATAAAACAGGGTTTAGGCGTACTTGATTTAATTGAAGGTAGGCTTTTCCTGCCGCTTTCCCACGGACGTCGAAGGTGATTGTTGGAATCGGGAAAGAACGTTTGAAAGCTTGTTCCGCCATCGCGATACAGCCCGCCATCACTTGCTTGGCTTTATAGCTGAGTTCTATATCCACAATTCACCTCGATAAATCAAATAAAAAAGCCCCCGCATTTGCGAGGGCCAGATCATAGCATCAGTTAATTATGGTGTGTGTTTTTTCTTGATGGTGGCATGGTAAGCGTGCCATGTACCGTAGCCTAGAATTGGCATGGTAAACAACATTCCGATCCCGTAGGTCGCAAAGCCGATAAGAATACCGCCGCAGATGATCGCTGCCCAAACAATCATTGCTGGAATGTTGGATTTCACGGCATTAAAGCTGGTAAATACAGCGGTCATCATGTCTACGCGACGCTCCATCATGAGCGGAATAGAAAAGGCTGAAATGCTAAACACCACACAAGCCAAAACAAAGCCAACTAAAGAGCCGATGACAAGGAAGGGTAGGAACTCACTTAAAGGTGCCCCTTGAACAGAAGGGTAGAGTGCATGAAGTAGAGCGGCAATGCGCATCCAAAATATCATACACACTGCGAGTAACACGGCGAACGCCCATTGAGATGTTGAGTTACGACCGATCGCTTTCATTGAATGGAACAAGCTTGCTTTGTGTCCGCGCTCTCTCTCCCAACTGGCATCATACAAGCCCAGCGCGAGAAACGGACCGATTAACATGTAAACAATCAAACTGGGCATGACGACTAAGTGTGTGCCTTGCCACTGTACGAGCAAAACAATGCCTATCGCAGCAGCCATAAAACAGATGCCATAGAAAGCACTAATAAGCGGCATTCGCACGAAATCATGCAGACCTAATGCGAGCCAATGAAAAGGTGCAGAAAGATTGACCGTATTGCACGGTATGGTTCTGGCGTATTCGTTGTCTGGCACTTCCTTTCGTTTGTTGTGGAAGTCCGATGGATTAACAGTTCGAGGCATAACTCCTCCTTGATTTATTCCCACATTATCCGCTTATACCAACTGACAGCGGTTTTTGTTCAGTCAAACTTGAAGCGACTTTTTCAAGTTTACATCTGAGCATTGGCTTAGTTTGGTATCGGCCATAAAGATGCCTGACTCATGTCTTTACTTAAGTGTTGCTTCCACAGTCGCCAGCATCCGACGTCTCTATTTAAATTGGAGTTAACAATATTTTAACTATTGGCGGAGATGGGATAATTTACAAATAATTGCTTAAAATTTATTCGGTATAAAAATGAGGGAGAAACAGGACTGCTTTGTGGGGCAGGGCGGTATGAGCCGAAATGGCTGGATAAAAGTTGCTGAAAATAAAAAGCCCCCGCCATAGGCGAGGGCTTGATTGATTCTTGCTTGGCTTGATTATTTGATGCCAGCGAAATCGCGTAGAAGTGCAGCTTTGTCTGTCGCTTCCCACGGGAATTCTTCACGACCGAAGTGACCGTAAGCCGCTGTCTTCTTGTAGATAGGTTGAAGAAGGTTAAGCATTTCTTGTAGACCGTATGGACGTAGGTCGAAGAATTGACGAACCGCTTCAATGATGATGTCGTGAGATACTTTCTCAGTACCGAACGTTTCCACCATGATAGACGTTGGATCAGCAACACCGATTGCGTAAGAAAGTTGGATCTCACAACGGTCAGCCATGCCTGCCGCTACGATGTTTTTCGCTACGTAGCGTGCTGCGTATGCTGCACTACGGTCAACTTTTGATGGATCTTTACCAGAAAACGCACCGCCACCGTGACGAGCTGCGCCGCCGTAGGTATCTACGATGATCTTACGACCAGTTAGGCCACAGTCACCCATAGGCCCACCGATTACGAAGCGACCGGTTGGGTTAATGAAGAAGTTTGTTTCTTTGTTGATCCACTCAGAAGGTAGCACTGGCTTAATGATCTCTTCCATTACCGCTTCACGCAGGTCTGAAGTTGAGATTGAGTTACAGTGTTGAGTTGAAAGAACAACCGCGTCGATACCAACGATGTTACCTTGATCGTATTGGAATGTTACCTGAGATTTTGCATCAGGACGCAACCAAGGTAGTGTGCCGTTTTTACGAACTTCTGCTTGCTTTTGAACAAGACGGTGAGAGTAAGTAATTGGCGCTGGCATTAGTACTTCAGTTTCGTTACAAGCGTAACCAAACATGATGCCTTGGTCGCCTGCACCTTGTTCTTTAGGGTCAGCTTTATCAACACCTTGGTTGATATCTGGCGACTGTTTACCGATTGTGTTTAGTACCGCACAAGAATCTGCGTCAAAGCCCATATCTGAATGTACGTAGCCGATTTCACGAACGGTTTCACGAGTTAACTCTTCGATGTCTACCCATGCTGAAGTCGTGATTTCACCACCCACCATTACCATACCGGTTTTAACGTAAGTCTCACATGCAACACGAGCCTTTGGATCTTGCTCTAGAATCGCGTCAAGAACCGCATCAGAAATCTGGTCTGCAATTTTATCTGGATGACCTTCTGATACTGACTCAGAAGTAAACAGGTGCTTAGCCATGTTAGCTCCACTATATCTGGTTTAAAACTGGGGAATGATAAACTCTCCAGCGCAAATTAATACTAATTTTTGTAGGTGTATCTACATCTAGACGTCTATTCTAAATTTGATTGCTCGAATTACAAGCTCTTTTTTGGTTTTTGTTATAACCAAACGTTTGCCTGATTTATTGATAATTTTAAGAACTTCGAACGATTTGGCGCGAAAGGTGCAATATTTGTGAGGTTTTGGACTGGAAAACGTTTGCACACCCAACAGGGCTTTGAGAGAATTATGACCTACTTTTCGTTTCGCTTAATGTACTCAGGAGCAGACATGTCGTCTCGTAAACATCTTGCCAATGCAATTCGTGCTCTAAGCATGGATGGTGTTCAACAAGCTAACTCAGGCCACCCAGGCGCACCAATGGGTATGGCTGATATCGCTGAAGTTCTTTGGCGCTCTCACCTAAACCATAACCCTTCAAACCCAGAGTGGGCCGACCGCGATCGCTTTGTGCTGTCAAACGGTCATGGGTCAATGCTTATTTACTCTCTACTGCACTTAAGCGGTTACGAGCTATCTATTGACGATCTGAAAAACTTCCGTCAATTGCACTCAAAAACCCCAGGTCACCCAGAGTACGGCTACGCGCCTGGTATCGAGACAACAACGGGTCCTCTAGGTCAAGGCATCACTAACGCTGTTGGTATGGCGATCGCAGAGAAAGCACTAGCGGCACAGTTCAACAAAGAAGGTCACGATATCGTTGACCACTTTACGTATGTGTTCATGGGTGACGGCTGTCTAATGGAAGGCATCTCGCATGAAGCATGCTCTCTTGCAGGTACTCTTGGTCTAGGCAAGCTGATTGCATTCTGGGATGACAACGGCATCTCTATCGACGGTCACGTTGATGGTTGGTTCTCTGACGATACACCTAAGCGTTTTGAAGCGTACGGCTGGCATGTAATCCCAGCAGTCGATGGTCACGACTCAGACGCGATCAACGCAGCAATTGAAGCAGCAAAAGCGGACCCACGTCCTACGCTTATCTGTACCAAAACAATTATCGGTTTCGGTTCTCCTAACAAGTCTGGTTCGCACGACTGTCACGGTGCACCACTAGGTCACGATGAAATCCAAGCGGCTCGCGAATACCTAGGTTGGGAGTACGGCCCATTTGAGATCCCGGCAGATGTTTACGCTGAGTGGGATGCAAAAGAAGCGGGCGCCGCGAAAGAAGCAGCTTGGAATGAAAAATTCGAAGCATACGCTGCAGCTTACCCTGCTGAAGCGGCAGAGCTTAAACGTCGTCTAAACGGCGAACTTCCTGCACAATGGGAAGAAAAAGCGAACCAAATCATTGCCGATCTTCAAGCAAACCCAGCGAACATTGCATCACGTAAAGCATCGCAAAATGCACTAGAAGCGTTTGGTCAAATGCTTCCTGAGTTTATGGGTGGTTCTGCTGACCTAGCGCCTTCTAACCTGACCATGTGGTCTGGTTCTAAGTCTCTAGAAACGGAGGACTTCTCTGGCAACTACATCCACTACGGTGTACGCGAATTCGGTATGACTGCTATCATCAACGGTATCGCATTGCACGGTGGTTTCGTTCCTTACGGCGCAACATTCCTAATGTTCATGGAATACGCTCGTAACGCAATGCGTATGGCTGCGCTGATGAAAATTCAGAACATCCAAGTTTACACGCATGATTCGATCGGTCTTGGCGAAGATGGCCCAACTCACCAACCTGTTGAGCAAATGGCGTCTCTACGTGTAACTCCAAACATGAGCACATGGCGCCCATGTGACCAAGTTGAGTCTGCAGTTGCATGGAAACTAGCGATTGAACGTAAAGATGCACCAACTGCACTTATCTTCTCTCGTCAAAACCTAGCGCAACAAGAGCGTACTGCTGAACAAGTCGCAGACATCGCGAAAGGTGCTTACATCCTGAAAGATAGCGAAGGTAAGCCTGAGCTAATCCTTATCGCAACAGGTTCTGAGGTTGAGCTTGCAGTGAAAGCCGCTGAGCAACTAACTTCAGAAGGCAAGAAAGTACGCGTTGTTTCAATGCCATCAACAGATGCATTCGATAAACAAGACGCTGCTTACCGTGAATCTGTACTGCCATCAGACGTAACGGCACGTATCGCTATTGAAGCGGGCATTGCGGATTTCTGGTACAAGTACGTAGGCTTCGACGGTCGCATCATCGGTATGACAACATTCGGTGAATCAGCACCTGCTGGTCAGCTATTCGAGATGTTTGGCTTCACGACTGAAAACGTAGTGAACACAGCTAAAGAATTGCTAGCGTAATTGCAGGACCATCTAAACAGTCGAACGTAAACGACAACTGTTAGATGCTAAAGTTAGAAAGGCCATCATTATGATGGCCTTTTTATTTTTGTCAGGTTTTCCAACCTTGTGGAATGCTTTGGTGAATGCAGTCTAAAAGTACGGATAAGCGCAGTGGTGGTCGTCCTGCTGGTGTATAGCAGTTAATGGAAATAGGCTCAGAAACCCAACCTTCTAAGCATGGTGTGATTCGCCCTGGGTGATGTTTCTCATAGCCGCATGCTGTCCAAGTCGGCAGCAGTCCAATACCATGACCATTCGCGATACTGTCTATTTGCATTGCTATGTTGTCGCTGTATAAGCGACTAACAAAGGGTTCTAAAAAGAACTCACCGTGTTGAGGGTGTGCTAGCATCAATCCATTTTCTTGCACTGAACCAAAATCGATCCATGGATGTGCTTCAAGTTCTTTGGGGTGCGGTATAGGCCCATGTTGTTTTAGATAATTTGGAGAGGCAAAAGGCGTATAGCGAAATACCCCCAGCACTTCTTTTCGCCAGTCTAGCTCTTTACGTTCACCGAGCCAGATGAACAAATCTGGGTCATGATGCGCCTCAGAAAAGTCACTGGTAAGTTGAACTCTAACATCGGGATTATCAGCAAGAAAACGATTGAGTACGCCGCCGAGCCAGCTTCTAACTAAGGCAGTATGACAAACAATATGCAGTGGCCCTGAAACTTGGTTCGTTAAACCTTGCAGTGCATCATAACTCTCTTCGCTTAACTCAAGAATCTGGCGGCTGTAGTGGGCAAAGATTTCTCCAGCTCTTGTCAGAACTAATCGATTACCTTGTCTGGCGGTTAGAGCCTGACCGAAGTCTTCTTCTAATTGTGCCAAGCGACGACTTAGCGTTGATTTTGGCTGATTAAGGGCTTTAGCAGCGGCTGTCAAACTTTTATGCTGATTGAGCGCATCAAAGGCTCTAATTGATGCTAAGTCGTGCATATTTCTTTTACTCCTTACTGCGTTATGTACGAGTTCCATAAATGGAAAGAACCGTTCCATAACTCTCACTATGCATCTCATTCTATTTGTGAATAATTCACTTTCGAAAATAATAATCATTATCAATTATGGAGATGTAGATGTCTACTCTTAGACTGCCAGTTATTACCGCAACTGGTATTTTAGCCTTCGTCAGTGTCCCTCATGTTTTTGCCAATGATGCAGTTTCTAAAATGGAAACAGTGGTTGTAACTGCATCAAGTTATGAGCAATCTCAAGCGGACGCGCCTGCAAGTATTAGTGTGATTTCACGTGAGGAGTTGGACTCCCGTTATTACCGCGATGTGACTGATGCACTAAAAAGTGTGCCAGGTGTTGTCGTGACAGGTGGTGGTGATACCACCGACATTAGTATCCGTGGTATGGGTTCTAAATACACTTTGATACTGGTCGATGGTAAACGTCAAAGTACGCGTGAAACTCGTCCAAATAGTGACGGCCCTGGTATCGAACAAGGTTGGTTACCTCCTCTTCAAGCGATTGAGCGAATCGAAGTTATTCGTGGCCCAATGTCGACGCTTTACGGTTCTGATGCGATTGGTGGTGTGATTAACGTCATCACACGAAAAGATGCGCTAGAGTGGACGGGTAATGTTCAACTGGGCACGGTACTACAAGAGAATAGTCGCTCAGGGGGAGAGCAGAGCGCGAACTTTTTCGTTAATGGTCCGTTGGCTGAAAATTTATCTCTCCAAGTATATGGTCAGTACACAACCAGAGAAGAAGATGACATCGAATACGGTTATGAAGATAAAGATATGCAGAGTATCTCTTCAAAACTGACTTACCAGATTAATGATCGCCACTCGGTACAATTAGAAGGTGGCACGTCGGCACAAAGTCGTCGTGGCAATGTGGGCCTTTCAGTGCCGACCACTGGGTGTCGTGGAGGGTGTGAAGATTCACTGAATGAATATCGTCGTAATTACGTAACGGTAAGCCACAACGGTGATTGGGATTCGATTGGCATTTCAGATACTTACTTACAGCGAGAAGAGAGCGAGAACAAATCTCGTGAGATGACGATCACCAACACCACGTTCAAATCGAGCTTGGTGACTGGTATTGGAAACCATACGTTGACGACGGGTGTGGACGCTACTCATGCAGAGCTTGAGGATTTCACCTCCAACAAAGCGTCATCGAAGACTGAAACATCGAATACGCAGTGGGCTGTTTTCATTGAAGATGAATGGAGAATCGCTGATCCGTTTAGCGTTACGCTTGGTGGTCGTCTAGATCATGACGAAAACTATGGCGCGCACTTTAGTCCGCGTGTTTACGGTGTATGGCGAGTTGATCCGTCTTGGACGGTGAAAGGCGGTGTGGCAACAGGTTTCCGTTCTCCGCAATTACGTGAAATTACTCCTGGTTGGGCGCAAGTCAGTGGCGGCGGTAATATCTACGGTAACCCAGACCTTGACCCTGAAACGTCGCTAAACAAAGAAATCAGTGTCTTGTATCAAGGTGACTCTGGTTTAGATGTCTCTTTGACTGCGTTCCATAATGAGTTCAAAGACAAGATCACACGTGTTGTTTGTCCAGATACCATCTGTACAGATGGACCAAACCAATGGGGTGCAGATCCAACGTACCGCATTAACGTGGACGAAGCGGTCACACAAGGTATTGAAGCGACCTTAGCATCGCCATTAACGGAAACCATTTACCTCAGCTCGAGCTACACATTTACCGACTCAGAGCAAAAAACAGGTGAATACAAAGGCATGCCGCTGCAGCAGTTACCAAAGCATCTGTTTAATGTGGATGTGACTTGGCAAACGACAACAGATCTAGAGAGCTGGGCGAAAGTCACGTACCGAGGTAAAGAAATGGATCCGGTTACTGGCCCATCAAGAAACAGTATCGTAGAGCCAGCTTATACCTTTGTGGACGCCGGTGTGACATACCAGTTAACCGACAATACTCGTATTAAAGGCGCTATCTATAACTTGCTGGACGAGGAAATCAGTTACGAAGAATACGGATATATTGAAGATGGTCGTCGCTACTGGTTAGGTTTAGACGTCGCATTTTAATTATCTATCGTTGTAATAAGGTCGAGCATAGTCTCGACCTTTTTTTAATCCTGCTTTACTTTGATTCAACAGGTGCGTTTGTCAGCCTGATCAGGTAGTATCTGTGACACGAAATTTTTGGTAGGGCGAAGGATAAATGCTAAAGGTTGCGATCAATGGATTTGGACGTATAGGTCGTAATGTTCTGCGAGCGGTGTATGAAAGCGGAAAACACCAGCAGATCAAGGTTGTGGCGGTAAACGAACTAGCACAGCCAGAGGCGATGGCACACCTACTGCAATATGACACCAGTCATGGTCGCTTTGGTAAAAAAATTTCCCATGACCAAGAACATTTGCATGTTCATCATGACAGCGGTGAATATGATTCCATTCGCATTCTCCACCTCTCCGAAATCGAATTACTTCCTTGGCGTGATTTAGAAGTTGATATCGTCTTGGATTGCACTGGCGTATTTGGTTCGCAAGCGGATGGGCAAGCGCATATAGAAGCTGGCGCGAAGAAAGTACTGTTTTCGCACCCGGGCGCAAACGACCTAGATAATACGATTATCTATGGCGTGAACCACGAAACTCTGAAAGACGAGCACCGTGTTGTCTCCAATGGCTCTTGCACCACCAACTGTATCGTTCCCATCATTAAAGTATTAGACGAAGCCTTCGGCATAGAGTCTGGCACCATTACGACAATTCATTCGTCCATGAACGATCAACAAGTAATCGATGCGTATCATAACGACTTACGCCGTACCCGCGCTGCAAGCCAATCTATTATTCCGGTGGACACTAAGTTGCATAAGGGGATTGAAAGAATCTTCCCGAAATTTTCCAACAAATTCGAAGCAATTTCTGTTCGTGTTCCAACGGTTAACGTCACTGCAATGGATTTAAGTGTCACAATTAGTACAAATGTGAAAGTTAATGACGTAAATCAAACCATTGTTAACGCATCTCAGTGTACATTACGTAACATTGTTGACTATACTGAATCGCCACTCGTTTCCATCGACTTTAACCACGACCCCCATAGTGCGATTGTGGATGGAAGCCAGACTAGAGTGAGTAACGGGCAACTCGTAAAAATGCTCGTTTGGTGCGACAACGAATGGGGCTTTGCTAACCGGATGCTGGATACTGCCTTAGCAATGCAAGCTTCTTCGCAAGTGGAACAGTAATGACGAAGAAGTGATGGAGAATTTTTATTTCAA
This sequence comes from Vibrio sp. YT-18, assembly GCF_033337345.1. Classification (NCBI taxonomy): domain Bacteria; kingdom Pseudomonadati; phylum Pseudomonadota; class Gammaproteobacteria; order Vibrionales; family Vibrionaceae; genus Vibrio; species Vibrio sp. YT-18. The sequence continues at coordinate 67,440 of NZ_JAWOQO010000016.1, read as the reverse complement.
GCCTTGAAATAAATCCATAATATCTCCATATCTATAACCAGTTTGAAGAATTAACAGGCTTGGCAGGGTTGCCGAGTTTTCAAAAACTTTAATTATTAAATATTTGAGAGGACACATCATGTCTGTAATCAAGATGACTGACCTGGATCTTGCAGGTAAACGTGTATTTATCCGTGCTGACCTAAACGTGCCAGTAAAAGACGGTAAAGTAACTTCGGATGCACGTATCATCGCATCTCTTCCAACTATTAAGCACTGCCTAGAAGCAGGCGCTAAAGTAATGGTTACGTCTCACCTAGGTCGCCCAACTGAAGGTGAATACGCTGAAGAGTTCTCTCTACAACCAGTTGTTAACTACCTAAACGACGCACTAGATTGCGAAGTGAAGCTAGCAAAAGACTACCTAGATGGCCTAGAGCTAAATGCGGGTGAACTTGTTGTTCTTGAAAACGTTCGCTTCAACAAAGGCGAAAAGAAAAACGACGAAGAGCTATCTAAGAAATATGCAGCACTATGTGACGTATTCGTAATGGACGCATTCGGTACGGCTCACCGTGCTCAAGCATCTACTCACGGCGTTGGCATGCACGCAGACGTAGCATGTGCGGGTCCTCTACTAGCAAACGAACTAGAAGCGCTAGGCAAAGCAATGGACAAGCCAGCTCGTCCAATGGTTGCTATCGTAGGTGGTTCAAAAGTTTCTACTAAGCTAACGGTTCTTGAGTCTCTATCTAAAATCGCTGACCAACTCGTTGTTGGTGGTGGTATTGCTAACACATTCATCGCAGCTGCTGGCCACAACGTTGGTAAGTCTCTATACGAAGCAGACCTAGTTGAAACAGCTAAGAAGCTAATGGACGAGTGTGCAATTCCAGTAGCAACTGACGTTGCATGTGCGAAAGCATTTGACGAGAACGCAGAAGCTGAAATCAAGCACGTTTCTGAAGTACAAGACGACGACATGATCTTCGACCTTGGTCCAGATTCAACTGCTGAACTAGCTGAAATCCTTAAAAACGCTAAGACTATCCTATGGAATGGTCCAGTAGGCGTATTCGAATTCAAGAACTTCGAAGCAGGTACTAAAGGTATCTCTGAAGCTATCGCAGCTTCTGAAGGCTTCTCTGTTGCTGGTGGTGGTGACACGCTAGCGGCTATCGACAAGTTCGGTATCAAAGCGGATGTATCTTACATCTCTACTGGCGGCGGCGCTTTCCTTGAGTTCGTAGAAGGTAAAGTTCTTCCAGCAGTAGAAATGCTAGAAGCACGCGCTAAGTAATTAAAGCAAAGCGGGGGAGTGATTCTCCCGCTTTCTTGTTTGCTGCAACGTGTGAGGAAGTCTGCTAGAATAGCCTCAGTTGTGAGCAAACGTTTGCAAGATTTTCAACTTAACAAGTTTTGTTTAAAAACGACAGATAAATAGGATTACATCCATGTCTAAGATCTTCGACTTCGTAAAACCAGGTGTTATCTCTGGCGATGACGTTCAGAAAGTATTTGAAGTTGCAAAAGAAAACAGCTTTGCACTTCCAGCAGTAAACTGTGTGGGTACTGACTCTGTAAACGCAGTACTTGAAGCAGCTGCAAAAGTTAAAGCTCCAGTTATCGTTCAGTTCTCTAACGGTGGCGCTGCTTTCTTTGCTGGTAAAGGTCTAAAACTTGAAGGTCAAGAAGCTCAAATCCTAGGTGCTGTTGCTGGTGCGAAATACGTTCACGCTGTAGCTGAAGCTTACGGTGTTCCAGTAATCCTACACACTGACCACGCAGCTAAGAAACTACTTCCTTGGATCGACGGTCTACTAGACGCTGGTGAAGAGTACTTCGCGCAAACTGGTAAGCCACTATTCTCTTCTCACATGATCGACCTTTCTGAAGAGTCTCTAGAAGAGAACATCGAAATTTCTGCTAAGTACCTAGAGCGCATGGCTAAAATGAACATGACTCTAGAAATCGAACTAGGTTGTACTGGTGGTGAAGAAGACGGCGTTGACAACTCTGATATGGATGCGTCTGAGCTATACACTTCTCCAGAAGACGTTGCATACGCATACGAGAAACTAAGCGCAATCAGCCACCGTTTCACTATCGCAGCATCTTTCGGTAACGTACACGGCGTATACAAGCCAGGTAACGTTGTACTAACTCCAACTATCCTACGTGATTCTCAAGCGCACGTTTCTGAGAAATTCGGTCTTCCAGCGAACTCTCTAAACTTCGTATTCCACGGCGGTTCAGGTTCTTCTCTAGAAGAAATCCGTGAATCTATCGGCTACGGTGTAATCAAAATGAACATCGATACTGATACACAGTGGGCTACTTGGGATGGTATCCGTAAGTTCGAAGCTGAAAACCACGATTACCTACAAGGTCAGATCGGTAACCCAACGGGTGAAGATGCACCAAACAAGAAGTACTACGATCCACGCGTATGGCTACGTGCAGGCCAAGCTTCAATGGTTACTCGTCTAGAGCAAGCATTTGCTGACCTTAACGCAGTTGACGTACTATAATCGTTACTGATTAAGTTACTTAAAAACCCGCTCTCTGAGCGGGTTTTTTTATGTCTATCACTTTCTTCCCCGCTGCTTTCTCCCGATATTTTTATGCGTTAGGTTGTATTTGCTAGTGAGATATCTCACCTTTAACGTTTTTTTAAAGAAAACATGGGAATATCAGTCTTAAGAGTGGCGAAATCAGAGTGCATTGCGTAACCTGTAACAAGTCAGTGTCAGAAAGCTCTGATAAAGTCTTGTTTTGCATATCTTTGCGAAACTCTGACTTTGAAAAAAGTCAGAGTTGGGATATTGTGCCAAAAATCTGACACTGTTCAGTGGAGCAATAGGGATGTTGTTTTAGAAAAGAGCCTTTAAAAAACAAGGTTCATAAATTAACGGCAATTGGATTTATATCTCTTTATTTTTGAGGATAAGAATTATGGCAGGTGAATCGGTGGGTATCGATACCACTTTAACGGATGGTCTAACTCAGGCTGAAACTTGGCTGACAAACAATTCAGATCTACTGGTTCAGTACGGTGTGAACATTATCTCTGCGCTGCTTATTCTGTTTATCGGTAATCTTATCGTTAAGGCAGTCGCTGGTAGTGTTTCTAAAGTACTAGAAAAGAAAAACATGGATAAGGCCGTCGTTGAATTTATTCACGGTCTTGTTCGTTACTTGCTATTTGTAATCGTGCTAATCGCGGCTCTTGGTCGATTAGGAGTTCAAACCGCTTCTGTTGTTGCTGTGATTGGTGCGGCAGGTCTTGCTGTTGGTCTTGCACTACAAGGTTCACTATCAAACTTTGCAGCAGGCGTACTTATTGTTGCGTTCCGTCCATTCAAATCAGGCGACTACGTAGAAATCGGTGGTGTAGCGGGTAGTGTTGAAGCAATTCAAATCTTCCAAACAGTTCTAAAAACACCAGACAACAAAATGGTTGTTGTGCCTAACTCTTCAGTTATCGGCGGTGCCATTACTAACTACTCTCGCCATGCGACACGACGTGTCGACCTAGTGATTGGTGTTTCATACAAAGCAGACCTTAAACTAACCAAGAAAGTGATTCGTGAGACGCTAGAGAAAGATCCACGTATCTTGAAAGACCCAGATATCACAATTGGTGTACTTACGTTAGCAGACTCTTCAGTTAACTTTGTGGTTCGTCCATGGGTGAAAACTGCAGATTACTGGGGCGTATACTTTGATGCAATGCAAGGTATTAAAGAAGCATTGGATGAAAATGGTATCGAGATTCCATTCCCACAAATGGATGTTCACCTGAACAAAGTCGACGCTTAATCAAAAGCAGTCGATATTCAAAAGCGAGGCCAATAGGCCTCGCTTTTTTATATTTCGTAAAGGGTGTGATGACCAGCAAGTAAGAGGCGTTTTAGATGTTTACCTGCAAATCCAAATGTGAACTCAGGTAAGCCAGGCGTATAGAGCAACTCTTGATGTTGATAGAGATTGGTATCAACAATGATAGTGATGTATTCCGGTAAGCCTATTGGGCAAACCGCGCCGGGTACGCAACCTAACACTTCGACCATTTCATCGTCATTACAAATAGAGGGACGTTTACCTGTAATCGCTTTAATCTGCTTGGCATCGAGGCGCGAGTCCTTATCTGTCAGATAAACCGCGTAACCTTGTCCTTTGAGTGTTAAAAAGAGGCTTTTGGTATGCGTACCCGTCCAACCAAGCTCTCTCGCAATACGTATATCTGTCTCAAAGTCTAAGATGGCTTCGTGCTGCCATTCCCGAAAAGGAATAGAGAGCGCGTTGATTCGCTCTCTATTGTTGTTATAAATACGTTTTAGTGACTCCATGTCTTTGCTGCCTTACTACCTTATGATTACCAATACTTATCAATAAGCTCACTCGCTAAGATATACGCTATTGTGAACATCATCATTGCGATTGCAATGTCGATGGTTTTTTTCACTTTTGGTTTAGAGAGTGTTGGACCTAGTTTGGCGGCTCCTATCGATAAAGTGTAGAACCAAACAAAGGAAGCCATAATCGTACCTAGTGCAAAAGCAATGCGATCATGGCCTTCAAATTGTCCACCGATCGAACCTAGAATAACGACTGTATCTAAATATAAGTGCGGATTAAGCACAGTAACGGCTAACGCACCTAGAATAACCGTTCGACGACCTCGAGCTACGATCTCCCCTTTTGATTCCGATTCACTCTCTGGCTTAAAAGCACTTTTTAGTGAGAGCAGTCCATAGAAGCTCAAGAAAGCAATACCACCAAGTGTCACCGACGTCAGTAAGATTTCATTTTGAGACAGAATTGCACCACCACCAAAGATACCTAGAGAGATGAAAATCATATCTAGCACGCTACAAATAGTGGCGGTTGTTAGGTGGTGGTTACGCTTTATGCCTTGATTCAAAACATACGCATTTTGCGCCCCGATCGGAATGATCATTGATGCTCCTAAACCAAAACCTTGCAATAGAACCCACAAGCTCACACTTCACCTCACTTCAAAATAACAAATACATTTACAGAAAGGGGAAAGATAAAGTGTTTATCTAAATAAGTGTAATTAATGATTTTAATCTTACATTAGATAGACTAATTTAACGGGAGGCGTTTGATCTGGAGTGAGAGGGAAGGTATGCGAGGGTTAGATTACAAATGGATTGAGGCATTAGACGCTATAGTTTATCAGGGTAGCTTTGAGCGTGCTGCTGAGCATTTATTTGTTTCTCAATCCGCCATTTCTCAACGTATCAAGCAGTTAGAGAAGTTTCTCGCGCAGCCTGTTTTAATTCGAAGCCAGCCACCTAAGCCAACGCCAATTGGTAAAAAATTGTTGGGTCTTTATCGGCGAGTACGCTTGCTAGAGCATGAAATTCTCCCCGAACTAAAGAATGATACCAGTACGCGACCTGTGCAACTCTCTTTAGCGACTAATGCAGATAGCCTTGCAACATGGCTACTGCCAGCGCTGCAAAATGTTATGAAGCAGCGTCAAGTTGAACTAAAACTGACTATCTATGGTGAATACCGCTCTATTGAAAAACTCAAAAGTGGCGAAGTGACAGGAGCGATCAGCTTGGAGTCCCAGCCAATCCCCGGATGCAGAGCAGACTATTTAGGTCGCATCGATTATGTTTGTGTCGCGAGCCCAGAGTTCTATCAGCGTTATTTTTCTAAAGGCGTAAATAATCAGACATTGGCAAAAGCACCGGCCGTTTCATATGACCAATATGATGATCTACATAAAACATTTCTTACCGAGCATTTTAACGTCAATCCTGACAGCGTTATTCATCACAACATCAGTAGTTCTGAAGCGTTTCTAAAAGTGGCGTTAGCTGGTGTTGCTTATTGCTTGATCCCCCGCTTGCAAATTACCGACGAATTAGACAGAGGTGTGTTGGTTGATGTGACTCCAGGTTTTTTAATGTCCCATCGGATTTATTGGCACCACTGGCAGTTAGAAACTGGGGTATTACAAGAAATCTCACACGCAATAGTGGGGTATGCGCAGCAGCATCTACCTCAATAAGTTTGTCAGAGCTGCATATCGTTAACTTAGTGTGTTTTGTTTAAAAATTACGCCAATGTTACATAGTCAAAGTTGTGTTAGAAGTCACTATGGGTGCTTGGATAATCGGCGGAAGTTTCTATTATGAAACCACACGCTTTCTCAGCCATGATAGTGATGTTGGAATCTGAGATTAAGTACTTAATTTTGTATGGATGGATTTATTGAATGAAATTGTATTCATTTTTGCTGGCTTCAGCACTCAGCCTTACCAGTGCTTCAGTTTTGGCGAATACGCCAGAGTTTGCTCATGTTACGACAACGGGGTATGGCGAAGTGACGGCCACACCTGATATGGCTACGTTTTCTGTAAAAGTAGTCGATACGACAATGACGGCCGAACAAGCGAAATTGTCCGTAGATAAAACCGTTGAAGAGTTTCTAAAAAGCTTATCGGATGCCGGCTTGTCAAAAGACAATATTACTAGCTCGAATTTATACCTTGCTCCTCAGTACCATTACCCTAAATCAGGAAAAGCAGAACTTGTTGGGTATCGAGCATCTCGCAGTATTGATGTCACGGTGACGGATCTGAAAAACCTTAACCAATACCTAGATATGGCGTTAGAAGCGGGAATTAATCAGGTTGATAATATTCAACTTAAGGTAAGCAACCAAGCCGAGTATCAGCAAAAGGCACGAATGGCTGCGATTAAGGACGCAAGAGAAAAAGCAGGGTCATTAGCGACTGGTTTTGAGAAAAAGTTGGGCGATGTATGGCAGATCAATTACAGACAGATGCACGTTCAGCCTGTGTTAATGCGTTCAATGGCGATGGATAGTAAAGAAGGAGCGAATAGCTACCAAGATTCAACCATGATCATTCGCGATCAAGTCGATGTCATTTATAAGCTAAAGTAAGGCTTAGCAAACAGTAAAAAGCAAAAGGCAGGGAGTTACAACCCCTGCCTTTGTCGTTTCTGTTTCACTGTTTAGTGAAGGATACGAGCACGGATTGTGCCTTCAATGTTTTTGAGCTTTGTTAGAGCTTCTTCTGCTCGTTCAGTTTCAACGTCGATCACTACGTAGCCTATTTCAGCGGCTGTTTGTAGGTACTGCGCGGCAATGTTAATGCCTTCTTCAGCAAAGATGGTGTTGATCTGAGTTAGAATACCAGGACGGTTCTTGTGGATATGAAGCAGACGAGAGCACTCACCACTGTGTTCTGGCAATGACACTTCAGGGAAGTTTACGCTTGAAAGTGTCGAGCCGTTATCAGAGTACTTAGCCAGTTTGCCCGCCACTTCTAAGCCGATATTCTCTTGTGCTTCTTGCGTTGAACCACCAACGTGTGGAGTGAGAATGACGTTATCGAATTTTTGTAAAGGAGACTCGAACGGGTCAGCATTTGTTTTTGGTTCAGTTGGGAATACATCAATTGCAGCGCCGGCAAGGTGACCAGCTTCTAAGCTATGGCAAAGTGCAGGAATATCCACAACGGTGCCACGTGCCGCGTTGATAAAGATGGAACCTGGTTTCATTCGAGCAAATTCAGCTTCACCCATCATGTTTTTCGTTTCCGGTGTTTCGGGAACGTGCAAAGAAATCACATCACATTTGTTCAATAGTTCACTCATGGTATGTACTTGCGTCGCATTACCAAGGGACAGTTTGTTCTCAATATCGTAGTAGTAAACGCGCATACCTAAGTTTTCGGCAATAATACCAAGCTGCGTACCAATGTGACCGTATCCGATAATGCCAAGGCACTTACCACGAGCTTCGTAAGAGTTGTCTGCACTTTTCTTCCAAATACCGCGATGTGCAAGTGCATTCTTTTCAGGAATACCACGCACTAGTAAAAGGATTTGCCCAAGTACAAGCTCTGCCACGCTTCGAGTGTTAGAGAATGGTGCATTAAAGACAGGAATACCGCGTTTTGCTGCTGCATCTAGGTTTACTTGGTTAGTACCAATACAAAAACAGCCAATTGCAACCAGCTTGTTCGCCGCATTGATTACCTCTTCGGATAGGTTCGTACGGGAGCGGATACCAATGAAGTGCACGTCTTTTACTGCTTCAATTAGTTCTTCTTCCGGAAGGGAACCTTTATGGTATTCAATGTTGGTATAACCAGCTGCTTGAAGAACTTCAACTGAAGAAGGGTGGAGTCCCTCTAACAAGAGGATCTTAATCTTTTCTTTTTCCAGTGAAACTTTGGCCATTTTTTCTCGTCCTTAAAATGGAAAGGTGGGCTAATGTGGCGCACATTGGGCAAAACTATTAAAAAGGGGATAATTAACAGTTTTGTAGGAAGACAAACGTTTCCCTGTGCGTCTTCTGTTCAATAAAGTAACAAAAAAAAATTGCTTTGGGTAAGAAAATTACGGAATAAGAGATAATTTTCTTATAGAAAGGAATAAAAAACGGTGCCTTTCAGCACCGTATGTAATGAAATAACAGAAAAGTGAACCAGATAGGTTCATTTTGGGCTGTTATTTACTCTTCAATTTTTGCACCTTCTGGTGTGCCAGTGATCACTACGTCTGCACCACGATGAGCGAAAAGACCCACAGTCACCACACCAGCGATGCCGTTTATTTTGTCTTCCATTTCTTTCGGGTTGGTAATTTGCATATTGTGCACATCCAGAATCACGTTGCCGTTGTCAGTCACAACGCCTTCACGGTAAGCTGGATCACCACCTAGTTTTACCAATTCACGAGCCACGTAAGAGCGTGCCATTGGGATTACTTCAACAGGCAATGGGAACTGGCCAAGTACGTCAACTGCTTTAGTGCCGTCAACGATACATACGAACTTATCAGAGATTGCTGCGACAATTTTCTCACGAGTCAGAGCCGCGCCGCCGCCTTTGATCATTTCACGTGCTGGGTTGATCTCATCTGCGCCATCAACATACACATCCAGCTTCATTACATCGTTACACTCGTATACTTCAATACCAAGCTCTTTAAGGCGCTCAGTTGAAGCGACAGAGCTAGACACTGCACCTTTAATATCATCTTTGATAGTGCCTAGTGCATCGATGAAGTGATTCACGGTAGAGCCAGTACCAACACCGACAATGCTGCCTTTCTCAACATATTTTAGTGCTGCCCAACCAGCCGCTTTTTTCATTTCATCTTGAGTCATGCCAATCTCCTGAATAGATGTTCGTTAACGTTTGCGGGCGTGATTATAGCGGCTTACTTGTCACTTTCCCATTGCCATATTTGGCTTGGGGTCACGATCTTAGGTAATGGAATATCCCAGCTTTCAATTGGTAAGCGTTCTACATGTTGGCAGTCATGAGCGATACCAACAGGTTTAGCTCCCTCTCCAGTTATAAACCAACGTGATAGAGTGCGATCGTAGTACCCTCCGCCCATGCCTAAGCGGTGTCCGATACTGTCGAACCCAACTAAAGGCGTGCAGATTAAATCAAGCTGGCGAACGGGTTTGAGGTGTCTGATATCGAGCTTGGGCTCTAAGATGCCGTACTTGTTGTAGACGAGCTGTTCATCACTTATATACTGAAGAAACAGTAACTGACCTTTAGAAAAGGGATGGATGACGGGCAGATAAACCGATTTTCCCTGTTGCCATAACCATTCAATGAGCGGTTTAGTATCAAGCTCACCGTCTGCAGAAAGGTAGATGGCAATATGTTGCGCCTGATCGATTTCAGGAAGTTGGGAAAATTGAGTAATAAGGTCGATTCCCGCTTGGTATTGCGTATCACTGCACAGAGCGTTGCGCTTTTCACGAATCAGTTTGCGGAAGTCTTGTCGAGAGAGGTCTGACATAGAGAGAATACCCCAGGGTGCCGTTGAGGATTGTGGCCCTTGAACCAGCTGGTTCAAGGCGGATCAGCAATGACAACCGTAGGCTTCTCGGTGCATGCCGAGCTTGCTCAATAGTTACCAAATACTAACCCTTAGGTATTGCTTATCGGCTCAGGGACTTAAATCCTGCTGACGCACACCCCAGGGTAAATTTTGTATTTACTGCTGTCCTTGCGTAACTTTGCTTAGTGCGTTCTCTAAAGACGCGGTGAGCTTTTCCATTCGCTCAGTAATTTCTTGCTGTTGACCATTGGATTCGTATGACTTGGTGTGCAACTCATAGCAAATATTCAATGCAGCAAAGGTCAGCAGTTGGATTTCATTGGTTACCTTAGTACGTTCGCTCATTTCTTTCAATCGGCGATCCAGATCTTTTGCCGCTGCAACAAGAGACTCTTCTTGTCCTGTCGGACAATTCACACGTGTAAGTTTGCCTAATATTTCAACGTCGATCGCTTGATTGCTCATGATGAATAAACTCTATATTCGCGCTATCTAAGGTGTTGCTTCATACAACTACCGAGGAGCAAACTATAGGAAAACCGCTATTAAGATTCAAGCATTTCCCATCACAGAAAGAGAAATGATGACGAGATCACACAGGAATTGGGCAAATTGAACAAATGCTGTCCAAAATTGAATTTGATAGCCGTTTCAGACCACTAACCTTGATGGTAGGATATACCAATACATTATTACGCAAGAATGAGCCAAGTTATGAGTGAAATCACCCTTCCTGAATACCAATCTATTGCTGCTGAACTGCAATCTGCAAGCCTAGCAGTAACACCGGCGGAGTTACATGGCTTATTTGTCGGCATGTTAAGTGGTGGATTGGCGATTAATGATCAAACTTGGCAGCCTATTCTGTTTGACTACACCAATGATGGTATGGGTTGGCCTTCTACCGCGCTAGCTTTTGCTCAAAGCGTATTCACTGTTACTGTCAATGAACTAACTGGCACGTCGATGGAGCTGTCTTTATTATTGCCAGATGAGCCGAGCGAAGAAGGCTTATTCGCATTAGCCGACAGTGTGTCCGACTTTGTAAACCACTTTATTTCTGGGTTAGGTCTAGCAGGCGTTGCTCTTAATAAAGCATCTGATGACGCTAAAGAAGCACTGGCTGACTTAGAAGAGATTGCCAAATTAGGCATCGATGAAGATGACGATCTTGGTGAACAAGCGCAATTGCTAGAGCAAGTGATTGAGCACATCAAAGCTTGCGTACTAACAATTCATGCTGAATTTGGTGTTCGTCCTGAAAGCAGCGACAAAAAACCTACTATTCACTAATCGTAGACTGTCCAGAGGTTAGTATGAAGCAATATGATGTAGTCATTGCTGGTGGTGCCATGGCTGGTGCAACGTTAGCATTGGCGATTGACCATTTGTCTCAGGGAAAGCTCCGCATTGCAGTCGTTGAGCCTTTTAAAGCACAATCAGATATGCACCCTGGTTTTGACTCTCGCTCAATCGCATTGTCTTACGGTACTGTCAATCTGTTGCGTCAACTACAGCTCTGGACGTCAGTAGAACCGTTTGTCACCCCCATTGAACATATCCACGTTTCTGACCGTTCTCATGCTGGGATGACGGAGATTACCAAGCAAGAGGTTGGGGTTGAAGCTCTAGGGTATGTTGTAGAATTAGCCGATGTTGGGCGTGTATATCAAGAATTATTAGACAGCAGCGAATCAATTACGCTGTTTTGTCCTGACTCCGTTACCGATATCGAGCGCGAGCAAAACTGTACCCATGTGACGTTGAAAAGTGGTGAGCAACTTGAAGCAAAACTGTTGGTAGCTGCAGATGGTGCTGTTTCGACCTGTTGTCAGAAAATTGGTCTAGAACTTTCTGAGCAAGATTTTGAACAAGTGGCTGTCATTGCCAATATTGTGACTCAAGAACCTCATCAAGGTAGAGCCTTTGAACGTTTTACTGAAAATGGCCCTGTTGCTTTATTGCCAATGAGTGACAATCGAATGTCCTTAGTTTGGTGTTTGCACCCTGAAGAAGCCCAAGCCGTTCTTGAGTTATCTGATCAAGCATTTCTCCAGCGTTTACAGAACGATTTTGGTTGGCGTTTAGGCGCGATGAAAAAAGTGGGTCGCCGTGCAAGTTACCCATTGCTTCTTCGCCATCGAAAGCAAAATATTTCACATCGCTTTGCGATTGTTGGAAATGCGGCGCAAACGCTGCACCCGATAGCTGGACAAGGCTTTAATCTCGGTATTCGCGATGTAGTCTCACTAGCAGAAGAAATTGTGCAGCAAAGTGAGGATGTGGGTCTTTATCAAGGCCTGATGCGCTTTAGTCAACGTAGAGAAGCAGATCGAAGCGAAACTATTTGGCTAACCAGTGCCTTGGTGCATGTTTTTTCAAATGATTTACCCGCGATGCGAATTGGCCGAAATACTGCCTTAGCAGCGATGGATAACCTTTCTATTTTTAAGCAGCCGCTACTACGCCATACTCTTGGCTTGGTAAAACGATGAACGGCCGCACTGAATTAGGTAATAAAAAGCAATGATGCAAAGTGTAGATATCGCCATCATCGGCGGAGGGATGGTTGGGTTGGCACTTGCTGCCGCGTTCAAAGACAGTGATCTGCGTGTCGCCATTATTGAAGGTAAAGTGCCAGATGATTCGTTGAAAGAATTACCCGATGTTCGTGTGTCTGCGTTGAGCCGCTCTAGTGAGACGATTTTGCGTAAACTTGGTGCTTGGCAGGGCATAGAACAGCGCCGAGCTTCGCCTTACCATGGCATGGAAGTATGGGAACAAGATAGCTTTGCCAGCATTGAATTTAATGCACAAAGTATGGCACAACCTGATTTAGGACATATTGTTGAGAATCGTGTGATTCAACTTGCGCTGCTTGAACAAGTCCAAAAGCTCGATAACGTCACTATGTTTATGCCTGCACGTTGCGCGACTCTCGCGGTCGGTGAGCAAGAAAGCTGGCTGACGCTCGATAATGGCCAAGCCATGACCGCTAAATTAGTGGTCGGAGCCGATGGGGCGAATTCGTGGCTTCGCCATCAAATGGATATTCCATTAACGCATTGGGACTATGGTCATCATGCTTTGGTCGCGAATGTCAAAACTGCCATGCCACACAACAGCATTGCGCGCCAGATATTTACTCCTCACGGACCGTTGGCATTTTTGCCAATGTCGCAACCAGATATGTGCTCTATTGTTTGGTCCACGGAGCCAAATCGAGCAGAGCAGTTAGTGGCGATGAGTGAACATGATTTCAATAAAGCGTTGACGAGTGAGTTTGATGCTCGACTTGGTCTATGTGAAGTAGTGGGAGAGCGTGCTGCGTTTCCTTTGAAAATGCGCTATGCGCGAGATTTTGTTGTCGAGCGAGTCGCGCTGGTTGGTGATGCGGCCCATACCATTCACCCATTAGCGGGGCAGGGTGTGAATTTAGGTTTATTAGATGCGGCCAGTCTTGCTCAAGAAGTATTAGCACTTTGGAAGCAGGGTCAAGATATCGGCAGTAAACGCAACCTAAGAAGCTACGAGCGTTGGCGAAAAGCGGAAGCGGCAAAGATGATCGCTACTATGCAAGGGTTTCGAGATTTGTTCTCTGGCGAGAACCCAGCTAAGAAGCTCGTTCGTGGCATTGGCTTAAGTTTAGCGGGGCAACTGCCGGGAGCGAAAGATGAGATCATGAAGCGCGCGCTTGGTTTAAAGGGACACTTGCCGGATCTGGCGCGTCAGTAAGTGCAAAGCGAACTTCAAATACACAAAAGGCTGGTTAATCCAGCCTTTGTTTTATCAACATTTTGCTAAGCATATGCGCATCGGAGTTTCATTATTTCTTGATTGATCTCTTTGACCGCTCGGAAATGGCGTTGCTCTGCTTTCTCCGGCAGTATTAACTTACCGTTATCAAACTCGAATCTACCGACCCCGTAAATATAAATTCTTCCTTTAAAAAGACGACTTATATGTTTAGCAATCATACTTGGTGTATAGCGCTTAAACAGTCTCATATTTACTTTCCTTTTATCTAACCTAGCCTAGGTATTCTACGTTCTGGACGCGAAAATTATTGTGACAGCAATAGTATTAAATACAGATGTAGGGTGTTGCGTCAGAGAATTGTGTTGTCTTAGACAATTTGACAGTGTCATCTCTTAAATAGCGTGAGGATTACCCCAAAAATAACCTCTCTAAAGGAACCCTTACCCAATACACTCCTTTTTACGTGACGCATTAAGCAATAGTTTTGTTACAGAATTAAGAATAGAACGAAAACGGTTGTTTGCTAGTTGTTTCTATTAAGGTCGTGCTTCGCGTAACACACTTTACGTTCTAACGATTAGAGGAAATGAAAGAGAAAAAGTTCCACGTAAAAAAAAGCCCGCTTCAGCGGGCGAATAGTCACAGATGCATTACACAAAAGTGGATAACTAACTGCATGAATGCTGTCACTCAGCTAGCTGACTCACTTTATATTGGTTAAGTGCTTGTTTGAAACTTAACCAACAAATTCAGCATATACGAGTTTTATCTTTGTGACTATTTATGTTTTATATGTGATTAAAAATTCTCATGTCTATTTTTGTAGATATGAGCGAGATCACGCAGTGATAGAAACACTACGTGTCATTACATTGTTTTTAGACGATTAACGACAGATCTCAGCTACGGTCGGCTGACACAATTGGATAAGATCTTGGATAGAAAGCGCCAGTCCAGCCATGCGATCGCCACTGCTGATCGTGACTTCCTGTTCTTCTAGTAAGCTAGGGTCGAACACGATTGGCATATGACGTTTTAGTAGCAGAGGAGTGACAGTACCAATTTTGTAACCAGTGATGGACTCAACATCGGCTTGATCAACACAAGTCATCCGGCGACATTTCAGTAACGAGCGCACTTTTTTGGGATCAACGCTACGATCACCTGGCGCACAGGCGAGTGCATATTGATTACCCATGTCTCGTAGCAAGATTGCTTTCACCATTTGAGAGGGGCGAATGCCGCGTTGGTGCGCGGCATCCTCAATGGTGGTTGCTGGTCTTTGATGCGGTAACAGACGAAACGGAATGTGTTGGTCTGTGAGAAATTGCATCAAAGGAGTATTGATTGTATTACTCATCATCAAGACTGTAAGGCAGTGATTCGATTGTCCATTCACATTCTGGTTGCGCAACCAAACGAAGACGAGTGTCCTCATCGAGATTATTAGGCAGCACGATCAGGCCGATCGCGTGATTGTCACTGAACTGGTAGTGATTTAATAAAGCACCTACTGAACGCCAGTTTTCACCTACGCTGCGTTCGAGCTCAATTGGTTCGTCACTGAATGGAGCAGAAGTTGCACCTTTTACGATATACATCGCACGTTTATTGGTACCGCGATACTTCGCTCGTGCTACCGTTTCTTGTCCCGTGTAGCAGCCCTTTGTGAAGCTTATGCCTCCTAAAGCTTGCACGTTAAGTGCTTGTGGAATGTGAGCATTCTGCGCGGATGCAGAGACAAATGGTAAACCTGCCTCAATATCGAAACGATTCCAAAGCTCATTTGTCGTAAAGACAGCGTCGGTAGTTTCAACGATTTGCTGTGCTTCTGGCGCACTTAATATCAGTAACCAGCGATCTTGTGCAACTTGCACTGCTGTGCCACCGTCAACTGGGCGAACGCTGCCAGTTGTCTTGCTCATTGTTGAAATGAATTCGTCGGCTTTGACGCCAGCAACACCTAAGATAACGTCATCAGAAGCTTCAATCGTTACTTTAGAGAAAATAGCGTATTTCTTTATTTCATTAAGTTCTACGTCAATTGCCGATTTTGGTTGGATCATGCCGTAGCCATCATGATGATGGAAAAGGCGGAACACGCTCCACACTTTTCCTTTCGCATCACAATGTGCGCCCAGTGTTGATTGGTCTTGTTCTAAAGAAACAACATCGCAGGTAACCTGACCTTGTAAGTATGATTTTTTATCATCACCGATCATGGTGATCATGCCGAAGTTATCCAGCAGTGAGATAGATAACTCTGGAAGTGCGTCTTGAGTTGAGAGAGGTAATGCTGAAAAACGAGTTTGCCATTCCATAATTACAATGCCTTTTGAAGATATTTTTCCGCTATGTTATACCCAAATAACCTTGAGATACTAGGGGAGCGATTTACGAATCAACATTTGTCTGCTTTCACTATCGTATTGTGACCCGCACACTAGTGACGTAGCACATCCCTTGTTACACTCCGCACTAACAACAAGACATCTATGAAGGAATAGTGAATGTACACTCCGGAAGAAAAAGCGCGTATTAAATGGGCTTGTCGTCGAGGCATGCTTGAGCTTGACGTAGTAATTATGCCGTTTTTTGAAGAGTGCTTTGATACTCTGAGTGAACAAGAGCAGCGTGACTTTGTTTCTTTACTTGAATGCGATGATCCTGATCTGTTTACTTGGGTAATGGGGCATGGCCGTAGCGAAAATTTAGGTCATGCAGCAATGGTTGATAAAATTGTCGCCCATAACCTCAGCAAAGTTCGTTAATTTTACTGCTTCTCCCTCTCTGACTGCCCGAGTCTTCAATGTTGTACTTTTCTTATTGATGACTTGGGCTGTTATCTTCTCTAGCATTCCGCTCGTATTATCGACTTATTTGTTATTACTGATTGTTAAGGCTCTCTCAAGCCAAGGCCTTGTTCAACCTACAAGTCATGGGCATTGGTATGTGCACTGCGATGGCTCGGTTAGGTTTGATGCCCTTGAGTATGGCGAATACTCGGAAGATATTGAGTCCGAAAAGGGTCATTTACAGCGAGTTGATACATCGGCATCACCATTCAAGATAACATTCCAATTGCAATCTGGCCGTAGTGTTACGATTTGGCGTGATAGCTGTGACGATGAGCAGTATCGTCAACTATCTTTGGTATTACGCCAATGGGAAATGAAACAGGGAGCTAATGCTCCCTGCTGATGTAATAGTTTACTTGGTAAAGTTAAAGCTGTTTAGCTGGAACCAAAATCGTTGGGCCGCTGTTTTCCAGTTGGTTCGGATAGTCAAGCGTGTAGTGCAAACCTCGACTCTCTTTACGCTGCATCGCACAACGAACCATCAACTCTGCTACTTGTAAAAGGTTACGCAGTTCTAATAAGTTGTTCGACACGCGGAAATTGCTGTAGTACTCGTGTGTTTCTTGTTGCAATAGTTGGATACGGCGTAAGGCGCGCTCTAAACGCTTGTCAGTTCGCACAATGCCCATGTAGTCCCACATAAACAGACGAAGCTCGTGCCAGTTGTGCTGAATGATCACTTCTTCATCACTATTGGTTACTTTGCTTTCATCCCAACATGGCACCTGTGAGGGTAGCTCAACGTTAGTGTGATGTTTTAGAATATCTTTTGCCGCAGACCAAGCATAAACCACGCATTCGAGAAGTGAGTTTGATGCCATGCGGTTAGCACCATGCAGCCCGGTGTAGCTAACTTCACCAATCGCATACAAATTTTTCAGATCGGTGCAGCCATTTCTATCCACCATGACACCGCCACAAGTGTAGTGTGCAGCAGGTACGATTGGGATTGGCTCTTTAGTCATGTCAATGCCCAAGTCCATCAAACGTGAATAAATGGTTGGGAAGTGTTTCGTAATAAAGTCAGCAGGCTTATGACTGATGTCGAGATACATACAGTCGGCGCCTAAACGCTTCATTTCGAAGTCGATAGCACGAGCCACGACGTCACGCGGAGCAAGCTCTTTACGTTCATCGAAATCTGGCATAAAGCGAGAACCATCTGGACGGCGCAGGTAAGCACCTTCGCCACGTAACGCTTCAGTTAGCAAGAAGTTACGTGCTTCTGGGTGATATAAACACGTCGGATGGAACTGGTTAAATTCCATATTAGCCACACGACACCCTGCACGCCAAGCAATCGCAATACCATCACCAGACGACACATCTGGGTTAGAGGTGTATTGATAAACCTTTGAAGCACCACCTGTAGCGAGAACCACAAATTTGGCTCGCACGGTTTCGACATGCTCTTCGTTGCGGTTCCAAATATAAGCACCGATAACTTTGTTTTTATCACCGCCAATTTTGTCTTCGGTGATTAAGTCCAGAGCATTATGACGTTCGAGAACATGAATGTTTGGATGATTATGAGCGTTATCTTGCAGGGAGGTTTGCATCGCCATACCTGTCGCATCTGCCGCGTGAAGAATACGACGACGGCTATGACCACCTTCACGAGTTAAGTGGTAGCGAGGTTCATCGTCAGAGTCATCTTCTTCACGATCAAATGGGACACCACCGTCAATCAACCACTGTACACACTCTTTTGAATGCTCAGCAATGAACCTTACGGTCTCCTCATCGCAAATACCATCCCCGGCGATTTGCGTGTCTTCAACGTGTGAATCAATGGTGTCTGACTCATCAAATACGGCAGCGATACCGCCTTGAGCATAGTAGGTCGCCCCTTCGCTGCGTGGTCCTTTACTCAGCACCATCACCTTACAGTGGTTAGCAACGCGCAAAGCCAACGACAAACCTGCCGCGCCACTCCCTACCACTAATACATCACACTCATGTTCACGATTTGTGTTCATATAACTTTTATAATCCCAAGCTAAGGTAACAAAGTTACCTTGTGTATTATTTGCACACCATGTGCATTCCATTATCGCGACATCTGTCGCTAAGGGCTAAGTTGGGAGACCTATCGACGTCCGTGTTACGGCGGTGACTGAGCTACTCTTCTTTTTCATGCAGAGCATGAGCATGCTTCCTAAGTTATAATTTGTAACGCGGTGTTCAGATAGCCATTAGCCATGCAAATGAAAAGTAATAGTTTGTCAATGCCATTGCTTTTCCATGCCCGACCCAGCACAATCTGGGACAGAGATCATTCATTATACCCATTTCCCTCCAAGATGCTCGCTTGTCAAACTTAGACTAAAGTCAGGCAGCGGTGGTCATTTGGGTACAGACATCACATTGTGAAAAAACAATGACAAAAAACTTGAGAAACCATGGAACTTTCTCATTCACGTTAGGGTCACAATAGTGCTCAAGTAAGCAGTGGTGTCAATACTACGTTTTGCATAATTAGTACCCATATCTGAGAAGAGTAGGGGCATAACAAATAGGAGTATCCGCTCGAATGAACGAGCAGCTGACCGATCAAGTATTGATTGAGCGAGTTCAGAATGGCGATAAGCAAGCATTCAACCTGTTGGTAACAAAGTACCAGAATAAGGTATGTAATCTTATTTCCAGATACGTTAGTAATCCTAGCGATGTACCAGATGTAGCACAAGAAGCGTTTATTAAAGCTTACCGAGCTATCCCTAGCTTTCGTGGGGAAAGTGCGTTTTATACGTGGCTGTATCGCATTGCAGTGAATACTGCGAAAAATCACATTGTTGCTCAAGGGCGTAGACCTCCAGCGACAGATGTCGATGCTGAAGATGCTGAATTTTACGAAACAGGTAGTGCACTTAAAGAAATATCGAACCCTGAGAACTTAACGTTGTCCAAAGAATTGCAACGGGTGGTGTTCAGTGCAATCGAAGCTTTACCTGAAGATTTAAAAACCGCAATGACATTACGAGAGCTCGATGGCTTGAGTTATGAAGAAATTGCAGAAGTGATGGATTGCCCGGTAGGAACGGTACGATCGCGTATCTTCCGTGCTCGTGAGGCGGTGGAAAAGAAAATCAGACCTCTTTTGCAACGCTAGTACAAGTAATAACTATGGTGAAAATAATGGCTGACAAAGAAAAACTTTCAGCTCTCATGGATGGAGAATTGGTCGATAAGGCTTTAATTCAAGAGTTAGAGCAAGACCAAGAGAGCCGTGATGCTTGGCAGAACTATCACCTGATTGGTGATGTGATGCGAGGCGAAGCGCCAGCAAAACCTGAGTGGAATATTGCTGAAAGCGTGGCGTTAGCGTTAGAAGATGAACCTGCACACCGTGCGTTTGATTCGCACAGTGCAAATGTTATCTCAATTGCGGATACGCCAAAAGAGTCGCAACCAGAACCGCAAAAAGCAAAACGTCACTTGCCAGGTTGGTTGACGCAGTTTGGTCAAGTTGCTGTTGCTGCATGTGTATCGCTTGTTGTTATTTTAGGTGTACAGCAGTACGGTGGTAGCGATTCAATGTCGCCGCAAGCAGATCAATTACCTGTATTGCAGACGGTTCCGTTTGCTGGCAGCGCAGAACCAGTGAGTTTGACTCGTGAGTCTGTAGAACGTTCTGTAGGCGAGGCAAATATGCAAGAGCAGCGCAAGCGTGTTCATGCTATGCTGCGAGACTACGAATTGCAGTTACGAATTAACAGTGATGCATCTCAACAAGATGCAAATCTGAATCCGGATATTGAATGAAAAAATTTCTGATCAGCGCTTGCGCTCTGTTCAGTATGATGTCTTCTCAAGCCTTTGCTGGTGACAAGCCAGCGGAGGCTTTATTGCATCAAATGAGCGAGGCGAGTAAGAATTTAAGTTACGAACTCTCTTATATCCTTATCAAAAAGAACAGCATTGAGCCGTTGCTGTATCGTCATGCCACGCATGGTGACGATCAATATGCTCATCTTGTCTACTTAAGTGGCCCTGTGCGTGAAGTGATTCGTCGCGGAACTGAAGTAAGTTATATCGAAACGGGTTTAGAACCGTTCACCATCGAGTCAGGTAAAATGGTCGCTCCGACTATGCCTATGCTCAACACCAATATCGATGAGCTAAACTTGTATTACGACTATGTAAAAGTGGGTAGAGCTCGTGAAGCTGGTGTGGCAACACAAGTGCTGCGTATTGTTCCTAAAGACGGTCTGCGCTATTCATACGTACTATGGATCGATGAAAAGAGTAAATTGCCGTTGCGTGCCGACCTTGTGGACCGCGATGGTGAAATGCTTGAACAATATCGCACTATTTCTTACACGGTAAACCCAAAAATCGCAGAGTTAATGAGTGGCCTGCAAGATGTTCAATTACCTGCTGTTCTCACCATGCCAAAAGGCGATATTGGGACCAGTAATTGGCAGGTTGGTTGGATCCCTGAGGGTTTCGAGCCGAACGAGCTCAACCGCTATCGTATGGCCGTTACTAACCAAATGGTGGAGAGCCAGCTGTATTCTGATGGTCTGTTTAGCTTCTCTGTTTACGTAGCAAACAAGGATGAGCATTCGTTAAAAGGGCAGTTGGTTCGCCAAGGCAGAAGAACGCTACACAGTTTTGTGAGCGGTCAACATGAAATCTCTGTTGTAGGAGACATTCCACCGACCACAGCACAGCGTATCGCCCAATCAGTCACATTTAATGTAACAAAGAGTAAATAACAATGATGACCGCGTTGGCTACCGTGACAGACGTGCATCGTCGCGGCAAGCAATACGAAATTGATTTAAGTTGCGAACAGCAGACCAGTTGCAGTAGTTGCTCTTCACAGAAAAGCTGTGGAACGGGCGTTGTTACTAAAGCCATTGGTAACAAGAGTTTATCTTGGCACCTGCGCACGGATAAATCGGTGAAAATAGGTCAAGTCGTCGAGATTGGTTTTCCTGAGTCGAGCCTAATAAAATCAGCAATGGCGGTTTATTTACTGCCATTGTTTGGTTTGATTATCGGTGCGATGTTTGGTCACTTCCTATTAGCGCCGCTGACAGCCGGCGGGGAAGGCATCATCATATTGGCATCGGTATTGTTTGCCGCTGGTGGAATGTGGATCGCAAAACGTGTTTCTCGTCCGTTAGAAGATGAATCCAAGCGCCAAGTTACCCTCGTTCGGGTACTTGGAGAGCCAATCCAGTAAGTGCTGTCCCCCTCCACTAAAGGTTATTTGGGTATGTACTTTAAATTACGTGCGCCCGTTAACGAAATTCGGTAGAATCTGCCAACTTGATTGAAATGCCGTCAGTAGATGGCGTTTCTTACTGTCCCTATTTGTAAAGAGTTAGTCACCCTAAATCTATGAAGCACATTCGTAACTTTTCGATTATCGCCCACATCGACCATGGTAAGTCGACCCTATCAGACCGTCTAATCCAAGTTTGTGGCGGGTTAACCGATCGTGAAATGGCCGCACAGGTTCTGGATTCTATGGATCTTGAACGTGAGCGTGGCATCACCATCAAATCTCAGAGTGTGACGCTAAACTACACCGCTAAAGACGGTGAGACGTATCAGCTGAACTTCATCGATACTCCGGGGCACGTTGACTTTGCATATGAAGTATCACGTTCTCTAGCGGCTTGTGAAGGTGCGCTATTGGTTGTGGATGCGGGTCAAGGTGTTGAAGCTCAAACACTGGCTAACTGTTACACCGCGATCGAAATGGATCTAGAGGTTGTGCCAATCTTGAACAAGATTGACCTACCAGCAGCCGATCCTGAGCGTGTAGCGGAAGAAATTGAAGAAATCGTTGGTATCGATGCAATGGAAGCAACCCGCTGTTCTGCGAAGACAGGCATTGGTGTTGATGACGTTCTAGAGAACATTGTGTCAGCGATTCCAGCACCGGAAGGTGATCCAGATGCGCCACTACAAGCGCTGATCATTGACTCATGGTTTGATAACTACCTTGGCGTTGTTTCTCTAGTGCGTATTAAAAACGGCGAACTGAAGAAGAACGATAAGATCAAAGTGATGAGTACGGGCCAAGTTTGGGGTGTAGACCGCCTTGGTATCTTTACGCCAAAACAAGTAGATACCGATACCCTTCGTACTGGTGAAGTAGGTTGGGTTGTTTGTGGCATCAAAGACATTCTTGGTGCCCCTGTTGGTGATACGCTGACTCTAGCGAAGAATGGTTGTGATAAACCGCTACCAGGCTTTAAGAAAGTTAAACCTCAGGTTTACGCAGGTCTGTTCCCTGTATCTTCCGACGATTACGAAAACTTCCGTGACGCACTAGGCAAACTAAGCCTTAACGACGCATCGCTATTCTACGAGCCAGAAAACTCTGCGGCACTTGGCTTTGGTTTCCGTTGTGGTTTCCTTGGCATGTTGCACATGGAAATCATCCAAGAGCGTCTAGAGCGTGAATACGACTTGGATCTTATTACCACAGCACCAACGGTAGTTTACGAAGTTGAGAAGACGGATGGCGATCTGCTGTATGTTGATAGCCCAGCAAAACTACCAGCGATCAATGATATTGAAGAAATTCGTGAACCGATTGCGCGTTGTAACATCCTTGTGCCTTCAGAGTACCTAGGTAACGTAATCACACTGTGTGTTGAAAAGCGAGGCAGTCAAGTTGATATGGTTTACCACGGTAACCAAGTCGCTGTGACTTACGATATTCCAATGGCTGAAGTGGTACTGGATTTCTTCGATCGTCTGAAATCAACATCACGCGGTTACGCATCTTTGGATTACAACTTCCAGCGTTTTGAAGCTTCGAACATGGTACGTGTAGACGTTCTTCTTAACGGTGACACTGTTGATGCATTGGCGATGATCACACACAAAGATCAGTCTCAGACTCGCGGTCGTCAGTTGGTAGAGAAGATGAAAGAATTCATCCCTCGCCAAATGTTTGATATCGCAATCCAAGCGGCAATTGGTAACCACATTATCGCTCGTTCAACGGTAAAACAGTTGCGTAAGAACGTTATTGCGAAATGTTACGGCGGTGACGTAAGTCGTAAGAAGAAACTTCTGAAGAAACAGAAAGAAGGTAAGAAACGCATGAAGCAGATCGGTAACGTTGAGCTGCCTCAAGAAGCGTTCCTAGCCATCCTTCACGTAGGTAAAGACTAAAGTTGAACTTTGTCTCACACTTGTCGGTCTTAAGACGTTAGATATTAAAATAAGTGAAAGGGTTTCGGCTCTTTCACTTTCGTATTTTTAGATAAGGGAATTTAATGGCGAATACATTCTCACTGATGTTGGTTATTGCGACTTTGGTAACTGGCGTGGTTTGGCTATTGGAAAAGCTGGTTTTCGCGAAAAAGCGTCAGGAAAAACTGGCTGAGATTCAAGCTCAGACGTCTAATGGTTTGGATGCAGTGACCTTGCAAAAAGTTGAGCGTCAGCCTTGGTGGGTTGAAAATAGCGTCTCTATTTTCCCTGTGATCGCGTTCGTTTTAGTATTACGTTCTTTTATCTACGAACCATTTCAAATCCCATCAGGCTCAATGATGCCTACCTTGCTGGTTGGCGATTTCATTTTAGTTGAGAAGTACGCGTACGGTCTAAAAGACCCAGTATGGCGTACTCAGCTAGTGGAAACTGGTAAGCCTGAGCGTGGTGATATCGTGGTATTCAAATACCCACCACAACCAAGTGTGGACTACATTAAGCGTGTAGTTGGTTTACCTGGTGATATCGTGCGTTATTCAAGTGATAAGCAGCTTTGCGTGCAAAGCCAAGGCGAATCGGCATGTAAGCCAGTTAAACTGAGCAATGTTGAAGAAAGTCAGTTTAGCTCGAACGGTATTCCAATGATCCAACTGGATGAAAAATTGGGTAACGTTGAGCACAATATTTTGGTTAACCCTCTTGTGCGTAACCGCGTGGAGCAATATTTCCCACGCAGCGGAACGACAGAGTGGGTTGTACCACAAGGTCAGTATTTTGTGATGGGTGATAACCGTGACAACAGTGCTGACAGCCGTTACTGGGGCTTTGTTCCAGAAGCAAACTTAGTCGGTAAAGCTGTCGCGATCTGGATCAGCTTCGAGTTTGATCGTGGCGCAGATAGTGTTCTACCTTCATGGATTCCAACTGGTGTGCGTTTTAACCGCATCGGTGGCATTCACTAACCATTCAAATATCGAGAGAGTATGAATTCTCCAATTGATAAACTAGAGAGAAAGCTCGGCTACCAGTTTCAAGATGCCGGGCTTATCAATTTGGCGCTGACGCACCGCAGCGCCAACAGTAAGCACAATGAACGTCTTGAGTTTCTGGGCGATTCAATTTTAAGTTTTGTCATCGCTGATGATCTGTACCATCGTTTCCCAAAAGTGAACGAAGGTGACATGAGCCGCATGCGTGCTACTTTGGTTCGCGGACATACATTGGCGGAACTGGGTCGTGAATTCGATCTAGGAGATTATTTAAAATTAGGTCCAGGTGAATTGAAGAGTGGCGGTTTTCGCCGAGACTCTATTTTAGCCGATGCGGTTGAAGCCATTATTGGCGCAATTTACCTAGACAGTGATCTTGAAGTTGTGCGAGGCATTGTACTGAGTTGGTATCAGTCACGCCTTGAAGCCATTAAACCAGGCGTTTCACAGAAAGATCCGAAAACTCGCCTACAAGAGTTCCTACAAGGCAGAAGAAAACCGCTGCCTGTCTACACAGTGACTAATATTAAAGGTGAAGCGCACAACCAAGAGTTCACGGTTGAGTGCGAAGTAGCAGGTGTGGATAAGCCTGTAATCGGTAAAGGCACCAGCCGCCGCAAGGCAGAACAAGCGGCTGCTGAAACAGCACTTGAGCAATTAACAAATGGCTGATAACGAATTCGATATCGATGCGTTTTTCGCATCACAAGGTGAGCCAAGCTCGCCAGAAAACCAACACTGTGGCTTTATTGCTATTGTTGGTCGTCCAAACGTAGGTAAGTCGACACTTTTGAACAAGATTTTGGGTCAGAAGATTTCGATCACCTCTCGTAAGCCGCAAACGACACGCCACCGTATTATGGGTGTGGATACGGACGGCGATTACCAAGCGATTTACGTCGACACGCCTGGACTTCACATTGAAGAAAAGCGTGCGATCAACCGTTTGATGAACCGTGCAGCTAACTCGTCATTGAGTGATGTAAACCTTGTGTTCTTCTTAGTCGATGGTACGCATTGGACTAAAGACGATGAGATGGTGCTGACCAAACTTCAAAAATCGAACTTCCCAGTTGTGCTTTGTGTAAACAAAGTCGACAACGTACAAGATCGTAACGACGTGATGCTACACATGGCGGAGATGTCTAAGAAGATGGACTTCGTGGATGTTGTGCCAATCTCTGCCAAGCAAGGTAAGAACATTGACGTACTGCGTAAGCACGTGCGTAATCACTTACCTAAAGCAACGCATCACTTCCCAGAAGAATACGTGACTGACCGTTCTCAGCGTTTTATGGCGTCTGAGATTGTGCGTGAAAAGCTGATGCGCTTTACTGGTGAAGAGCTGCCATACTCAGTAACGGTTGAGATTGAACGTTTTGATTACAACCCTGAAACCGACGGTTTCCACATCAATGCCTTGATTCTTGTTGAGCGTAATGGCCAGAAGAAAATGGTGATTGGCAAAGGCGGCGAGAAGATTAAAACCATTGGTCGCGAAGCGCGTTTAGATATGGAAGAATTGTTCGGTCGTAAGGTTTACCTAGAAACTTGGGTAAAAGTGAAATCTGGCTGGGCAGACGACGAACGAGCGTTGCGATCGTTGGGTTATATAGACGATTTATAATCTTGGCTGCGAAGGTGCTTCGCTCCAACATCGATGAAAAATCAGTATCGATTAAAATAAGGAGCCGCTCGGCTCCTTATTTTTTATTTCACACTTTTTAGGCACAATGACTTAGATGAGTAATCTGTCTTCCGAAGGTTTACAGCGCTGTTTTGTATTGCACCGACGCCCTTACAGTGAATCGAGCTTAATCCTTGATGTATTTAGTGAGGAATATGGCCGAATGACTTTAATGGCCAAAGGCGCGCGCAGTAAGCGTTCGAACTTAAAAGGCGCATTGCAACCTTTTACCCCGCTATTACTTAAATGGTCGGGGAAAGGCTCAATGAAAACTTTGCGTCAAGCCGAGCCGATAAGTCTAGGTTTGCCGTTAACGGGCATTAATCTCTACTCAGCCATGTACGTCAATGAACTGATTGGCCGTATTTTGATGGCTGAAGTGCCGATGCCAGCACTATTTCATGATTATTTGCATGCTTTAACCGAGTTGGCGCACAACGAGAACCCTGAGCCTGCACTGCGTCGTTTTGAGTTAGCCTTGCTGTCTGCGATGGGGTATGGCGTGGATTTTTTGCATTGTGCAGGTACCGGCGAGCCCGTCGATCCAGAAATGACCTATCGTTACCGGGAACAGAAAGGGTTTATTGCTTCGGTTAGGCGCGATAACCTCACGTTTTTAGGGAATGAACTGATTGCTATCAGTGAGCGGCGGTTCGTCACTAAAGAGCAGCTAAAAGCGGCAAAACGCTTTACACGTATAGCCTTAAAGCCGTATCTTGGCGGCAAACCTTTAAAAAGTCGTGAATTTTTCATTCAGACCCCCAGAGCACGGAGTAACGGAAAATGAGCTCAATTTATTTAGGCGTCAATATCGACCATATTGCCACTCTACGTAATGCACGTGGTACAAAATACCCGGATCCTGTTCACGCTGCTGAAATTGCAGAGCGTGCAGGCGCGGACGGTATCACTATCCACTTACGTGAAGACCGTCGCCATATTTTGGATCGTGATGTACGTATTCTGCGTGAAACCATTCAAACGCGTATGAATCTAGAGATGGCAGTGACGGACGAAATGGTTGAGATTGCGCTGCAAACTAAACCAGAGTTTGTGTGTCTAGTGCCTGAAAAGCGTGAAGAACTGACGACGGAAGGTGGCTTAGATGTTGTAGGGCAGCTTGAAAAAATTAAAGCTGCGACGAAAAAGCTGACAGATGCCGGCATTAAAGTTTCGCTCTTTATTGATGCTGACCGTCAACAGATTGAAGCTGCGAAAAAGTGTGGCGCTCCGTTTATTGAGCTACATACTGGCCACTATGCAGATGCGACGACAGAAGACGAACAGCAAGCTGAACTGAAGAAGATTGCTGCTGGTGCGAGTTATGCACATGACCTAGGTATTATTGTTAATGCCGGGCATGGCCTGACTTATCACAATGTCGCACCAATTGCTGCATTACCAGAAATTTACGAACTCAACATTGGTCACTCAATCATTGGTCGCGCAGTATTTGATGGTTTAAATAAAGCGGTTGCTGACATGAAAGCACTGATGATTGAGGCTCGCCAGTCATAGGGCTATCTAGATGGCGATTATAGGGTTAGGGACCGACATTGCAGAAATTGAGCGTATTGAAAAAGCGTTAGCTCGTAGTGGTGAACCTTTTGCTCAGCGGATTCTTTCAGAAGAAGAAATGGCCAAATTCTCACAGCTTAAGCTGCAAGGTCGTTATCTTGCTAAGCGCTTTGCAGTCAAAGAAGCGGCCTCAAAAGCATTGGGAACAGGGATAGCAAAAGGGGTCACGTTTCACGATTTTTCCATCTCGAACGATGCGCTTGGAAAACCAGTGCTCGCATTGACGGGCACAGCCAAGCAAATAGCGGATGCGATGGGCGTTAACCACATTCACCTGTCCATTTCCGATGAGCGTCATTACGCTGTGGCGACGGTTATTTTTGAATCCTAGCTTGTAAGTCTTAAACAAAATACTAAAAAGCCAGAGCATTTGCTCTGGCTTTTGTTTCTCTTCAATAGATCACTGTTCAAGGTATAACTTTGCGGTTGTTGTTACTTTAATCATTTCATCTTGCAGCTCGAACATTTCAGGCTCAACTTCCTCAAGACTGACCCCTGAGCGCAGTGCTTGCTCAAGCGTCGCACAGAGTGACTTCAGTCTTGGAACGCCACAATATGAACTACTGCCGTGCAGCTTATGGATGACATGAATTAGGTCATCACGGGAGATATCTTCTTGCTCCAGAGCTTGGTCAACGACTGCTTCTACTTCAGGGATGAACTCAATCAACATGCGCAGCATGTCTTTAGCGAGATCCTCTTTATTCGCGCTCTGTTTTAAGGCTGCTTGCCAATCAATAATCACATCCTGCTGAGGCGAAGAAACGGGTTGTGGTGCGCTTCCTTCAGGTTCATCAACGTATGAAGGGGCGACTTTGCCAATGCTCTCTGTACAAGCATTTGGGTTCCAGTGAACCAAAACCTGTTGCAGCACATGCTCTTCAATAGGTTTGGTCAAGTAGTCATCCATTCCTGCTGAGAGCAAGCGGTCTCGTTCCCCTGCCATGGCATGCGCCGTTACAGCAATCACTGGCGTGTCTTTATTTAACTCCAACTCTTTAATGTGCTTACAAGCGGTCACCCCATCCATTTGTGGCATTTGGATATCCATAAAGATTAAATCGTACTTTTTCTCTGTCGCCAGGTTCACCGCTTGCTGGCCATTGCTACAGGCGGTGACGGTTTCTACTCGTTCGCGGAGCAGTGCAGAGATCAGCTTCAAGTTTGCAGGGTTGTCATCCACTGCTAGTACAGTCAGAGGTAAACGGTCCCCTTCGCTTGGCGTAATTGGAGCGCTTAATACAGGTGGCGATTCTACATGTTCGCTAATCAGGCTTTGTAGCAACTTACGGCGAGACAATGGCTTCGTCAGGCACTGGACGTGATGCTCTGTCATTATTTGGTCCGCAAGCGCCAATTCGGTACTCGGTGTCCCTAGAAGAACACTCGGAGCCATACGTTTCGCTTGTTCTATCCAAGGTGTAATAACTTCCGCATCGTGAGTCTGGTTGGCCGCTAAATTCAACAATACATAATCATATTGTTCTTCGTTGTTTGGTAGCGAAGAGCGGTATGTTACTAAAATACCCTCCTGACTCAGAATCTGTTGGGTTACGGATGCGGCTTGCATGTTTGGTTCAATCAGCAGTAACTGCTTCCCAGTCAGAAGTTCCACTTCAATCAGTTCGCTCATTGGCATCTCGGTTGAGTGCAAGCGCACCGTAAACCAGAAGGTTGAACCTTGGTGTAGACGGCTGGTTAAACTGATTTCGCCGCCCATCTGGCTCACCAGTTTCTGAGTGATGACCAGACCAAGGCCAGTACCGCCGTAACGACGTGAAATACTTGCATCTGCTTGGCTAAAGGCTTGGAACAACTGCGCTTGCTGACGCTCAGAGATACCAATACCGGTATCACGCACCATGAATTGCAGTTCGACGGAGTCTCCTGATTGAGAGCGCATTTCTACGCTAACATCAATGTTGCCTCGCTCGGTAAACTTGATTGAGTTACCGACTAAGTTCGTCAAAATTTGCTGAATACGTAGTGGATCCCCAACTAAACCCGGTGGAATTTTAGGGTCCACTTTTAGGGTGATTTCTAACCCTTTCTCATGTGCACTTGTGGCTTGTAGGTTAATTACCTCTTCTAAACTTTCTCGGAAATCAAAAGGAATGTTTTCCAGCGCCAGCTTACCCGCTTCAAGTTTCGAGAAGTCGAGAATGTCATTGATGATATTCAGCAGGTTGTTCGCCGATTTCTCAATCGTCTGTAGGTAATCCGTTTGGCTGTTAGAAAGCTGCGTTTTAAGCATTTGACGAGTAAAGCCAATCACCCCATTGAGCGGAGTACGCAGCTCGTGCGACATGTTTGCCAAGAACTCTGACTTAACCCTGGCCGCTTCTTGCGCGCGTTTCTTCGCGATATCCAGCTCAACGTTCTGAATTTCTAGCTGCTCAAGCGTTTCACGTAAGTCGGACGTGGCTTGGTCTATACTGTGCTGCATCTCCACGTGATATTCTGATAACGATACCGCCATGGCGTTGATGCCATTTTTTAGCTGGTCTAACTCCCCGTGCATTTTGCCTTCGATACGCACATCCAGATGACCGCGGCGAATGCGGTCAACGACATTCTTCATGTGGGTGATAGGTTGGGTCACATCGTGCATTAGACGTGAAGCAAACACACTTGCTAAGCCAAGACCGAGAACCAGAACTAAAAACGCAGAGAAGACTTCTTGATACTGTTGCAGCCTCAAGGAGGAGAGATCTAACTCGACGGCGATGTAACCAATCGCTTTTGTGCCTTGGCTTTCGTTCGACAACTCCGCTAAGTAGTGACCTTCTGACAAAATGGGGACACGCAATATCAGTGAGTTTTCGTAGATTTCCGAATTACCCAGTTGCGGGATCGGTTTATCTTTGGGAAACATCAAGGCTTCAAAATTAGGATGAAAGTTAGAGGTTACAAAGAGCTCATGATGTTCATCAAATACCGCGATACTACGAACCAGTTTGGAGTTTTTACGGTGCGCGTAGCTTATCAAGCGACGTACCGCCTCTCGGCTTTCTGATAGTAGATGAGTTTCACTGGCAATCGCCAGCGGCTCAATAATGCTGTTACCAGTGGTGATAACTTGTTTCTCAAGGTCTTGGTAGCGGTTAAATGAGAAAAAGCCGCTCAGTAATAAACCAATAATGAGAGTGGGAGCGAGAGTTAGTGTAATTACACGTGCTCGTAAGCCATATCTGGTCATGTTATCTAATTACATCGGAGTCTGGATATGGGAAAATAACGCATTATTTCTCAAGCGCACGATAAAGCCTTGAGCAAAGAAGTGACGTCACCGAATAAACGGTAAGCATAATCAAGTCACTCGAATCACACAACGGCTGCAATCAAGAATAGTGAAGCCGAAGAGCAATTACACATAAATCAGGCATAGAGCATGGCACGCATCTTTCAACCGAAAAAGAAAACCCAACTCAATACTCGGCACCAAGCAGTGCAAGTAGAGCGTTTAGATCACCACGGCGCAGGCATTGCTTACCTCAAAAAGAAGCCATTGTTTATTGATGGAGCACTGCCGGGTGAGGAGGTGGTCACTCAATTGGTGGAAGAAAAGAGCAAGTTCGCTCGCGGTAAGTTGATTAAAATCCTTAAGCCGAGTGAAGCTCGTGTGGAGCCATTTTGCCCACATTATCATGAGTGCGGTGGCTGTGATTTGCAGCATCTAGATTATGGCCAACAATTGACGTACAAACAGCAAACGTTGCGTCAGCTAATGCGAAAATTTTCAGGCAGTGACATTGAACTAGATGCCCCGTTATTGGGATATTCGCAGGCCTACCGTCGCCGTGCGAGAGTGAGCTTGTTTGTTGATAAAAAAACACGTCAGCTACATTTTGGTTTCCGTAAAAAGCAGAGTAAGCAAATTGCGCAAGTGACCGATTGCCCAGTGCTGGCACCGGAACTGAATGTTTTGCTGCCAGAGATTTACTCAGCCCTAAAAGCGTTCAAAAAGCCTGAACAATTGGGTCATGTAGAGCTGGTACTTGGTGATAATGGGCCGTGTATTACGCTGCGCCACTTGAGCGCTCTGACAACGAGTGAAACTCAATCTCTAACGGAGTTGGCAAAACGTCATGGCGCATCGTTGTACTTAATGCCATCGACAGAACAATTAGACCTTATCGAAGGCGATATGCCTTTTTATCAAGAAGTTGGAGTGAAAATCCCTTTTGCACCAAATAACTTTATTCAAGTAAACCAAGGTGTAAACCAACAAATGGTCAAACAAGCGGTTGAGTGGTTAGACCCACAAAAGAGTGACCGAGTGTTAGATTTGTTCTGTGGTTTAGGCAACTTTAGTTTACCAGTTGCGAAATTAGCTAAGTACGTGGTTGGAGTAGAGGGTGTTGCAGAGATGGTAGAAAAAGCCACAAACAATGCATCTTTGAACCAAATCAATAACGCGCAATTTTATCACGCTAACCTTGAGCAAGATTTTGAAGGCCAAGCCTGGGCCGCAGAGCGGTTTGATAAAGTATTATTAGACCCGGCACGCGCGGGAGCGAGTGGGATCATCGATCAAGTTTCTGAGCTTGGCGCACAGCGTGTAGTTTATGTTTCTTGTAATCCTGCTACCCTTGCTAGGGATAGTCAAAGCTTGATAGAGCAAGGCTATAAATTAACGAAATTAGGTATGCTGGATATGTTCCCTCATACCAGTCATCTAGAATCGATGGCATTGTTTGAAAAGTCCTAACTTTAGGACTTTGACCCCTTATTTGTGGTGGGTGGTCATAAAGCCAGCGTGTACGCGCGGTAAAAAGAACTAACCTGGACGGTGTTAGTCAAACCACACGAATATAATAATTAGGATGATGAGATGGTTGCGGTAAGAAGCGCGCATTTAAACCAAGATGAACAGTTTGAACTCGAAAACTGGGTGGCTAGCCTAGGACAAGAGAAAAACACAGCCTCACGCTTAATCGAAGTATATCGAGATTGCCAGACAGTATTAGCTGATAACGAGCAAGCGGAACTGTTGTTGTGGCGTGGACGAGAAATGATCGAAATTTTGATCACCTTGTCTATGGATCAAGCCACTTTAGTGGCTGCTCAACTGTTTCCTTTGGTTTCAAGTGGTGCTTTTAACAGAGAAATTCTGGAAGAGAAATACAGCAAAGAAATCATAAAATTAATCGACGGCGTTGAAGAAATGGCTGCTATTGGCCAACTCAACGTCAACATGGAAGGCAGTGCAGCGTCATCTCAGGTAGATAACGTACGCCGCATGCTGCTTGCCATGGTGGATGACTTCCGCTGCGTAGTTATCAAGCTCGCGGAACGAATTTGTAACCTTATTGAAGTTAAAAAAGCGCCAGATGAAGTTCGACGTGCGGCGGCAAAAGAGTGTGCCAACATCTATGCGCCGCTAGCAAACCGATTAGGCATCGGTCAGCTGAAATGGGAAATTGAAGATTACGCTTTCCGCTACCAACAACCGGAAACTTACAAACAAATTGCCAAACAGCTTTCTGAGCGACGCATCGTTCGTGAACAGTACATCAAAGACTTTGTTGAAGACCTCACGCACGAAATGGAAGTGTCGGGCATCAATGCCGAAGTGAGTGGTCGACCTAAGCACATCTACAGCATTTGGCGAAAAATGCAGAAAAAGAGTTTGGCCTTTGATGAGCTGTTTGATGTGCGAGCAGTGCGTATCATCGCGGACAAACTGCAAGATTGTTACGCAGCTTTAGGCGTAGTTCACACCAAATACAAGCACCTACCGAGCGAGTTTGATGACTACGTTGCTAACCCTAAACCAAACGGTTATCAATCGATCCATACAGTAATTCTAGGGCCAGAAGGCAAAACCATCGAGATCCAGATTCGTACCAAGCAAATGCATGAAGAGTCGGAGCTGGGGGTTGCAGCGCACTGGAAATATAAAGAAGGGGCAAGCAGCCGAAGCGGTTATGATGAGAAGATCACGTGGCTGCGTAAGCTATTGGATTGGCAAGAAGAAATGTCTGACTCTGGCGAAATGCTCGATGAGCTGCGTAGCCAAGTCTTTGATGACCGTGTTTATGCCTTTACACCACGTGGTGATGTTGTCGATTTGCCAATGGGGGCAACGCCGCTAGATTTTGCCTATCACATTCACTCCGAAGTGGGACACCGTTGTATCGGTGCCAAAGTCGGAGGTCGTATTGTGCCGTTCACGCATAAATTACATATGGGTGACCAAGTCGAGATTATCACTCAGAAAGAACCTAACCCATCACGTGACTGGTTAAACCCATCATTAGGCTTCGTTCATTCTGGTCGTGCGCGTGCCAAAATTAACGCCTGGTTCCGAAAACAAAGCCGTGAGAAGAACCTTGAAGCAGGTCGTGAAATCCTTGAGCATGAGTTAGCCAAAATTGGCGCAACGTTAAAAGATGCAGAGCATTACGCCCTCAAGCGGTTTAACGTCAAAACACCAGATGAATTGTATGTTGGTGTAGGTAGCGGTGATTTGCGCATCAACCAAATCATTAACCATATTAACGCGTTAGTTAACAAGCCAACGGCAGAGGAAGAAGACCAGCAAGCACTGGAAAAACTGCAAGAAGCTGAGCATAAATCACCCGCGCAAAGCCGACCGAAAAAAGACGCAGTTGTAGTAGAAGGCGTCGATAACCTAATGACACATCTAGCACGTTGCTGTCAGCCAATTCCAGGTGACGATATCTCTGGTTACATAACGCAAGGTCGTGGGATTTCAGTACACCGTAGTGACTGTGAACAGCTAGAAGAACTGCGCCATCATGCGCCAGAGCGCATCATCGATACAGTCTGGGGCAGCGGCTTTGTGGGGTCATACATCCTCACCGTGCGTGTTGAAGCGATGGAGCGAGGTGGTCTACTCAAAGACATTACGACACTGTTCGCCAACGAAAAGATCAAAGTGACCAGTATGAAGAACCGAGTCGACTACAGACGTCAACTTGCCATCATGGATTTTGACCTAGAAGTCACCAATATTGAGGTGCTTTCGCGGGTTTCGAAGCGTGTGGAACAGATCAAGGATGTCATGACGGTGAAACGCCTCGGCTAAAACTCTCGTCATAGTTATCGTTGTAGCGTTGTTGACTGCACGCACTTGCTCCATCACATGGTGAACCAGCTCAGGAGTCTCGTTTGTTTGTCGCCTAGCTACAACTTCGACTATTTACAGAGTTACACTTGCGTCATATTTGGCTTTTTCTCTGCGTTAGCTGCACTTATTCCGACGTGCCGGCTCAGGGGCATCACATAGGCGAGCTATGCTCAGGAGTCGCGAAAATTTGTTGCCTTGTCAAAGTAACAATTACTTAGTGAAAGCTGCTGAGAAAATATAATGTAGAAGGTGAGTGGTTTTGGCTGCTCACCTTTTTCTTTAATAGAAAGGTTTAAAGGAACAAAAAATGAGTCATCCAATTGAACAGTTAGAACAAATCATGGCGAAGCTGCGTGACCCAGAAAATGGTTGCCCTTGGGACTTAAAACAAACCTTTGACACCATCGTTCCGCATACTATAGAAGAAACCTACGAAGTGGTGGACGCGATTCAAAATCGAGATTGGCCCAATCTAAAAGAAGAGCTAGGGGATTTGTTGTTTCAGGTGATTTTTTACAGTCAGCTAGCGAAAGAGCAAGAGCTGTTTGACTTTTCGGATGTCGTCGAAACCGTGAACGAAAAACTGACTCGTCGCCACCCGCATGTTTTTTCAGATGTTGAGTTTGAATCTGACGAGGAAATTAACGCGAACTGGGAAGCGGAAAAAGCAAAAGAAAAAGCCCTAGTAGGCAAAGCGGAAGAAAGTATCCTAGACTCAATACCAAACTCTTTACCTGCACTTTCTCGTGCTACAAAAATTCAGAAAAAATGTGCAAAATTTGGGTTTGATTGGGATTCACTTGGCCCGGTTGTCGATAAAGTACGAGAAGAAATTGACGAAGTCATGGAAGAGGCACTGCAAGTTCAGCCCGATGAAGAGAAAGTTGAGTTGGAACTCGGTGATTTGCTATTTGCGACTGTCAATTTGGCTCGCCACCTTGATAAAAACCCAGAAGTCGCGCTAGGAAAAGCAAACGTAAAGTTTGAGCGACGTTTTAAACAAGTTGAAGGCAAGGTCCAGCAGTCAGGCAAAGTACTTACAGATTGTTCTTTATCAGAACTTGACCATTTTTGGGATGAAGTAAAACAAGAAGAATCGAGGCAGAGGTAAACTGGCAGAATACATAATATAAGGTCAGCTTGTTTGGTTACACGAAAACGGACTTTGGTTTGTCTTTGCTCACTTTGATTTGAAGCAAAAAATAAAAAATTACGGTGTGATAGATTTCACGTTGTGGCGGTAAGGAGCTTCTGGTATATTTATCTCCCGTCCAGAAGCACTCCATTTCCCTCATTCAACCAATTTCAGGTTAAACATGACGACAAATTACATTTTTGTTACTGGCGGGGTTGTATCCTCTCTAGGTAAAGGTATTGCAGCAGCATCTCTTGCGGCTATTCTAGAAGCTCGTGGTCTTAAAGTGACTATGATGAAGCTTGACCCTTACATCAACGTTGACCCGGGCACAATGAGCCCTACTCAGCACGGTGAAGTGTTCGTTACAGAAGATGGCGCAGAGACTGACCTTGACCTTGGTCACTACGAGCGTTTCATCCGTACCAAGATGACCAAGCGTAACAACTTCACTGCAGGTCGTGTTTATGCCGACGTACTTCGTAAAGAACGTCGTGGTGACTACCTAGGCGCAACTATTCAAGTTATCCCTCATATCACTAACGCAATCAAAGATCGCGTTATTGCAGGTTCTGAAGGCCATGACGTGGCTATCGTTGAAGTTGGCGGTACTGTTGGTGATATCGAATCACTACCATTTATGGAAGCGATTCGTCAGCTAGCTGTTGAGCTAGGCCGTGAGCGCGCAATGTTCATGCACCTAACACTTGTTCCTTACCTAGCGGCAGCGGGCGAAGTGAAAACTAAGCCGACGCAACACTCTGTAAAAGAACTTCTATCTATCGGTATTCAGCCAGATATCCTAGTTTGCCGTAGCGATCGCGTTATTCCTGCGAATGAGCGTAAAAAAATCGCACTGTTCTGTAATGTTCCAGAAAAAGCAGTAATTTCAATGAAGGATGTAGACTCTATCTACAAGATCCCTCAGTTGATTAAATCTCAAGGTCTAGATGACCTTGTGTGTGCTCGCTTTGGTATTACTGCTCCGGAAGCAGACCTTTCTGAATGGGAACAGGTTATCTACGAAGAAGCAAATCCTACTGGTGAAGTAACCATCGGTATGGTTGGTAAATACATTGAATTACCAGATGCATACAAATCTGTGAACGAAGCGCTTAAACACGCTGGCTTGAAAAACCGCCTAAGCGTCACAATTAAGTATGTAGACTCACAAGATATCGAAACAAAAGGCGTTGAACTTCTAGAAGGTTTGGACGCAATCCTAGTACCAGGTGGCTTCGGCGATCGTGGTATTGAAGGCAAGATCCGTGCGGCTCAATATGCACGTGAAAATAACGTGCCTTACCTAGGTATTTGTTTGGGTATGCAAGTTGCACTAATCGAATACGCGCGTAACGTTGCGGGTATGGAAGGTGCACATTCAACAGAATTTAACAAAGAGACTAAGTACCCTGTGGTAGGTTTGATCACAGAGTGGGTAGACGAATCAGGTAGCGTAGAAGAGCGTACTGAAAAGTCTGACCTAGGCGGTACGATGCGTCTTGGTTCACAGCTGTGTCACCTAGAGAAAGGGACTAAAGCTCGTGAACTGTACGGTAGCGCGACGATCCATGAACGTCACCGTCACCGTTACGAAGTGAATAACGTGCTTCGTCCGCAAATCGAAAAAGCAGGCCTAAAAGTATCAGGTCTATCTGCGGACAAGAAGTTAGTGGAAATGATTGAGAACCCAGCTCACCCATGGTTTGTAGCGGCTCAGTTCCACCCAGAATTCACCTCGACTCCTCGCGATGGACATCCATTGTTTGCAGGTTTTGTTAAGGCTGCGGGCCAAAACGCACGCGGCGAATTCGAGAAGTAAAAGGATACGGGCGGCGGCGAAGGTTGTGCTGCTGCCCTTTAAGATTGACATTTATATTTGAAACGAGAGGAAACATTAATGTCTAAGATCGTTAAAGTTCTAGGTCGTGAAATCATCGACTCACGTGGTAACCCAACTGTAGAAGCTGAAGTACACCTAGAAGGCGGTTTCGTAGGTATGGCGGCAGCTCCATCTGGCGCATCTACTGGTTCTCGCGAAGCTCTTGAGCTACGTGACGGTGACAAAGCACGTTTCCTAGGTAAAGGTGTTCTTAAAGCAGTTGAAGCTGTAAACGGCCCAATCGCTGAAGCTCTAGTTGGCAAAGACGCTAAAGACCAAGCTGCAATCGACGCAGTAATGATCGAACTAGACGGCACTGAAAACAAATCTAAATTCGGTGCTAACGCTATCCTAGCTGTTTCTCTAGCAAACGCTAAAGCTGCTGCTGCTGCGAAAGGCATGCCTCTATACGAGCACATCGCTGAGCTAAACGGCACTGCAGGTCAGTTCTCTATGCCTCTACCAATGATGAACATCATCAACGGTGGTGAGCACGCAGACAACAACGTTGACATCCAAGAGTTCATGATCCAACCAGTTGGCGCTAAGACTCTTAAAGAAGGTCTACGTATCGGTGCAGAAGTATTCCACAACCTAGCTAAAGTTCTTAAGTCTAAAGGCTACAGCACTGCAGTTGGTGATGAAGGTGGTTTCGCTCCTAACCTTAAATCTAACGCTGAAGCTCTAGAAGTTATCGCAGAAGCTGTTGCAGCTGCTGGTTACGAACTAGGTAAAGACGTAACTCTAGCTATGGACTGTGCTGCATCTGAGTTCTTCGACAAAGAAGCTGGCATCTACAACATGAAAGGCGAAGGTAAAACTTTCACTTCTGAAGAGTTCAACCACTACCTAGCTGAGCTAGCTAACCAATTCCCAATCGTTTCTATCGAAGACGGTCTAGACGAGTCTGACTGGGATGGCTTCAAGCACCAAACTGAACTACTAGGTGACAAGCTTCAACTAGTAGGTGACGATCTATTCGTTACTAACACTAAGATCCTTGCTGAAGGTATCGAGAAAGGCGTAGCTAACTCTATCCTTATCAAGTTCAACCAAATCGGTTCTCTAACTGAGACTCTAGCTGCAATCAAGATGGCTAAAGACGCAGGTTACACAGCAGTAATCTCTCACCGTTCTGGCGAAACTGAAGATGCAACTATCGCTGACCTAGCGGTAGGTACAGCTGCAGGTCAAATCAAAACTGGTTCTATGAGCCGTTCTGACCGTGTTGCTAAGTACAACCAGCTAATCCGTATCGAGGAAGCTCTAGGTGAGCGCGCTCCTTTCAACGGTCTTAAAGAAGTTAAAGGTCAAGCTTAATTCTTAATTGAATTAACCGCTTAACTTAAAGCTTTTGAAAACGCCTCGCACTTGCGGGGCGTTTTTTATATGACGGAAGCTCTAAATGAGCGCGCTCCTCCATGTTTCAAGGAAGCGGTCTCAAAGAAGTTAAAGATCAAGCTTAATTCTTATTGAGTAAAGTTTCGCTAAATAGCTTTTTGAAACCATCGCTACGGCGGTTTTTTGTATTTATAGGTTTGTATTTTTGGCTCTTACTTTGGTCATGGGTAAGGAGCGCTTCCTATGAGCTTGTTTCATTTTGCTGCTTATTTCTTGTAAGGAGCGTGTGAGTCTCCCTTTCTCCCCTAGAGGCAACCTCGCATTTATGCTATATATGTCACCTTATCTAATTCCTTCCGGTACAGAATGTTAGCAGCGATATGCGAATCTTTGTTATAGCCCTTACGCTACTGTTTGGCTTGCTTCAATACACTCTATGGTTTGGTAAAAACGGAGTGTCTGACTACTACACAGTAAAAGATGAAATTGAAGTTCAGCAACAAGTGAACAGCAAGCTACAAGCTCGCAACAATGAAATGTTCGCTGAGATTGATGACTTAAGGCAAGGTCTTGATGCGATTGAAGAACGTGCGCGTCATGAGCTCGGTTTAGTTAAAGATGGCGAGACTTTTTACCGCATTATAGGTGAGGAAAACCATTAAAATGTTGGATATGAACTCATCGCATATCGCAATTGTGCCAGCTGCGGGTGTGGGTAGCAGAATGAAGGCAGATCGCCCTAAGCAATATTTATTGATCGAAGGTAAAGCGGTACTGGAACATACCGTAGAGAAACTGCTTTCCCATCCAAATATTTCTAAGGTTGTCGTTGCCATTACTGACGGCGACCCATATTACCCAGAATTGTCCATTGCTAAGCACCCAGATGTGATTCGTGTAGCTGGTGGTAAAGAAAGAGCAGACTCTGTGTTATCAGGGCTAAACTATGTCAATGAGCATCTGGAAAGCGAGTGGGTATTAGTCCACGACGCTGCGAGGCCATGTGTATTAACATCCGACATTGACCGTTTGATTGATGTTTGCTGCGCCCACTCAACGGGTGGCATTCTCGCATCTCCTGTGAGAGATACAATGAAGCGAGCAAACGCAGTGCAAGATATCGATCATACGGTAGATAGAGAAGCATTGTGGCATGCACTGACTCCACAAATGTTTAAAACTCAGCAGCTTACTCAAGCACTGGCTGACGCATTAGAACAGGGTGTAACTATTACTGATGAAGCCTCGGCTTTGGAGTGGTTAGGCGAGAAGCCAGCCTTAGTTCAAGGGAATGCGAACAATATAAAAATCACTCAGCCAGAAGACCTTGCGTTAGCCGAGTTTTATCTAAGCCGTGAGCGCGGCGAATAAAGAAAGGATAGAAAATGATTCGAATTGGTCATGGTTTCGATGTACATAAATTCGGTGGTGAAGGCCCAGTCATTATTGGTGGTGTAGCAATCCCTTATGAGCAAGGTTTGATTGCACACTCAGATGGCGATGTAGCGTTGCATGCGTTAACGGATGCTCTGCTGGGCGCGATTGCTGCCGGCGATATTGGTCGTCATTTCCCAGATACGGATGATAAATGGAAAGGCGCAAACAGTCGTGAATTACTGAAAGACGTTTACCGTCGAGTTAAAGAGCAAGGCTACCGTCTTGGCAATGCTGATGTAACCATCATGGCACAAGCGCCTAAAATGGCACCACACATTGACGCAATGTGTGCGGCGATAGCCGAAGACCTAGAAACCGACATTAGTAACATTAACGTAAAAGCGACGACGACAGAACGTCTCGGTTTTACTGGACGCAAAGAAGGCATTGCAACGGAAGCCGTTGTACTTCTGTTTAAGCAATAACTAGCAATTTGCTCCTCTAAGCTGTGATATCAGCGGAAACACATCATGTCAGACATTTTATCTTCATTGGCTTACCTAACGGGTAAGCCAGTTGCATCGGCAAAAATTAAAGCGCAGCCAGAGCATTTTCAGGTTCGCGAAGATTTAGGTTTTGCCTTTACGGGCGAAGGCGAGCACTTAATGGTTCGTATCCGTAAAACGGGCGAGAACACCAGCTTCGTTGCTAACGAGTTAGCAAAAGCCTGTGGTGTTAAGTCGAAAGACGTTAGCTGGGCGGGTCTTAAAGACCGTCATGCGGTGACGGAACAGTGGTTAAGTGTCCATTTACCAAAAGGTGAAACGCCAGATTTTTCAGCGTTTTTGGCTCAATACCCAAGTATCGAAATCCTTGCAACAGATCGTCACAATAAAAAACTGCGTCCTGGTGACCTAGTAGGGAACGAGTTCGTGGTTACTTTGTCTGAAGTGACAGATATAGCGGATGTAGAGCAACGTCTTGAAAAAGTGAAACAAGTTGGCGTGCCAAACTACTTTGGTAGTCAGCGTTTTGGTAACGATGGCAACAACCTTGAAGAAGCACGTCGATGGGGACGCGAAAACGTTCGTACCCGCAATCAAAACAAGCGCAGTATGTATTTATCAGCGGCTCGTTCGTGGATTTTCAACCGCATCGTTTCAGCTCGTCTAGAGAATGGTGTGTTTGATAAGTTCATTGATGGTGACATTGCACAGACGAATTCTGGCACTCAGTTGATTGATGCAAACAACATCGCTGCTCTGCAAGTGCAATTTGCACAAGGTGAAGCGGCAATTACCGCTGCGCTTGCTGGCGATAATGCACTGCCTACTCAAGCCGAGGCTCTGGCATTAGAGCAACCGTTTTTAGACGAAGAGCCTGACCTCATGGCGTTGATTCGTGGTAATCGCATGCGCCACGATCGTCGCGATATTGCGCTGAAGCCAAAAGATTTAGCTTGGACGGTTGAAGGTAACAACATTACGCTGACTTTCTCACTGGATGCGGGATCTTTTGCGACCTCTATTGTTCGTGAGTTAGTTAATGAGGTTGAAGTAGAAAGAGAATACTAATGGAACAGGATTCACGAAACCCGAAGCCCTTAAGAGTCTTAATCAGCAATGATGATGGTGTTCATGCACAAGGGATTCATGCCCTCGCTGATGAGTTGAGAGATATCGCCGAAGTGACCATTGTCGCACCTGATCGAAATCGTTCAGGTGCTTCGAATTCACTCACATTAGAACAACCATTACGCGTGACTGAAATTGCCCCAAATATCTACTCAGTGCAAGGCACGCCCACGGATTGTGTGCATTTCGCGCTGAATGAGCTAATGAAAGATGATTTGCCTGATCTTGTTCTGTCAGGAATCAACCATGGCGCTAATTTGGGTGATGATGTTCTTTATTCTGGAACAGTAGCAGCAGCCATGGAAGGTCATTTCCTTGGCGTTCAGTCGGTGGCTTTTTCTCTAGTGGGTAAGCGACATTTCGAATCCGCCGCTAAAATTGCACGTCAAATTGTACAACAGCATTTAGCGTCGCCGATTCCAACGAATCGTCTACTGAACGTAAACGTGCCTGACTTACCATCAGAGAATTTAGGTGAAATTGAAGTGACTCGCTTAGGTGCTCGTCATCACGCTGAGAATATGATCAAGCAGAAAGATCCGAGAGGCCATGACATTTATTGGTTAGGGCCACCAGGAAAGGAGCAAGATGCAGGAGAGGGCACGGACTTTTATGCAATTGAGCATGGCCGAGTTTCAATGACGCCTCTGCAAGTTGATCTCACCGCTCACGAGTCGCTGCGTGCTATGGATAGTTGGTTAAAGGAAGAGAAGTAATGAGTAACCCACATGCTGACAGGTTGATAGCGTTTCTTATCTCCAGTGGCATCAAAGACCAAAGAGTTCTGGATGCTATCCAACGCTTGCCACGAGAAAGCTTTGTTTCTCAAGCGATGATGCACCAAGCCTATGATAACAAT
This sequence comes from Vibrio sp. YT-18, assembly GCF_033337345.1. Taxonomy (NCBI): domain Bacteria; kingdom Pseudomonadati; phylum Pseudomonadota; class Gammaproteobacteria; order Vibrionales; family Vibrionaceae; genus Vibrio; species Vibrio sp. YT-18. The sequence goes on along the minus strand of NZ_JAWOQO010000016.1, from coordinate 24,196 downwards.
GCGTTACCAATTGGTCAGGGACAAACTATTTCTCAGCCTTATATCGTTGCTCGTATGACCGAGTTGCTTGAGCTAGAACCGGCGAGTCGTGTTCTGGAAATCGGAACGGGATCGGGTTATCAAACCGCGGTACTGGCGCAAATTGTTGATCATGTATACTCCGTTGAGCGAATTAAATCGTTGCAATGGGAAGCAAAGCGTCGCCTGAAGCAATTGGATATCTACAATGTTTCAACTAAGCATGCTGATGGGTGGCAGGGCTGGGAAGCGCGAGGTCCTTTCGATGCTATTATTGTTACCGCTGCCGCTGAAGTGATTCCCCAAGCTCTTCTCTCACAATTAAGAGATGGCGGCAAAATGGTCATTCCTGTTGGAGATACGGAACAACAGTTATTAAAAATAGAGCGTAAGGGAGACGAATATCTCTCTACCGTTGTAGAAATGGTTCGGTTCGTACCTCTGGTTGCGGGTGATTTAGCTTAAGGGTTAGGGATAGGTGAATAAGTTACTACGTCATATTGGTATTAGCTTTGTGTTTGCTGCAGGACTAGTTGGTTGTGCAGCGCATTCCCCTGCACCTGTCTCTAGCCTAAAAAAAGACTATTCAAGCCTTGAAAGAGGGAGTTACAGAGGGAGTTATTATGAGGTAAAAAAAGGCGATACACTTTACTTCATAGCTTATGTCACAGATAAAGATGTAAATGATCTTGTTCGTTACAATGAGTTAACTCAGCCTTACACTATCTACCCAGGACAGAGGCTAAAACTTTGGGCTCCGAAATATGTCGCCCCTAAATATGGTCAAAAAGTTGAACCCGTTGTGGCTCCTGTTGTTACGACCCCCCCAGCTCCAGTGACGAAAACATCAACAGCCTCTAAACCCAAACCTTCGAGTAAAAACTCTAGTCAAAAACCTACAGAGACTAAGCCTAAAGTCGTACAAAAACAGCCTCCAAAGAAGGTTGAACAATCGAAAACAAAGGAGTATGTTGGTTCAAAAGATAACCAAAAAGTGAAGCAAAAAGCGCCAACTACCACAGCAAAGAGTGATAAAGTCTCAAAGTGGTTGTGGCCAACAAAAGGGAGAGTAATCAAGAACTTTTCGGCGGGAGAACAGGGAAATAAAGGTATCGACATCGCAGGACAGCGTGGTCAACCTATCGTTTCAACCGCAGCCGGCACAGTCGTTTATTCAGGCAATGCGCTACGAGGTTATGGCAACTTAATTATAGTAAAGCATAACGACAATTATTTAAGCGCATACGCACATAATGACAAACTGCTGGTCACAGAAGGACAAAGCGTAAAAAGCGGACAAAAAATCGCCACCATGGGTAGTTCAGGTGCAAAGTCGGTCAAACTACACTTTGAAATTCGCTATCAAGGTAAATCAGTGAATCCAAAACGCTATTTGCCTTAAAACTTTGAAAAACAACTTGCGACATCATTTAGCGACATATTGAGTTGTCATGTCTTGCTAACTCGCCAGGGGGAGGCGTTATGAGTATCAGCAACACAGTAACCAAAGTTGAAGAGTTTGCATTTGACAATGCGTCAGTGAAGACCATTGATAACGAACTCGAAAGATCATCATCCACAGAAAGCAAAGCGACTGCGCGTGAAGAATTTGACGCGAGCAGTAAAAGCTTAGATGCAACTCAGTTGTATTTGGGCGAAATTGGCTTCTCACCTTTACTTACTGCCGAAGAAGAAGTGCTTTACGCAAGACGCGCCCTACGTGGCGACGAAGCGGCACGCAAACGTATGATCGAAAGTAACCTACGTTTGGTTGTTAAGATTTCTCGTCGATACAGTAACCGTGGTCTAGCACTACTTGATCTGATTGAAGAAGGTAACCTCGGCTTGATCCGAGCGGTCGAAAAATTCGACCCAGAACGTGGTTTCCGTTTCTCTACTTACGCAACGTGGTGGATCCGACAAACGATAGAGCGAGCGTTGATGAACCAAACTCGCACGATCCGTCTACCTATCCATGTAGTGAAAGAGCTGAACATTTATCTGCGTACTGCGCGTGAACTTTCTCAAAAGCTCGATCACGAACCGACCGCAGAGGAAATTGCTGCTCAATTAGATATTCCAGTCGAAGACGTAAGCAAAATGTTACGCCTTAATGAGCGTATTAGCTCTGTCGACACGCCAATCGGTGGTGACGGTGAGAAAGCGCTGCTGGATATTATTCCTGATGCAAACAACTCTGATCCAGAAGTTTCGACTCAAGATGACGACATCAAATCATCGTTGATTCATTGGTTAGAAGAGTTGAATCCGAAACAGAAAGAAGTGCTTGCACGACGCTTCGGCCTACTAGGCTATGAGCCTTCGACGCTGGAAGAAGTTGGTCGAGAGATTGGTCTGACACGTGAGCGAGTACGTCAAATACAAGTGGAAGGTTTACGTCGTCTTCGTGAAGTCCTAATCAAACAAGGTTTGAATATGGAAAACTTGTTTAACGTAGAAGACGATTAAATAATCCGTATTTCACTAGATACACAAAAGGCTATGGTTCCCCATAGCCTTTTTTCTTTTTTGCTCCTTGGTGTGAGTCTATTTACAGCATCCTTTTCAAGCGATACAGCTCTTCAAGAGCTTGGCGTGGCGTTAAGTCGTCAGGATCAATACCTGACAGAGCTTGTTCGACCTCGCTAGGCTCTGGAATCAGGCTCAACTGGTTAGCCACATCTACTGCACTTGGACGCGGTGTGTCACTGTTTTGCCCCAGTTGCTCTAGCTGAGATAGCTTGTTACGCGCATTTTTGATGACCGTTTTTGGTACGCCAGCTAAGCCCGCAACAGCCAAGCCGTAAGACTTACTTGCCGCACCTTCTTGAACTGCGTGCATAAAGGCAATGCTGTCTCCATGTTCTACGGCATCCAAGTGAACGTTCGCTAAGCTTGGCAGTTGGTTCGGTAACTCTGTTAATTCGAAGTAGTGAGTTGCAAATAGGGTCATCGCACCAATTTGTGTTGCGAGCCATTCCGCACTTGCCCAAGCTAAAGAGAGACCGTCGTAAGTACTAGTACCGCGTCCGATTTCATCCATTAGCACCAAACTGTTCTTAGTTGCGTTGTGAAGAATATTGGCTGTTTCGGTCATTTCTACCATGAAGGTCGAGCGGCCAGATGCAAGATCATCTGACGCACCAATACGAGTAAATATACGATCTAAAGAACCAATCTGTGCGGATTCTGCCGGTACATAAGAGCCGATATGTGCCATCAATGCAATCAGCGCAGTTTGACGCATGTAGGTTGATTTACCACCCATGTTTGGACCGGTGATGATCAACATCTTACGGGCTGGGTTAAGCTCAATTGGGTTCGCGATGAACGGCTCTGTTGTTACTTGTTCTACGACTGGATGACGACCAGCTTGAATGTGAATTCCTGCGTCTTTCACAAGCGTTGGGCGGCAGTAATCTAACGAATCTGCACGCTCTGCTAGGTTTTGTAATACATCCAGTTGAGACAGGGCAGAAGCTAGGTTTTGCAGCTTCTCAAGGTTTGGCATCAATAGATCAAACAGTTCTTCCCACAACTGTTTCTCAAGTGCTAACGCTTTAGATTTCGAGTTAAGTACTTTGTCTTCGTGTTCCTTAAGCTCTGGGATGATGTAGCGTTCAGCGTTTTTGAGTGTTTGGCGACGTACATAATGCGGTGGAACCAAATGGCTCTGGCCACGGCTTACTTGGATAAAGAAGCCATGAACGTTGTTGTAGCCTACTTTAAGCGTATCGATACCGTGTCGTTCACGCTCATCTCGCTCAAGCTGCTCAAGATATTCTGTTGCACCGTCTGCCAATTTTCGCCATTCATCGAGCTCCGCATTGTAGCCTTCAGCGATGACGCCACCATCACGAATAACAACCGGCGGATTTTCTTTAATCGCGCGCTCTAACAGGTCACATACTTCGTCAATCGGAGCTGCATACTTCGCCAATTTCGTTAGGTACGGATGGGTCAAAGAAGCGGTGACAGATTCTAGCTCTGGTAGCTGTTGCATGGCATTGCGAAGTCTAGCCATATCGCGAGGGCGAGCAGAGCGTAATGCAAGGCGCGCTAAGATACGTTCAATATCACCAATTTGCTTTAACGTTGGTTGAAGATCAGCAAACAGAGCTTGTTCTTTAATCTCACCAATCGCATCAAGGCGATTGTTTAACGTTTCAATGCAACGCATAGGCTGATGCAACCAACGCTTCAGCATTCGGCTGCCCATCGGAGTTGCACAATGGTCGAGTACTGCAGCGAGCGTGTTATCGGTTCCGCCTGCTAGATTTTGAGTAATTTCCAGATTACGTCGGGTAGCAGCATCAAGGATGACGGATTGATCCTGATGATCAAACGTTAAAGAGCGAATATGAGGTAAAGCCGTACGTTGAGTATCTTTTACGTACTGGATCAAACAACCAGCAGCACATAACCCTAAGGACGCATGTTCTACACCAAAACCAACCAGATCTTTTGTGCCAAATTGTTGATTGAGTTGTTGCTTAGCCGTATCAAGCTCAAACTCCCAGACTGGGCGACGACGGTTACCATTGCGGCTCGCCATTAAATGTACAGGTTCAAAATCTTCTGGGAACAGTAGCTCACGTGGTGCGGTACGTTGAAGCTCGGCTGTCATCGCTTCTTCAGTTTCTGGTTCTGTCAGTTGGAAGCGACCAGAGGTGACATCCAGCGTCGCATAACCGAACTTACCGTTGTGATGGTAAATTGCTGCGATTAAGTTATCGACACGCTCAGAAAGCAGCGCCTCATCCGTCACTGTACCTGGTGTCACGATACGCACAACTTTACGTTCTACTGGGCCCTTGCTGGTGGCCGGATCGCCAATCTGTTCACAGATCGCCACAGACTCACCAAGCTGAACAAGTTTTGCCAGGTAGCCCTCTACGGCGTGAAATGGCACACCCGCCATTGGGATAGGTTCACCTGCAGACGCACCACGTTTGGTCAATGAAATATCAAGAAGCTGAGAAGCTCGCTTGGCATCATCGTAAAAGAGTTCGTAGAAATCGCCCATGCGGTAGAACAGCAAAATCTCTGGGTTCTCAGCTTTTAGCTTGAGGTATTGCTGCATCATCGGAGTGTGTTTTTGTTCAGCTTTCACAGGTAAGTTCTTTTGTTTATTTCCGTAGCGGCTTAGGATACGTGAATCCCTATCAAGTAAAAAGAGACAAAGGGCATTTTGGCTATGGAAAAAACAACAAAATTGAGTGCCGATTTAGGCGCATTATTGGCTAAACACGGGCATCTTTTAACGACCGCAGAATCATGCACTGGTGGTGGTGTTGCAACCGCCATTACTGACATTGCTGGTAGTTCAGCGTGGCTTGACCGTGCGTTTGTCACCTACAGTAATGAAGCGAAAATGGAGATGCTTGGTGTGCAAGCTTCAACGTTAGAAGCGCATGGTGCAGTGAGTGAGCCAGTTGTGATTGAAATGGTGCAGGGTGCAATTAAAAACTCCAATGCGACCATCGGTGTGTCCATCAGTGGTATTGCAGGGCCGGGTGGTGGCAGTGAAGAGAAACCAGTCGGCATGGTCTGCTTTGCTTTTGCTGATAACCAAAGTTGGCAGCAAGTCGAAACCATGCATTTTACTGGTGACCGTGCAGAAGTTCGCAAAAAAGCGGTCGAGCATGCGCTGACTCAATTGTATCAACATCTACTCTAGAATTTCTTAAATTGTTTTAGCCCAGCATTGATAAGGGCTAGAGCAAATCACGACTTTAGGTCAGCCAAATTTTTTTCATACAGGTATGGACACTGTATGAATCAACAGTATAATAACTTTCATTGCTGAGCAGTTCTTCTGCTTAAGAAAAATGAATTACTATTCGTCGCCCAAAGAAGATGAATAAATCGGAGAAAGTAATGGACGAGAACAAACAGAAAGCGCTCGCCGCTGCGCTAGGTCAAATTGAAAAGCAATTCGGTAAAGGCTCTATCATGCGCCTTGGTGATAACCGCGCAATGGACGTAGAAACCATCTCAACGGGTTCTCTTTCTCTTGATATCGCTTTGGGTGCTGGTGGTCTACCAATGGGTCGTATCGTAGAAATCTACGGCCCAGAATCTTCAGGTAAAACAACATTAACCCTTGAGCTTATTGCTGCTGCGCAACGTGAAGGCAAAACGTGTGCGTTTATCGATGCAGAGCACGCTCTAGATCCTGTATACGCGAAGAAACTTGGCGTAGATATCGATGCATTGCTGGTTTCTCAGCCAGACACAGGTGAGCAAGCGCTAGAGATCTGTGACGCACTTGCACGTTCTGGTGCTATCGATGTTATGGTTGTCGACTCTGTTGCAGCGCTAACACCGAAAGCAGAAATCGAAGGCGAAATGGGCGATAGCCACATGGGTCTGCAAGCACGTATGCTTTCTCAAGCAATGCGTAAGCTAACGGGTAACCTAAAGCAGTCTAACTGTATGTGTATCTTCATCAACCAAATCCGTATGAAGATTGGTGTGATGTTTGGTAACCCAGAAACAACAACAGGTGGTAACGCACTTAAGTTCTACGCTTCTGTTCGTCTAGATATCCGTCGTACTGGCGCAATCAAAGAAGGTGACGAAGTCGTAGGTAACGAAACGCGCATCAAAGTTGTTAAGAATAAGATTGCAGCACCATTTAAAGAAGCAAACACACAAATCATGTACGGCCAAGGCTTTAACCGCGAAGGTGAACTTGTCGATCTAGGTGTGAAGCACAAGTTAGTTGAAAAAGCCGGTGCTTGGTATAGCTACAATGGCGATAAGATTGGTCAAGGTAAAGCGAATGCGTGTAACTACCTGCGTGAGCATCCTGAAGTGGCTAAAACTATCGATACAAAACTGCGTGAAATGTTGCTAGCGCCAGCACTTGCGGAAGCGCCTGAAGCTGGTGAAGCGCCAGAGCAAGCTGAAGAGTTTTAATCTCTCATAGATTAATAAATGACAAAGCCCTGCAATGCGGGGCTTTGTTGTATCTATTGAAATCAAAAATCGAATTATCACAAAGGCCATTGAGAGCCTGTACAGCAAAAATACTTTTAGGATCATCATGTACCAAAAACGCCAGGCGCCGACATTATCGAGCAAAGAGGCTGCTATCCAATTGCTTAGCCGTCGCGATCATGGTCAGTATGAGCTTTACCAAAAATTATCGATGAAGGGCTATGAAGAATCAGACATCGACATCGCAATTAATTTTTGCCTAGACCATAACTATTTAGATGATTTACGTTACGCGAAGAGTCAAATTAGACAGCATGTATACAAAGGACATGGAGAGCGTCGAATTCGTCAAGAGTTAAACCAGAAGCGTGTTGCGGAGTCGGTGATTGAGCAAGCTATGGCTGAAGAGCCGCAAGATTGGTTTGAACTGGCTAAACAGGCGGCAGAAAAGAAATTCAAAGGTATTAAAGCCAAAGACCAAAAAGAGTACGCAAAACAAGTTCGTTTTCTGCAATATCGTGGCTACAGTTTTGACCAAATCAGCTACGCGCTGAGCTTTGAGGACGAAGATTAACGGTCAGTCGTCCGCACTGATTTTTGTTTTGCTTCAAATTTTTTCTCCTACTCCCTCTTTTCCTCAAGAAAACTAGTCTCAGCTGTTTGCATGATCTACAATACGGCAAAATTCTAACTCGACTATTTTCAGGAAGAGCTGCATGTACATGAGCACTGATGAGGTTCGTAACGCGTTCCTCAAGTTCTTTGAGAGCAAAGGACACCAAATCGTAGAAAGTTCATCGTTAGTTCCACATAACGACCCAACCCTGCTGTTCACAAACGCAGGTATGAACCAATTTAAAGATTGTTTCTTAGGCTTAGAAAAACGAGCCTACACTCGAGCGACTACGGCTCAGCGTTGCGTACGTGCTGGTGGTAAACATAACGACCTAGAAAATGTTGGCTTTACTGCTCGTCACCACACATTCTTTGAAATGTTAGGCAACTTCAGCTTTGGCGATTACTTCAAAGAAGATGCGATCTCCTTTGCTTGGGAATTCCTAACCGAAGTTCTTAAACTGCCAGCGGATCGTTTATTGGTAACTGTTTACGAAACCGATGACGAAGCGTTTGACATCTGGAACAAGAAAGTTGGCGTACCCGCTGATCGTATTGTTCGCATTGGTGATAAAGAAGGCGGCAAGCCGTACGAGTCTGATAACTTCTGGCAAATGGGCGACACTGGTCCTTGTGGTCCATGTACTGAAATCTTCTACGATCACGGTGAACACATCTGGGGTGGTCGTCCTGGCACGCCTGAAGAAGATGGTGACCGTTTCATCGAGATCTGGAACAACGTATTCATGCAGTTCAACCGTCACGCAGACGGCACTATGGAACCGCTACCAAAACCATCGGTAGATACTGGTATGGGTATCGAGCGTATCTCTGCAATCATGCAAGGCGTTCACTCAAACTACGAAATTGATGTATTCCAAACTCTTATCAAAGCAGCGGCTGAAGTCATTGGTTATGAAGATCTATCGAACCAATCGCTACGCGTTATTGCTGACCACATCCGTTCATGTTCATTCTTGATTGTTGATGGTGTGATGCCTTCAAACGAAGGTCGAGGTTACGTATTACGCCGTATCATCCGTCGTGCAGTTCGTCACGGTAACAAGCTGGGCGCACAAGGTGCATTCTTCCACAAGTTGGTTGGCGTTCTAGCTGACATCATGGGTACGGCTGGTGAAGAGCTGAAGCGTCAACAAGCTGTGGTTGAAAAAGTACTGCGTATCGAAGAAGAAAACTTTGGTCGTACACTTGAGCGCGGTATGGCGATTCTAAACGAAGCATTAGATAACCTAGACGGTAAAGTACTGGACGGCGAAACCGTATTTAAACTTTACGACACTTATGGCTTCCCAGCTGACTTAACTAACGACGTTGCACGTGAGCGTGAGTTCGCAATCGACGAAGAAGGTTTTGAGAAAGCGATGGAAGAACAGCGTCAACGTGCGCGTGAAGCGGGTAACTTCGGTACTGACTACAACGCAGCAATCAAAGTTGATACGCAAACAGAATTCTGTGGTTACACAGGTACTAAAGGCTCTAGTTCTGTAGCAGCGATGTTCGTTGAAGGCAACGAAGTAGATTCACTATCTGCGGGCGACAAAGCAATCATCGTACTTGGTGAAACGCCATTCTACGCAGAGTCAGGCGGTCAGTGTGGTGACGCTGGTGAAATCCGTACTGAGTCTGGTGTATTCCGCGTTGAGGACACTCAAAAACTAGGTAACGCAATCGCGCACCACGGTGTAATGGCAGAAGGCGTTCTAGCGAAAGGTGATGAAGTAGCAACTATCGTTGACGCAGAGCGTCGCGCAGCTATCTCTCTAAACCACTCAGCAACGCACTTGCTACACGCAGCACTACGCCAAGTTTTAGGTGAGCACGTAACGCAGAAAGGCTCATTAGTGAAGGCAGACAACCTACGTTTCGACTTCTCACACCTAGAAGCCGTAACTGCAGCAGAACTGAAAGAAGTTGAGCGTCTAGTTAACGCGCAAATTCGTCGCAACCACACGATTGAAACCAACGTGATGGACATTGAGTCAGCTAAGAAGAAAGGCGCAATGGCTCTATTCGGCGAGAAGTACGACGACGAAGTACGCGTACTGTCTATGGGTAACTTCTCGACAGAGCTTTGCGGTGGTATTCACGCATCAAGCACAGGTGATATTGGCCTATTCAAAATCACTTCAGAAAGCGGCATTGCTGCAGGTATTCGACGTATTGAGGCGGTAACAGGCGAGGCTGCATTAGACGCGATTGAAGCTCAAAACGCGAAGTACGAAGAGAAACTGGCAGAATCTGCACAGAAAGCAAAAGCGCTAGAGAAAGAAGTGCAGAAGCTAAAAGATAAGATGGCGGCAGCAGAAAGCGCTAACATCATGGGCAAAGCGGTTGAAGTCAATGGTACAAAAGTTCTAGTCGCAGCTCTTGAAGGCGCTGACAGCAAGAACCTACGTACTATGGTTGATGACATCAAGAACCAAATGGGGTCTGGTGTCGTACTGCTTGCCAACGTAACAGGTGACAAGGTTGGCCTGATTGCTGGTGTGACTAAAGATCTAACTGGTAAAGTAAAAGCTGGTGATCTAGTTAAGATGATTGCTGAGCAAGTCGGTGGTAAGGGCGGTGGTCGTCCTGACATGGCTCAAGCTGGTGGTACTGATGTAGCCGCACTACCAGAGGCAATTAAAACAGTTCAGCCTTGGTTAGAAGAGCGCTTATAAGCTTTTAACTACTAAAATTACGCTCAATCAAGTTTCTTTGATTGAGCGTTATTTTTTTTTTAGCAGCCAAGTGGTTTAATTGACCAAAAGTTAACCGAGTCATTTAGGCTATTTGGTTTTTGTTGTAACTACTGCTTATATAATTTTTCTAAAAGGAAATACTGAAGATGTAAGCAGTTCTAAAGAGACTTCGGTCTTGGGAAGGTGAAGACTGGTGAAAAAGCCCCTTATCGTGCAAAAGTTTGGCGGAACCTCAGTGGGTTCAATTGAAAGAATCCACCAAGTTGCTGAACACATCATTAAGGCGAAAAATGATGGCAATCAAGTTGTTGTTGTCGTGTCTGCAATGTCAGGCGAAACAAACAGACTGATGGACCTCGCTAAACAGATAGATAGCGTGCCTACAGCTCGAGAACTTGATGTTTTGCTCTCTGCTGGTGAGCAAGTGTCAATGGCACTGTTAGCAATGACACTCAATAAATTGGGTCATGCTGCACGCTCGCTTACCGGAGCACAGGCGAATATTGTGACGGATAATCAACACAATGACGCAACGATTAAACACATTGATACTAAGACAATTCTGGGATTGCTTGAGCAAGACCAAATCGTGATTGTTGCAGGCTTTCAAGGTGTGAATGAGAACGGGGATATCACCACATTAGGTCGAGGTGGCTCAGATACGAGCGCAGTGGCACTGGCAGGCGCATTGCGCGCTGATGAGTGTCAAATCTTTACCGACGTTGATGGTATTTATACTTGTGACCCACGTGTAGTGAAAAACGCGCGAAAATTGGCGGTTATCGATTTTCCTTCCATGGAAGCGATGGCAAGCCGAGGCGCGAAAGTATTACATTTACCTTCAGTGCAATTTGCATGGAAGAATAATGTGCCACTGCGCGTGCTTTCGACATTTGATGTTAATGAAGGCAGTCTGGTAAAGGGGGAGTTAGGCAATCAAGCCGTCTCTGGTATAGCCATTCAACGTGACCTTGCCATAATCGAAGTCGATAAAGAACATTTATCTAGTGCTACAAAACAATGTCAGATGTTGGGTATCGACATTTGGAATGTGATCGAGGAAACAGAACGGGCAGGTATCATGATAAAACAAGATGCATGTGCCAAGTTCGATCTGGTGTTCAGCGACAAAATCCGTAATAGTGAAGTGGTAAGCCTGTTGACCGCAGTGGGGCTTGAGGCCAATGGAATGGTAGAGCACGCATGCGATTTGTTGGCAAAGCGAGATATTGAGATCAATTTCAGCGCAACGAATGCACTCACTATGATGCTAGTTTTAGCACCCGAATGTGTGGATACAGCAGCAAACATTCTGCATGATGCTTACATTACGTCTAGTGAAGCATTAAACATTCAACAAAAACATGCCTTTTTAGGCTGATTTTCGCTAACAAGGTAGTTTACGAAAATATAACTTTTGTTGGATAATAGCTTTGTAGCAAGAAAATTTAGAGATTACTCAAGGAGCAAAGAATGCTAATTTTGACTCGCCGCGTAGGCGAAACACTGATGATTGGTGATGAAGTGACTGTAACTGTACTAGGTGTTAAAGGTAACCAAGTGCGTATCGGCGTTAACGCTCCGAAAGAGGTTTCAGTTCACCGTGAAGAAATCTACATGCGCATTCAAGCTGAAAAAGGCAATGGCAACGTTGCTTCAGGTAACTACTAAGTCGCTCCTGTTTACAGAGCTTAGTTTGAATGAAAAAGGCTAACCGAAGGGTTGGCCTTTTTAGTTTTTACTGTTTTTGAAAATTTGCAGAAACTATTGTGTTGAGTATGGCTGTGAATTCATCAATAATGTTGATTCGAACTTCAGAAAGTTATTTGAAAATAAATGTCTTTTTTCAGAGAAGACTCTCTTTTTTTCATCATAATAGAGTGATAAAGTTCGTTTAATAGTCACTTTGATTAAATCAGCAACGGTTAAGCCAGTTTCGTAGATTTTTTCAAAGAAAGTGTTTGACATATTTTCGGTAAAACGTAATATGTGCCTCCGCAAGACGGTGAGGTGGCCGAGAGGCTGAAGGCGCTCCCCTGCTAAGGGAGTATACGGTTTATCCCGTATCGAGGGTTCGAATCCCTCCTTCACCGCCATTCTTGCAACGTTGATTTATCAACAAAAAGTGCGTCCTTAGCTCAGCTGGATAGAGTACCTGGCTACGAACCAGGCGGTCGGAGGTTCGAATCCTCCAGGACGCGCCATATCTCTTTTGAGATATAACAATGAAAACGGTGAGGTGGCCGAGAGGCTGAAGGCGCTCCCCTGCTAAGGGAGTATACGGTTTATCCCGTATCGAGGGTTCGAATCCCTCCTTCACCGCCATTCATTGACTGGCCCGATGGCCTTTTTTTTGTTTCGTAAGAAATGAATGTGATTTACTTCACAACTTCTTAGCAAGAAGATCTGCGCGTCCTTAGCTCAGCTGGATAGAGTACCTGGCTACGAACCAGGCGGTCGGAGGTTCGAATCCTCCAGGACGC
>NZ_JAWOQO010000016.1:0-11330 GCF_033337345.1 Vibrio sp. YT-18 | reverse complement strand
GTCCTTAGCTCAGCTGGATAGAGTACCTGGCTACGAACCAGGCGGTCGGAGGTTCGAATCCTCCAGGACGCGCCACTCATTGAAACAGCCTCGCAATTGCGAGGCTTTTTTGTATCTAGACATCTGAAATATGGCGTAGGATCACTAGAGCCTATGTTCCTCTTTTTTAAAAGCGAATATGTGCGTATCTAAGCAATTTGCTATCAAGCTTCTGTCGCATCGTGTGAAATCATCCTGATTATCCCTCCTATACACTGACTTCCATTTTTCATTTCAATCACTCTCATGTAGTCACTTTGTTTGTTATTTGTTTATTTATTGTTAATCTTGTTCATCTTTTTGTTTTTGTTGGTTTTTACTGCGTGAGTCCCGATTTGATTTTGAAATCTAAATCGCAGTTTTTATTTATGTCCTCCTTTACTCTGTTCGTAAGGTGATAGCGATTTGAAGTGATTATTTTGTCATGAACTGTGATCTGGGTAGTGAATAAATAATCATTTATCAGGATTACTACAAACCTTCCTTAAACAAAATTGACAAAATTTAACCAATCGAGATAATCCATGGGTCGGGATTTGACACTATTAAAGTCCTGCACGTTGTCAGGATGACAAAGAAAGGAAGCAACATGACTAATATAGGAAGCCTGCTAGTAGATGCGGCCACCCTGATGCTAACGGGGATGGCGGTCGTATTTATTTTCCTCACTATTCTTGTTTATCTCGTTCGGTTAATGTCGAAATTGGTACCAGAAGAAGTACCAGAGCCGATCGCAGCACCAAAAACAAACACTAATATTCAATCAACCTCTTCAGCTGTTAGTCCACAAGTAGTGGCGGCGATCTCGGCTGCGATTCATAAACATCGCGCCTCATTCGCGAAGTAGCCGAACTAGGATTAAAAAGGAGTTTAAGAGCATGTCTAAACCACTAGCTATTACTGATGTGGTCCTTCGTGATGCCCATCAATCACTATTTGCTACGCGTATGCGTATTGAGGATATGCTGCCTATCGCAGCTGAGTTGGATAAGGTTGGTTACTGGTCTCTAGAGACTTGGGGCGGTGCAACATTTGATTCTTGTATTCGATTCTTAGGAGAAGACCCTTGGGAGCGTTTACGTGAACTAAAAAAAGCGATGCCTAATACACCAATGCAAATGCTACTGCGTGGTCAAAACCTTTTAGGATACCGCCATTATGCCGACGACGTAGTAGAGAAGTTTGTTGAACGCGCGCATGCTAACGGCATGGATGTATTCCGTATTTTTGATGCAATGAATGACGTGCGAAACTTCCAGAAAGCCGTTAAAGCAACGGTTGATGTTGGTGCGCATGCTCAAGGTACGTTGTCTTACACTACGAGCCCAGTGCATAACGCAGACACTTGGGTTGACTTGGCAAAACGCCTAGAGGATTTAGGTTGTCACTCGCTGTGTATTAAAGATATGTCTGGCTTACTTAAGCCTTATGAAGCGGAAGAGCTTATCACGCGTATCAAAGCGTCTTGTGATGTGCCATTGGCACTTCATTGTCATGCAACAACGGGGCTGTCTACAGCAACAGCGGTAAAAGCAGTAGAAGCCGGTATTGATATTCTCGATACTGCGATTTCTTCAATGAGTTGTACTTACGGTCATACACCGACTGAAACGGTAGTCGCTATGCTAGAAGGCACCGAGCGAGATACCAATTTGAAACTCGAGCAACTGGAATCTATCGCCGCATATTTCCGTGAGGTACGTAAGAAGTATGCGAAGTGGGAAGGCCAGTTAAAAGGAGTCGATTCACGCATCCTGATTGCTCAAGTGCCTGGTGGTATGCTGACCAATATGGAAGGCCAGTTGAAAGAGCAGGGTGCTGCGGATCGCATTGATGAAGTATTAGAAGAGATCCCTCGTGTACGTGAAGATCTTGGTTTCATTCCATTGGTGACTCCAACTTCACAGATCGTCGGTACGCAAGCGGTGATTAACGTTCTTACTGGCGAGCGCTATAAGAGTATTACCAAGGAAACCGCTGGCCTATTGAAAGGTGAGTACGGTCAAGCGCCAGCCGAGTTAAATGCAGAACTGCAAGCGAAAGTGCTTGATGGTAAAGAGCCAATTACCTGTCGTCCTGCCGATTTACTTGAGCCTGAAATGGAGACGCTTACGGTTGATCTGATGGAGAAAGCGAAATCAGAAGGCATTAAGCTAGCAAGTGAGCGTGTTGATGACGTACTCACTTATGCACTTTTCCCTCAAGTTGGGCTTAAGTTCCTTAAGAATCGTGAAAACCCAGAAGCATTTGAGCCTGCACCAACGCTAGAAGCTGAGAAGCCTGCTGTACCTGTAGCTCAACCAGCAACTGGTGGTGTAGAAACTTATAGTGTACGTGTTGACGGGCAGGTGTATGAGGTGGAAGTTGGCCCTCAAGGTGAACTGACATCTGTTGCTCCTTCTAATGCACTGGCAAAATCGGCTACACCTAGCGCACCTTCTAATGCTTCAGCAGAAGCGGTACCTGCTCCTCTTGCAGGTAACATCTTCAAAGTGAATGTTCAGCCTGGTGCTGAGGTAGCTGAAGGCGATGTATTGCTCATCCTTGAAGCGATGAAAATGGAAACTGAAGTACGAGCGGCGCGTGGTGGTGTGGTTCAAGAGCTGAACGTTAAAGAAGGCGATGCTGTCACAGTAGGTGCGCCTCTGTTGAGCCTGGCGTAAGGGAGTATCATGGACGGATTGTTAACCCTTTGGGCAGAAACAGGGATCGCTAACTTCGAGTTCGGCCAAATCTGTATGATGCTGGTTGGTTGTACCTTGCTGTTTTTGGCAATTAAAAAAGGATTTGAACCTTTACTGTTATTGCCGATTGGTTTCGGTGCTATTTTGGCGAATATTCCAAATGCTGGCTTTACTGAGCCTGGTGGCTTGCTCTACTACGTTTACTACATTGGGATTGAATCGGGTGTGTTCCCGCTATTGATCTTCATGGGTGTGGGCGCGATGACTGACTTTGGTGCTTTGATCGCAAACCCAAAAACGTTGTGGTTAGGTGCGGCTGCGCAGTTTGGTATTTTTGCAACACTGTTTGGCGCTATTTTGCTCAACTATGTACCTGGCATGGAGTTCTCCATGGCAGATGCTTCGTCTATCGCGATCATCGGTGGTGCTGATGGGCCAACAGCGATTTTCTTAGCGAGTAAGCTCTCTCCAGATCTGCTAGGTGCGATTGCAGTCGCGGCATACAGCTATATGGCATTGGTGCCGATCATCCAGCCACCAATCATGAAAGCACTGACAACCAAGGAAGAGCGTCAAATCAAGATGGCTCAGCTTCGTCATGTTGGTAAATGGGAGAAAGTCATCTTCCCGCTTGCTGTATTACTGATGACGATTCTGTTCTTACCTTCAGCTACGCCATTGGTTGGTATGTTCTGTTTGGGTAACTTGATGCGTGAAGCTGGTGTGGTCGATCGTTTATCGAAAACTGCTCAAAATGAATTGATCAACATAGTGACTATCTTTTTAGGTCTTGGTGTTGGTTCTAAGCTGCAAGCTGAGCAGTTCTTGAACCTAGAAACGTTAGGTATCTTGGGGTTAGGCGCAGTTGCATTTAGTATCGGTACTGGTGCGGGCGTCCTGATGGCGAAACTGCTTAACAAGTTCTCGAAAGAAGACATCAACCCACTTATTGGTGCGGCTGGCGTTTCTGCGGTACCAATGGCCGCGCGAGTCGTAAACAAAGTTGGTTTACAAGCTAACCCGCAAAACTTTTTGTTAATGCATGCGATGGGACCAAACGTTGCTGGTGTGCTGGGTTCAGCCGTTGCGGCTGGTATATTGTTAGCACTTGTTGGTTAGACATTATTGAAAATGGAATGATCAACCAATTTACAAAATCACGATTAACTTAGGTTAACAAAATGGTTTATAGTCAAAGGGATGCTTTCGCATCCCTTTTTGTTTTCTTGCAGGGAATGGTTTATGGAACACAAACAGATCGTTATCACTGAGTTTGGTGATGCCAACGTACTCGCGATTCAACATGCTTCTACACCATCACCACAGCCTGGTGAAGTCTTAGTAAAAGTCGCTTTTTCAGGCGTAAATCCTATTGATGTCAAAACTCGAGCTGGGCTCGGTTGGGCAGCAGCGCAGAATAAGGATAATTTACCTTGGGTGCCAGGTTACGACATCTCAGGAAAAGTGATGTCTTGTGGAGAGGGGGCATCACGTTTTAATGAAGGTGATGAGGTGGCTGGATTTATTGGTTTCCCAGTTCGAGGCGGTGGTTACAGTCAATACATATGTGTTCCAGAAACTGAGTTAAGTCATGTTCCTAGCTCCGTAACTTTGGAGGCAGCTGCTGCATTACCGTTGGCGGGACAAACTGCGGCACAAGCTCTCAGTAAGGCTAATGTGACGGAAAACGATCGCGTACTTATCCTCGCTGGAGCCGGTGGTGTTGGACACCTCGCGGTACAAATTGCGATCGCGACGAAAGCGGAAGTCTTTACAACCTGCAGTGAACGAAATTTAGACTACCTTGCGACGCTCGGTGCTCATGCAGTGAACTATCAATTTGCACCAGTGTCAGAACGTGTTGAAGATGTTGATGTTTTGATTGATTTAGTAGGCGGAGATGCTGCGTTAGATGCGCTTAAATGCCTGAAAGATAATGCGAGAGTCATCACCGTTCCAACCATAACTGCTGAGCTGATTTGTGAAAAAGCCAAACTCCTAGGCTTTGAGGCTAGTGGCATGTTGGTGAACCAGACCCTGCGCAGTTAGATACCTTGTTGTACATGGTCGGCGTTGGCTTACTGAAGACTGAAATTCAACAGGTTTATCCTATGAGTGATGTCATTGGTGCTCACCAGCAGGTCGAATCAGGAAGAACCAGAGGCAAGGTGTTGCTTGATATGACATGCTAGAAGCATTTAACACGAGTTTTGAAAGTTTAGCGCTTTGGTTTTCAGATTCAGCATTATGGGTGCTTTTCATGACCGGTTTTCTCAGTGCCACGTTGTTGCCTGGTGGTTCTGAAGCGGGCTTAGTTGCCACTCTCTCATTAAATCAATACTCCGTTTCTTCAATTGTTATGGTCGCTACTATCGGTAATACGCTTGGTGGCTTAACAAATTATTGGCTTGGCTTGTGGATTCCCAACAAAGCACAAGAGGAAAAGCACGGTCATACCGCATTAAAGTGGCTCTCTAAGTATGGCTATTGGGGGTTATTTTTTAGCTGGTTACCTGTAATAGGAGACCCGCTGTGTTTAGCCGCAGGGTGGCTAAGAATGAAGTTTCTGCCTTGCGTGATTTTAATATTTTTAGGAAAGGCTGCTAGGTATAGCTTACTTGCGGCCATCTATCTCGGATTATTTTAAGGAAAGTACATGAAGATGTTTTGGGTTGGCGCGTGTTCACTGTTGGTGATCACGGGCTGTGCATCAAATACGCCAGTTTCATCACTGCCGAAAGGGGTAACTTTCGTTGAGTCATCGAAAGCTGAAGAAGGCAAAGTTAAGATTCCATACCAAAAGTATAAACTCGATAATGGTTTAACGGTGATCTTAGCTCCTGAAGATTCTGACCCATTGGTCCATGTGGATGTGACTTACCATGTTGGTTCAGCTCGTGAAGAAGTGGGTAAGTCTGGTTTTGCGCATTTCTTTGAGCACATGATGTTCCAAGGTTCAGAGAACGTTGGTGACCAAGAGCACTTCAAAATCATCACGGAGGCTGGCGGCACATTAAATGGTACTACAAACCGCGATCGTACTAACTACTTTGAAACTGTCCCTGCTAACCAGCTCGAGAAAATGCTGTGGTTAGAGTCTGACCGTATGGGCTTTTTGTTGGATGCGGTTTCTCAACGCAAATTTGAAATTCAGCGTTCGACTGTAAAAAATGAGCGAGCTCAGCGTTACGATAATCGTCCTTATGGCTTAATTTGGGAGCGCATGTCCGAAGCGCTATATCCTGAAGGTCATCCGTATTCGTGGCAAACCATTGGTTATGTTGAAGATCTTGATCGTGTTGATGTGAACGACCTCAAAGCGTTTTTCTTGCGTTGGTATGGCCCAAACAATGCGACTATCACGATCGGTGGTGACTTAGACGTTGAACAAACTCTAGAGTGGGTAAATAAGTACTTCGGTTCGATTCCTCGTGGTCCTGAGGTTGAAAATGCGCCGAAACAACCTGCAAAACTGCAAGAAGATAAATACATCACTCTAGAAGATCGTATTCAACAACCTATGGTGATGATCGCGTGGCCAACAACCTACAATGGCGAAGAAAGCCAAGCGTCTCTCGATACATTATCAGAAGTATTGGGTGGCGGTACCAACAGCGTGCTCTATCAAGACCTAGTGAAGACTCAAAAAGCGGTCGATGCTGGTTCATTCCATGATTGTGCTGAACTGGCGTGTAACTTTTACGTTTACGCAATGGGTGATTCTGGAGACAAAGGCGACCTATCAAAACTGTACGACGAGCTTTTACAATCACTAAATCAGTTTGCGGAAAAAGGCGTGACAGAGGATCGCCTTGAGCAGTTGAAGGGTAAAGCGGAAGCGGATGCTATTTTTGCGCTAGAAAGCGTTAAAGGTAAAGTGACTCAGTTGGCTTCCAACGAGACATTTTTCGGCGATCCTGATCGTCTTGAGCAACAGCTTGAGCAAATCCGTGCAGTTACGCCGACTTCGGTAGAAAAAGCGTATACGGACTTTATTCAAGGTAAGAACAAAGTGACCCTAAGCGTGGTCCCAAAAGGAAAAACAGACCTTGTCGTAAAACCTGCGACCTTTGTGACGCCAAAGCGTACGCTGCCAGAATATGAGAAGATTTCCGATGACCAATTGGCGTATCGTCGTGCGACCGATAACTTCGATCGCTCAGTGCAACCGCCAGTAGGAGAACCAGTGAAAGCGACGATGCCAGAGCTGTACGAGTTACATTTCAAGAATGGCTCAGAGCTGCTTGGTGCAGTTAGCGATGAAACGCCGACGGTGATGATGCAATTTAGTCTACCTGCCGGGACACGTTTTGTTGAAAAGGGTAAAGAAGGTCTTGCCCAATTGACCGCTGCGATGTTGCAAGAAGGCACAACGAAACGCAGTGTCGAAGAGATTCAAGCTGAGCTTGATAAACTGGGTAGTGTTATCTCTGTTAATGCCACAGGTTATACAACAAACATCAGTGTTTCTGCTCTAGAAAAGAACTTAGAGCCGACGTTAAAAATTGTCGAAGAGATGTTGCTGTCTCCTGCATTTAATCAAGATGATTTCGAGCGTGTAAAAATGCAAGCGCTAGAAGGCCTGGTATATGAGCACCAAAATCCAAGTTGGATGGCGTCACAAGCGAGTCGCCAGGTGCTCTATGGGGATTCGGTTTTTGCTCGACCAAAAGACGGCACGCAAGCAGGTGTCAGTGCATTAACGTTGGATGATGTCCGTGAATTCTACTCGAAGCATTACACGCCACAAAGTGCGCAAATCGTCGTTGTTGGTGACATCAATAAACAGGAAATTGAGCAGCAACTGACGTTCTGGAAAAACTGGCAAGATGAAGCTGCGCCATTGTATGCACCGCAAAGCATTGCTGCATTAGGTGAGCAAAAGATCCATCTTGTTGATAAACCAGGAGCGCCGCAAAGTGTGGTCATGATGGTTCGTCAAGGTATGCCTTACGACGCAACGGGCGATTTTTACCTAAGCCAACTGACAAACTTCAACTTAGCTGGGAACTTCAATAGCCGCATTAACCAAAATCTACGTGAAGACAAGGGTTACACATACGGTGCTTACGGCTATTTCTCTGGTAATCCAGAAACAGGCTCGGTGGTTTTCACCGCGCAAGTACGAGCGGATGCAACGGTTGCTTCGATCATTGAGATGGAAAATGAGCTAAATGAATACTCGCAGTCAGGTATTACTGATGAAGAGATGAAATTTATGCGTCAAGCGGTCGGTCAAAAAGATGCACTGAAATATGAAACGCCAACACAAAAA
Source organism: Vibrio sp. YT-18 (assembly GCF_033337345.1). Classification (NCBI taxonomy): domain Bacteria; kingdom Pseudomonadati; phylum Pseudomonadota; class Gammaproteobacteria; order Vibrionales; family Vibrionaceae; genus Vibrio; species Vibrio sp. YT-18. The sequence goes on along the minus strand of NZ_JAWOQO010000016.1, from coordinate 3,332 downwards.
GCGGAGCTCATCAGTGATATTCTTAAGTACAACCTCGATCATGATTACTTGCAGCAAAGAAACGCTATCGTAGAAAAAGTTGATAAGCAGACGTTGAATGCGCTGGCTCAGAAATGGTTTGATCCAAATGACTATCAAATTATCGTCGTTGGTGATGCTAAATCGTTGCGTCCTCAATTAGAAAAGTTGGGGAAAGACGTAGAAGAGCTTGAAATCATTCGATAGAGTACACATTTAATAGCGGAGAAACGTTTCTCCGCTATTCATCTAGATAAGCAACTTTTCGTGGGTTATTTATCTAGATGCATTAACTATCAATAACTTAGCTTACACTTGTGTTATGTAACAAGTGTCCTGCTCCCAATATAAGCGAACCTCATTTTGACTGATTTTGCTGCGCGACTAAAAAAAGTTGCATCAAACCCCGAAGTATTTAAGCAGTTTGGACGCGGTGTTGAGCGAGAAACTTTGCGCTATCGTCAGGATGGACATCTAGCTACAACTCCTCATCCTGAAGGGTTAGGCTCTGCGTTCACAAATCAATGGATCACAACGGATTTTTCGGAATCATTGTTAGAGTTCATTACGCCTGTGTCACATGCAATTCCAGAACTGATGGCACAGCTGAAAGATATCCATCATTTCACTCAAACCAAAATGGGTGAAGAGAAAATGTGGCCACTATCAATGCCTTGCTACGTAGGCTCAGAGGATGATATTCAGTTAGCCCAGTATGGCTCTTCGAATGCAGCGAAAATGAAAACGCTGTACCGAGAAGGCCTAAAGCGTCGCTATGGCAGCCTGATGCAAATTATTTCAGGTGTCCATTTTAACTTCTCGTTTCCTGAAACATTTTGGGATGCGCTCTATGGCGAGCAAGATGAACAAGCCCGCCAAGATGCTAAGTCTGATGCGTACTTTGCGTTGATCCGTAATTACTACCGCTTTGGCTGGATGATTCCCTACTTCTTTGGTGCATCACCAGCGTTATGTGGCTCTTTTATTCAAGGTCGTGAAACCGATCTGCCATTCGAGAAGATTGGCGGGACATTATATTTGCCGAAGTCGACGTCTTTGCGTTTGAGCGATCTTGGCTATACCAATAGTGCTCAAAGTGTGCTGAAAATTGGTTTTAACAGCATTGACCAATACCTCGATGGTTTGAGTGATGCGATTCGCCACCCATCAGAAGAGTTTGCGAAAATTGGGGTAAAAGTGGATGGTGAATACCGCCAGCTTAATTCCAATATCTTACAAATTGAGAATGAACTGTACGCTCCGATTCGTCCAAAACGTGTATCGAAAAGTGGTGAGAAGCCTTCAGATGCGTTACGACGCGGTGGTGTCGAATACATTGAAGTTCGTTCTCTAGATGTTAACCCATTCAGCGCAGTGGGCTTAAATGAAGAGCAAGTACGATTCTTGGATCTCTTCCTTACCTGGGCGGCCTTGTCAGACTCAGACCCTATGGATAACTGTGAATTAGAGTGTTGGCGCGATAACTGGAATAAAGTCATTGTTTCTGGCCGTGAAAAAGGTCTAATGCTGCAAATTGGTTGTCAAGGTGAACGTCTATCTCTACAAGATTGGGCACACCGAGTTTTCGTCGAGTTACGTCAAATAGCACAGCAAATGGATATGACCGCTGGTGGCAGTGCATACCAAGATGTGTGTAATCAACTCGAGACATGGATTGATAACCCAGAACTAACGATCTCTGGTCAACTATTAGAGCTAACGAAAGAGCTGGGTGGGCTAGGTAAAGTTGGTTGTACTCTTGGTATGAAGTACCGTGATGAAAACCTAGCTCACGGTTATCAGTACTACTCACAAGATACGATGGAAACGGAAGTAGCGTCGTCCGTGGAAAAACAAAAGCAAGCAGAGCAGAGTGACACGCTTTCTTTTGATGATTTTTTGGAAGATTACTTTGCTTACCTGAAGCAGTAATGACTAACTAAGGATTGGTGCGGTTGAACATTAAGTCGTCAGTAGTAGCGGTACTTGGAAGCGTGTTACTTGCAGGTTGTGCTACGGCACCGCCAAAGCAGCAGAATAACTTATGCGAGATATTCCGAGAGAAATCCGGTTGGTACGATGATGCCAAAGATATGGAAGATGAATGGGGGACCCCTATTCATGTCGCTATGGCCATCATTAAACAAGAAAGCAGCTTTCGGCACGATGCAAAACCACCTAAAGATTATTTGCTAGGGTTTATTCCTTGGGGACGAGTCAGCAGTGCGTATGGTTACGCTCAAGCTCAAGACCCTGCTTGGGAAGACTTCCAAGATGCCACAGGTCAGGGTGGCTCTCGTACCAACTTCGATGATTCTATGATGTTTGTCGGTTGGTATACTCATGAAACACGGCGTCAGCTAGGGATTTCATTATGGGATCCCTATAACCAGTATCTGGCTTATCATGAAGGGCGAGGTGGGTATAAGCGAGGTACTTATAATCGAAAGCCTAGTTTAATCAAAGTCGCTCGACGTGTTGAACAAACAGCGAAAACTTATGGCTGGCAGCTGAAGCAATGTCGTCAGGAATTAGAAGACAACAGCAGCTGGTTCTTTTAGCCCACAGTCAGTTCATGTGCTGTAGGGATGAATGACATTTATCCATTACCGAAAGGTACTGGAGTTACAATCAGGAGAGATGTAATGCCTTTACTCGATAGTTTTACCGTGGACCACACTCGTATGAATGCACCCGCTGTACGAGTGGCGAAAACCATGCAGACCCCAAAAGGGGATACGATTACTGTTTTCGACTTACGCTTTACTGCGCCAAACAAAGACATTCTTTCTGAAAAAGGTATTCACACCCTAGAGCACCTTTATGCAGGCTTTATGCGTAATCACCTAAACGATGATTCTGTTGAGATCATCGATATTTCGCCTATGGGTTGCCGCACAGGTTTTTACATGAGCCTGATTGGCACACCATCAGAGCAGCAAGTCGCAGATGCTTGGATTGCAGCAATGGAAGATGTGCTGAAGGTAGAAAGTCAGAATAAGATCCCTGAACTTAACGAATACCAATGCGGCACGGCAGCAATGCACTCTTTAAAAGAAGCACAACAGATCGCAAAGAACATTTTGGATGCTGGTGTTTCGGTGAACAAAAATGATGAACTTGCTTTGCCTGAGTCGATGTTAAAAGAGTTGCGCATCGACTAGGTGCTCATTAAGAAGCATATTGCCCCAATAAGTAAAAAAGCCTGACATGAGTCAGGCTTTTCTTTTGGTTATTTTGTGCCGTCCTAAATAAGGTTGACACTTTCCACCCCCAAAATTGGAGAGTGTTATGAAATCAACAACTAAAAGAAC
>NZ_JAWOQO010000168.1:0-1197 GCF_033337345.1 Vibrio sp. YT-18 | reverse complement strand
CGACAATTACCGACTTTGGCGCGATGGTTTCTCATTAAACAATCAAGTGGATTTCGAGAAAGGGTATTAAAGATTGATGTCTCTAGAGAATCTACTCCAACAAGTGCGCGCGTGCCAAATCTGCGCTGAGAGTTTACCTCTCGGAGCCAACCCTGTGGTTCAAGCCGGTAAAAACGCACGCATTCTGATTATTGGCCAAGCGCCAGGAACAAAAGTCCACAGCACTTCGATACCTTGGAATGATCCAAGTGGTGACCGACTGCGCCAATGGCTTGATATCGACAAAGACGTGTTCTACGACCCGAATAAAATTGCCATTGTACCAATGGGATTCTGCTATCCGGGTAAAGGTAACTCGGGAGATCTGCCACCGAGAAAAGAGTGCGCTCCTACATGGCACAAAAAGATTCTCGAACAGCTCCCCAATATAGAGTTGACTCTGCTTATTGGTCAGTACTCTCAGCAGTACTACCTCACCAACAAGCCCAAAACTCTCACGCAAACCGTTCAGCAATGGCAAGATTGGGAACCTGAGTTTATTCCTCTACCACACCCTTCCCCACGCAATACGCTGTGGTTAAAGAAGAATCCATGGTTTGAGTCGGAAGTCGTTCCCTATATCCAACAGCGCGTTCACTCGATGCTTTGAGTTACCGATGATCTAATTGCTAGTTAATCTGAATAAGAAAATTGAAACACAAACAACATAAGTATAAGTCATTGTTTATAAATGACTTAAATATTTGTTGTACAGCTTAGTCAGTAATTAGATCATGACAGGCCAAATGCTTACTAAGCTGTACAATTCAAATTTCAGGTAAAAAAATACCGGCACTGATGGCCGGTATTGGATTTCAATAAATCGAGATTATTTGTGGTAAGGCTTAGATAGCTCATGTACCGCTTCAACAAACACACCCGCGTTTTCTGGCGGCACATCTAGGTGGATGCCATGACCTAGGTTGAATACGTGACCTGTACCAGCATCACCAAAACCTTCTAGGATACCCGCTACTTCTTCACGGATACGCTCAGGTGAAGCGTAAAGCATAGATGGATCCATGTTGCCTTGCAGTGCCACTTTATCGCCGATACGCGCTTTCGCATCTGCAATATTGATCGTCCAGTCTAGACCAACCGCATCACAACCCGTTGCTGCGATTTGCTCTAGCCACATACCGCCATTCTTAGTAAATA
>NZ_JAWOQO010000167.1:0-1200 GCF_033337345.1 Vibrio sp. YT-18 | reverse complement strand
AATTTGCTGGATTAGAGTGGAGAGATCTTGAAACTTGCTCACCGAGCCCCCGATAGTTAATTCGTTTTCATGGATAAAGTTGTGGCGTCATACGTGACAAATCAGCCAGCTAACTTTGCTTATTGACCTTATGTTCATTAACCATAGTCAATAAATCTCAATAAAGTGGGCTGTTGATGACGCAGAATAACTGCTCAAGGTACTTGAAAGTGACAGAAAAACAATAGGCTATCCAATATTGATCTTGAGATATGGTTGCACTAATCGACGAATGTTTACTTTTGCACCGATTCGAGCGGCGAGCAAATACATGCCACCAATTTTTCGGTGCAAGAATATGGCATCGGCTGGTGGGGTATGCCAATAATCTTGCTCCATACTCAGAATTGTTCCAGCTTCTCGCAGTTTTTGCGCCAGTCCGCTGGCTTTAAAGTCATAAGCTTCATCAATTAGCATGGGTTAGCATGCCATTTTGAACAAATCTAAAATCGCCATTCTATGTTCTGGTTTGATGCTTTGGGCGAAAAAGCCTATTTGCTCTAAAGCATCGTTGAGCCCTTGTTCGTCATCGTTCACGACAGATGAAAAGGCTTGGCGATAACCGGAACTAAAACGTTCACTGTATTCGCGAGTTGCGCCAAAATCTAACAGCCCGATTTGTTTACTTTGTTCAAGATAGAGATAGTTTGCGAAGTTTGGATCGGTTTGCACCATTTTGAATTCGAACAGTTCTTTAAACAGCAGTTCCAACAAATTGTGCATTACAAAGTCGCGAGTTTCTTGGTCGTAGTTTGCAATTTTCTCTATGGGCGTCCCTTGAATGAACGACATAGCCAGAACGGATTGGGATGAAATTTCCGGGTAGATTTTTGGTACCACAAAATGCGGATGGTCTTGTAGAGCCTCGTGATATCTACAGGCAAACTGAGCTTCTCGCTCATAATTGGCTTCGTCGTGCAGCTGTTTTTTCGCCTCTTCCAACAGTCCTTTATAGTCAACAGACTCAGGGATAAGGCCAACAATTTTCAAAAGCGTACCGACATTATCGACGTCGCTGTCGATGCTCTTTCTGATACCGGGATATTGCACTTTAACTGCCAAATTATCGCCAGCATCGCTGTAGGCTTGGTGAACTTGCCCTATGGATGCACTCGCAATAGGTTTGAAGTTGAAAGCAAGAAACGCAGATTTCCACTGTTC
>NZ_JAWOQO010000166.1:0-1201 GCF_033337345.1 Vibrio sp. YT-18 | reverse complement strand
ACTTCTACCGCGAGCTAAAGCAACGTTCTTTGTTTGAATCTATTCATCTTATTGAGCAAGAGCTTTTGAAAGTTGAATCGCAAATTGGAACAGATGCATTACCAAAAAACGAGAAACTCAACTTAAAGGTCAATGCGTCTTTAGGCTTTGAGAATGCGCAACTCGTTTCTACTAAACCATTAGGTAAAGATAAATTAGCGCTTGAGACAAATTTGATTGGCTTGACGGGGGAGCAGGGTGTACTGCCTCAGCATTACAGTGAGCTTGCATTGCATCGACTGAAAGAAGGCGATCATGCGATGGTGGACTTCTATGACATTTTTAACCATCGGCTTTTATCCCTCTATTATCGAAGTTGGCAGTTGAGTCAGTTAACCATACAAGCGCGTGCGCATGCAAAAAATCAGCGCTCCCCATTAACTGATTGCATGTCGTCATTGACTGGCGATGGGAATGATCTAGCACTGCATTATGGCGGCATGTATGCATCTCCAACACGAAGTAAAGGTGCATTGAAGAGCATTTTGGAATGTTTGTCTGGTTGCCAAATTCGTATTCACGAGTTTCAAGGTCAATGGATGCGACTGTCTAAATCTGAACAAACTCGTTTGGCATCGAAAAGTATGCCCGAAGGCCAGTTTGCACAACTCGGTGCTGGTGCGTCACTAGGAAAAAAAGCCTGGAATATCAATGCAAGTACAACAATTGAGTTTCTCCCAAAGGAAAGTAAGCAAGTCACAAATCTATTACCCAAGACCAATACATTGAAAACGATAAAACAGGTAGCAGGTGACTTCATTGGCAAACACAAGCACGTTAAATGGCAACTCACGACTAAACATAGTCTATTGCCTCAAGTTCAAATATCTAAGCAACAAGGTCAGTTAGGTGTCGGCTCTGTACTGAAAAAACATGAACGTACGGAAGATCGCAACATAACAATTACGGTTTAAAGGAAACATAATGGCTTCATTATCACTTTCAGCGTTGGTCGAAAGATTGTCTCCGCAAGCGAAGGAAACGCTAGAGCAAGCGGCTGCAATGGCAAGTTCGCGTACACATCATAGTATAGAGTTGACCCACTGGTTGTTGACGATAGTTCAACATCCATCCGGTATTTATTCAGAAGTGTTTGAAGCTTTTGATATTGATGAAAGAAAAGTCGAAGAACAACTGCAAGCTCAGCTTGAAAAATACAAAA
>NZ_JAWOQO010000165.1:0-1204 GCF_033337345.1 Vibrio sp. YT-18 | reverse complement strand
CCTAAGTTCTCACCATTCTGCTACTGACTCTTTAACTTCGTACAATTAATGCGATGCGGTGGAAAGTGTTGTTGAGGTAACCTTTCGGATTCCATGCAATGGCAAAAGGTTGGCTGACGCCTTGATCGTCAGTTGCTTTCGCCCACACTTCGTAGTAACCCGCTTGAGGGAACTTCACCTTAGCATTGAACGTTTGCCAAGCACCGTCATTTGCAGGAGCTGCGAGGTCGGCATCCATCCATGTTGCGCCAAAATCAATCGAAATCTGCACTTTGATCACTTTTCGGTCGCCAGACCAAGCATGTCCGCGAATGGCGATTTCATTGCCATTGACTTCTGTGTTGGTTTGCGGAGAGGTGATGAGTGATTTTACTGGCATGCGCTCTATGATCTCGAAATCCTCTTTCGCCACGTTTTCTCCCGGGGCGACAGGTCGGTTAGGGACTCGATAGGAAGTGCCAGTCATCTTTGGTCCATCGTGTATTTGATCGCGAATTTGAATACGAGTGAGCCATTTTTGCGAACAAGAACCCGGCCAACCTGGAACCACTAAACGCAATGGCGCGCCATTCATAGGGTGAAGTGCTTCGCCGTTTTGGGCAAAGGCGATGAGATTTTCACTGCCCATGGCTTTAGCGATGGGTACGCCACGAGAAATTGGCAACTTGCCTTCTTTGCCTGAAAGATGTTTGTCGGCACCATAGTGCGCGGTGTAAACGGCTCCGTCTTTTACGCCTGCGGCTTTGAGCACGTCGGCCAAGCGAACGCCTGTCCAACTGGAGCAAGCCACAGCGCCGTAAGTCCATTGATTACCGGATGCTTTGGGATCAAAGAAAGCACGGCCGTTACCGCCACATTCAACGACCAGTTGTTGTTCTACGACATCGAAGTTCTTTTTGAGATCGGCAATCGACAGCGACATTGGTTTGTCGATCAATCCATCAATGGTCAACGTCCAAGTTTCAGGGTTTACGTCTGTTGGTGGAATACCGTTGTTGCGAATGAAATGGCGTCGAGTTGGAGTTACGTCGTCATTCAACAAATGGGGTGGGGTTTCTGCATTCACCGGTCTGTCGTTGAGCACCGTTAAACCGTCTTTGCCTTCGATCATTACGTCATCAAGACCCTCTGCAAAAGCTGCGGGGATGATGCCAGCCGGCATATTGCGATGGAATGGGATAAATCCACCAAGCGCGGCGGCCAT
>NZ_JAWOQO010000164.1:0-1211 GCF_033337345.1 Vibrio sp. YT-18 | reverse complement strand
GCCTTTTGTTTTTGTATAGAGCAGGGTTACATGTTCTGATTCTCTACGTCTAAATGTTTACGTGGACGGGATTCTTACTCAATGAGAATTAGCCGTTCTTTTTATCGAGAATTGGTTATGTTGAATTTCCATTCAATTCTCAAAGAATAAGAATTACCACAAATAAACCCGAGCAAGATTTATAGAGACTCGGGCTTTGAGTAAGTTAAACAAACTCCATATCGCTTTGACGAACGCGCTCGGCAAGCTGTTTGTAGCGATCCGCAATCGTGTCACCAAATACAGGGTCGTCTTCGCTCTCTGTCCATAGGCTTTCGACGTGTTGCCAGTCTTCAGTAGTAAAAAGCTCTTCAATTAATGGCAGGATTTTTCTCTCTTCGAGCTCAAGGTGACGCTTTTGCGACTCAATGAAATCTTCTAGCTGAGCAATAAAGATGTCTTGAGGAACAACCGCATCTTGCAAAATCATCTCAATGAGCATCGAAAACTCTTTGGTCTTCTCGGCGAGCTCTTGGTGCTCTTTCTCCAAGTTTTCCATGGTTTGTTGCTTACCGTAGTGCTTGAGGAAATGATGGTAGAGAATATCTTCTTTCGGATGATGAATTTTTTCCGAATGGTTTGAGAGGTAATCAACAATCTCGCTTACTAGCGAGTAATTAATGGCGTTTTCTTCTTTTATTTCGTTGAGTTTATGGCGCAATATAGCCAGCAGGCGAACCATGTAGCCGTGTTCGCGTCGAATTCTTTCGATCATCATAGCGTCTCTCCTTAACACCTACTTTCAATAAGTGTACATGAGAAATTCGCTACCAGCTTCGAGCATGCTCAAAAAAACAGCGATCATAGCACCATGATCGCTGTCTCTTCTTTTATACCGTTAACGGTAAATGCCAGTTGATTGGCTCTTTTCCTTGCGAAGCAAGTAATTGGTTTGCTTGGGAGAAATGCTTACAACCCAAGAACCCTCGATGAGCAGACAATGGCGATGGATGCGGCGCGGCTAATACATGGTGCTTCGAGCGGTCGATGAAACGCCCTTTCTTCTGAGCGTGAGATCCCCATAAAAGGAACACGACCCCATGCTGATGCTGGTTTATCGCTTCAATCACTCGGTCTGTGAATGTTTCCCACCCTGTTTTAGAGTGTGAGTGCGCTTTGCCTTGCTCAACCGTCAAAACCGTATTGAGCAACAATACGCCTTGCTCTGCCCA
>NZ_JAWOQO010000163.1:0-1211 GCF_033337345.1 Vibrio sp. YT-18 | reverse complement strand
TCCTTCATGGCAGCTTTAGCTTTGGCATTAGGCTTGTCTGATGTAGTGCAATCTTACAGCGGTGGAATTCGTTTAGATACGTTATTCATCGACGAAGGCTTTGGTAGCTTGGACCCTGAATCTCTCGATCTGGCGATTCAAACATTGGTCGACTTGCAACAAACGGGCCGCATGATTGGCGTAATTTCACACGTGTCTGAACTCAAAGAGCAGATGGCGTTGCGAATCGATGTTGAACCGTCTAGGTTTGGTTCTACCGTTTCGGTTAAATCTCAGATGCTATTATCTAAATAAAAATCAAACAGTTAAATGAAAACAAAAAAGCCCCTTTATGGGGCTTTTTTATCGACTCTGACACTTATTGTTCGCAGAAGTGACCTTCTTTTGGCGATTGAGTAATCGCGTACTCTCCGTCGAGATTACGATACACAATAGTGTTCCAAATCGAGCCATCATCCATTTCAAATTCAATTGCGTAGTTCACACCGCTCACTATTTGTGCATGAACTGTCAGAATTTGTTTGAATGACGAAAGAGTATCCATTTGTTTCAGGACAAAGGCCATTGCCTTTTGTGCATCAGGGGTAGCATCAAATTCGTTCCACCCACCTGGCATGTTTCCCTGTGTATTACATACATCTGCCGAGGCTGTTACATGTGTCGTCTCTTCTTGGTTTTTTGGTTGGCAACCAACAAGCAACCCCAAAATTGCACAAGTCGACACTGTTTTTAACATCATAACCATCACCTCTATTCATATCGGGTCGTATTATAGTGGTGATGAGATCACGCCATTGTCTATGTTGTGCAAACTTTTGATATGCACAAAGTTAATTCGATGAGTAATTGGATCGAGTTTACATAGAAAATAAACACGATAAATCAAAGATTCTGTTCTTGATAAATCAGTTTACAGTGTAAAAACTCGTGATGTTGTTGCCTACGAAGACTCAATTTACTCGAGAGTTGGGGCAGCGTTAAGCGCAATAAATCAAATTTAATATGAGTCATGGCTCACATGGTTGACGTTGAAACTTCTTATCAATCATACAAAACACTACTATCACCGACCTGTAAAAATAAGCTGTAGTTTTGACTAATTGCAGCGTTCTTCGTCAGTTTGTTGCCAGCGCCAAGGAGGGCGTTATATGAAAAGGATAAATGTCATTGGTAGTAGCGGCAGTGGTAAGTCTACTTTCGCAAAAGCCTTA
>NZ_JAWOQO010000162.1:0-1214 GCF_033337345.1 Vibrio sp. YT-18 | reverse complement strand
TGGCTTGGTTAATTGCCAAAGTAAGCACTTGATAAATCAAATACTCTGGCATGCCGGGGCCAGATGGAACCACCTGAATCGGATGTTGGTATTTGCTGTTGTCAATTTTGCACTCCGGCAACTTCGGCAGATAACGTTCGCCCGTTTCTACTTCCCAGTCCCAGCAGTGAATCGCACTTAACACGTTTACGGTTGGCCCTGTAACTCGCACCATGATATCGATCCAACGCCCAACGCCGCTGCTCTGTTTAAAGTATGCAGGATCGACAAGGTTCATTGACCCTGTATAGGCGATTTCATCATCAATGACGATGATTTTACGGTGCTGGCGAAGATCAAGACGACGTAAGAAAATACGCCACATCTTCACTTCGAGCGCCTGAATAACCTCGATACCCGAATCTTTCATCATTTTGTACCAAGGACTTCTGAAGAAGCGTGGGCTACCCGCAGAGTCCAGTAGTAGCTTCACATCCACACCACGTTTAGATGCTTGGATAAGAGCGGATGCTACCGAATCGGCCAAGCCGCCTGGGTGCCAAATGTAGAACACCATTCGAATGCTCGTTTTGGCATTCTCGATGTCTTCGATGATGGAGTGCAGAATTTCATCAGGAGATTGTTGCAACGACAGAGTATTCCCGCTCAGAGCAGGCAGCCCAAGACGGTTGTTACACAGTTCATCGATGCGGTAGATATGGCGACCCATGGTTTCAGGCATGTGCGCGTGGCAATCATTGAGTTGACTAAACCACTTGGCAAAAGGGGTAAACATCTCTTTTGCTCGTTCAGCTCGTTTTCTGCCTAAGTTCAGCTCACCAAATAGGAAATAGCACGCGACGCCAAGCACGGGAAGGATATAGATGATCATTAGCCAAGCTAAAGACACGCTCACCGCACGACGCTTCAAAACAACGCGTAAAGTAACACCAGCAACTAAGAACCAATACAGTCCAATGCCAGTAAGAGTAAGAAAATGATAGAACTTGTCCATATACGCTCAAAGTAATATGCCCATCTAGGATATTAAGCATAAAAGTGGGTTGGGGGAACAGATTTCCCAAAGAGAAGTGGGATTGACCCTACATGAGGAACAAATTTCATAACAGGTGATTCTGTTATTTTAATGTGAAAAATAAGGCTATTCTTTAACTTTTGAACAAAAAAGCAGCATTTAACGTGCGTAATACTACACTTGTGCGATAAATGTACTT
>NZ_JAWOQO010000161.1:0-1216 GCF_033337345.1 Vibrio sp. YT-18 | reverse complement strand
AGGATGAAAGCCACACCGATACCTCGGGTGAGATACCATTTTTCTGCAAGCAACCAAATGCCCATCAATAAACCAAATACGATACTGATCTGGCGCAGCGCGACAACTAAGCTCACGTTGTCTGTCATCGTCATCGCAAACAGAACCAATCCATAAGTCGATGCCATCATAATGCCAGCCATACTTGCACTTTTTCGGATTCGCCAAGCCGCTTGCAACTCTTGATCATTTCTGGTGATCAGACACCAAAGTAAAACGGGTAAGCCCATCGCCCAAAACTGCCCACCAAGATAGAAGATCGCGCTGTATTGATCGTTGAAAATAGTTGATGCTTGCTGAGTCAGTAACGTTAATGCCTCTTTGTCCACCACAGAGTAACCTGTCGTGCCAATTGCCGCGATCAACGCCCAAAACACGCCTACATTTAGATACGCCACCAAAGAAACTTGGCGAACATGAGTCAACGGCACCAAAATGCAGCCAAAGGTGATCAACACAAAACCAAGCCACTGTTGAGATGAAAGCGCATGGCCGAGTGCAACACTGAACCCTCCCACCATCATGACCGGCAAAGCGCGTGCAATTGGGTAAATCACACCAACATCGGCATGTTTATACGCCATGATCAAACCGACGAGATACACAATTTGCGCTATTCCACTAAAAGCCAGCATTCCCCAAAACTCAACTGGCAACGAAGTCCAACCGAGCGTGGTTAAATACCAAACCAGATATGGGGTAAGCACTCCACAAGCAGACAGGCTTGCAGCCATCGTGAATGCCACGCCTGATCCGGAATGGCTTTTACCCAAGATATTCCAACCAGCATGCAAAACCGCAGAAAATACAACGAGTGCGATTGCCAAAAAATCCATTTGTTTTCCTGTTTAGATAAAACAAAGGCTCCGAGATGGAGCCTTTGAATATGAAAATGCGAACGTTAGTGATTGAGCTCTGCCACCGACTCAATACTGATGGCATCGTGACGCCAGTATTCAATATCGCAGTCAATTAACTCGCCATGTTGGTTATAGTTAGTGCGTTCAACAACCATTGCCGGAGTGCCCGATGTTGCTCGCAATGCTTGCGCGACTTCACCAAGCAAGGTACTGGTAGAAATACGGTAACGCGTCTTCTGATACACCACACCAAAGTGCTCGCGATAAATGTCGGTCAGCGAGTTGGTCAAATCAAAGCTCAATAAATTGGGGAAGAT
>NZ_JAWOQO010000160.1:0-1220 GCF_033337345.1 Vibrio sp. YT-18 | reverse complement strand
ATACCATCAGCCCAGAACGGTACAACCGCTGGCTAGTGGTGCTTATGATTGGCTTATCATGCGCGGCATTCAGCCATTTAGCGGGTGGCGATTGGGGCGTAGTTATTATGACCTTCTTGGCCTCGGCGGGTGGCATGATCGTGCGCCAAGAGATTGGCCATCGTCACTTCAATCCATTACTTAACTTTTCTGCTACCGCATTTGTAACCACGTTGATTTCTGCTCAAGCTGAAATTTACCAAATTGGCAATTTACCAACCGTAGCGATGGCATCGTCGGTATTGATGTTGGTGCCTGGTTTTCCACTGATTAATTCGGTAGCAGACATGCTAAAAGGTCACATTAATATGGGTATTGCTCGGTTTGTAATGGCCAGTTTGCTGACGTTAGCAACGTGTTTGGGCATTGTGGCGGCAATGAGTGTAACTGGTATTTGGGGGTGGGCAATTTAATGAATATTTTTGATTTAACGCTCGGTTTGCTCAATGACATGTTTTTTGCAGCCATCCCTGCAGTCGGCTTTGCGTTGGTGTTTAATGTGCCACAGCGAGCTTTGATCTATTGCGCGGTAGGTGGTGCGATTGGTCACGGAAGTCGTTACTTGATGATGCAGTTTGGAGTACCGATTGAGTGGGCGACCTTCTTCGCTGCCACCTTGGTTGGCATGATAGGGGTTCATTGGTCTCACCGCTTTTTGGCTCATCCAAAAGTGTTTACTGTCGCTGCATTGATACCTATGGTGCCGGGCGTTTTTGCTTACAAAGCGATGATTGCGATGGTGGAGATTAACCATTTGGGTTACTCGCCAGAGTTAATTGCGACCTGCATGGAGAACTTTCTTAAAGCCATGTTTATTATTGCTGGTTTAGCAGTTGGCCTCGCAGTTCCTGGGCTGTTATTCTATCGCCGCAGACCGATAGTATAAGGAACCGACATGATCATTAGTATGATTGCCGCGATGGCAGACAACCGCGTTATTGGCAAAGATAATCAAATGCCTTGGCATCTTCCTGCGGATTTTGCTTGGTTTAAACGTTGTACGATGGGGAAGCCCGTCGTAATGGGAAGAAAGACTTACGATTCAATTGGTCGCCCTTTGCCAGGACGTTTGAATATTGTCATTAGCCGAGATGAATCATTGAGTATTGAAGGCGTTACGACGGTGACTTCAGTTGAAAAAGCGTTAGAGGCTGCAGGTGATGTTGAAGAAGTAATGATCG
>NZ_JAWOQO010000159.1:0-1221 GCF_033337345.1 Vibrio sp. YT-18 | reverse complement strand
AACCTTATTGCGATCAATGGCCCTGATGGGTATGGAAAATCTTGGCTGGCGCAACGATACCTTGAGTTGGGTGCGAGTAACAAAAATCAATGTTTGTTACTTTGTCATGCGACCCAAGATGACGTGCAGCGTCGCGTCCTCATCTTGAGTCAGCTGGTTTCCGATGCATTGTTTAATCAACAAGAGCCTTTACTCGACAGTCTAGAGCGTATTCTCGAAGGTGAGCCTTGCGATATTGCGATTGTTATTGATGATGCTCATTTACTTAGTGAAACGCTCGTTTCGGAGTTATGGACGTTAGTCTTAGAGGCGCATGAAAAGCCGAACTGGACGATCAACGTGTTGCTTTTTACTCAGTCTGGGCGTTTGGAGTCGGTCTTGTCTCGGTTGAGTTATGGGCAAGAACTTAAGCCAGTTGAACTTGATATCGATATGCTATCCGAAGTGGAAGCGCGTCGTTTCTTCGAATCACTAGTGGTTAGGTATGTCGATGACGATGCGGAGAAACGTGTTCGAGATGCATTTAAGAAAGTCGACCCGATTCCGGGTGACATCATGGCATTAGGAGAGATGAAAGTGGAAAAAAGGATCATTATCCGTTCAATTGTCGGATCGCCACTCAACATCGCATTAGTGGTTTTGGTGCTACTGTTGCTGGCCGCTGGTGGTTATTGGTGGATGTTTAATCAGCCAAGCCCCGATGACAAAGCGCAGCAGATCACGGGAAGCATCGAGCAAACTGCCATTCCGACACTCACTGAGCCGACTCTTTCGCCATCAGAATCTAATTTAACCTCAGTGACTGACGACTTGCCAAATGACGGCGATTTATCAGATGCGACTGACGATTCCAACTCATTGCCACCAACGGTGACAGAAGAAGTAGCAAGCGTCGGAAATGATGACACCCAGCAGCGTGTGGTGATTGAATCTGACGTGGTTGATGCTCTGTTAGAAGGTAAGCCTGAGCAAGCGAATACAGACAATATTAAAGCGTTAGTAGAAGGGGCTGAACCTCAAGCGAAAACCCAGTCAGAGACAAACTCTTCTTTGATTAAAGTGGTGAAGCCAAGCGATGCTGCATCAGAAGAGGTTGCGAAAACAGAGACGACATCAAGTAAACCTATCGTCAAATTCTCGTTTGCACGTGAAGAGCTAAAAGCGTTATCCCCAAGAGCGTACACCTTGCAGTTAGCAACCATGACATCAATGGAAGACGTA
>NZ_JAWOQO010000015.1:0-94938 GCF_033337345.1 Vibrio sp. YT-18 | reverse complement strand
TGATGGATCCAACCCCTCCGCTGCTATAGTGCAGTCGGCTTCTGACGTTCAGTGCAGCCGTCTTCTGAAAACGACAATGGAGGTGGTAGCCGAGGGTGTGGAAACACCCGACTGCCTTGCGTGGTTGCGGCAGGCGGGTTGCGACACGGTGCAGGGTTTCCTGTTCGCCAGGCCGATGCCGGCGGCGGCCTTCGTCGGCTTCGTCAACCAATGGAGGAACACCACCATGAACGCCAATGAACCGAGCACCAGTTGCTGCGTGTGCTGCAAGGAAATCCCGCTCGATGCCGCCTTCACGCCGGAAGGGGCCGAGTACGTGGAGCATTTCTGCGGGCTGGAGTGCTATCAGCGCTTCCAGGCGCGGGCCAGCACTGCGACCGAAACCAGCGTCAAACCGGACGCTTGTGATTCGCCGCCGTCAGGTTGAGGCATACCCTAACCTGATGTCAGATGCCATGTGTAAATTGCGTCAGGATAGGATTGAATTTTGAATTTATTGACATATCTCGTTGAAGGTCATAGAGTCTTCCCTGACATTTTGCAGGGAATTCCATGACTGGACAGCGCATTGGGTATATCAGGGTCAGCACCTTCGACCAGAACCCGGAACGGCAACTGGAAGGCGTCAAGGTTGATCGCGCTTTTAGCGACAAGGCATCCGGCAAGGATGTCAAGCGTCCGCAACTGGAAGCGCTGATAAGCTTCGCCCGCACCGGCGACACCGTGGTGGTGCATAGCATGGATCGCCTGGCGCGCAATCTCGATGATTTGCGCCGGATCGTGCAAACGCTGACACAACGCGGCGTGCATATCGAATTCGTCAAGGAACACCTCAGTTTTACTGGCGAAGACTCTCCGATGGCGAACCTGATGCTCTCGGTGATGGGCGCGTTCGCCGAGTTCGAGCGCGCCCTGATCCGCGAGCGTCAGCGCGAGGGTATTGCGCTCGCCAAGCAACGCGGGGCTTACCGTGGCAGGAAGAAATCCCTGTCGTCTGAGCGTATTGCCGAACTGCGCCAACGTGTCGAGGCTGGCGAGCAAAAGACCAAGCTTGCTCGTGAATTCGGAATCAGTCGCGAAACCCTGTATCAATACTTGAGAACGGATCAGTAAATATGCCACGTCGTTCCATCCTGTCCGCCGCCGAGCGGGAAAGCCTGCTGGCGTTGCCGGACTCCAAGGACGACCTGATCCGACATTACACATTCAACGATACCGACCTCTCGATCATCCGACAGCGGCGCGGGCCAGCCAATCGGCTGGGCTTCGCGGTGCAGCTCTGTTACCTGCGCTTTCCCGGCGTCATCCTGGGCGTCGATGAACTACCGTTCCCGCCCTTGTTGAAGCTGGTCGCCGACCAGCTCAAGGTCGGCGTCGAAAGCTGGAACGAGTACGGCCAGCGGGAGCAGACCCGGCGCGAGCACCTGAGCGAGCTGCAAACCGTGTTCGGTTTCCGGCCCTTCACCATGAGCCATTACCGGCAGGCCGTCCAGATGCTGACCGAGCTGGCGATGCAAACCGACAAAGGCATCGTGCTGGCCAGCGCCTTGATCGGGCACCTGCGGCGGCAGTCGGTCATTCTGCCCGCCCTCAACGCCGTCGAGCGGGCGAGTGCCGAGGCGATCACCCGTGCTAACCGGCGCATCTACGACGCCTTGGCCGAACCACTGGCGGACGCGCATCGCCGCCGCCTCGACGATCTGCTCAAGCGCCGGGACAACGGCAAGACGACCTGGTTGGCTTGGTTGCGCCAGTCTCCGGCCAAGCCAAATTCGCGGCATATGCTGGAACACATCGAACGCCTCAAGGCATGGCAGGCACTCGATCTGCCTACCGGCATCGAGCGGCTGGTTCACCAGAACCGCCTGCTCAAGATTGCCCGCGAGGGCGGCCAGATGACACCCGCCGACCTGGCCAAATTCGAGCCGCAACGGCGCTACGCCACTCTCGTGGCGCTGGCCACCGTCACCGACGAAATCATCGACCTGCACGACCGCATCCTGGGTAAGCTGTTTAACGCTGCCAAGAATAAGCATCAGCAGCAGTTCCAGGCGTCAGGCAAGGCCATCAACGCCAAGGTACGTCTGTACGGGCGCATCGGTCAGGCGCTGATCGACGCCAAGCAATCAGGCCGCGATGCGTTTGCCGCCATCGAGGCCGTCATGTCCTGGGATTCCTTTGCCGAGAGCGTCACCGAGGCGCAGAAGCTCGCGCAACCCGATGACTTCGATTTCCTGCATCGCATCGGCGAGAGCTACGCCACCCTGCGCCGCTATGCACCGGAATTCCTTGCCGTGCTCAAGCTGCGGGCCGCGCCCGCCGCCAAAAACGTGCTTGATGCCATTGAGGTGCTGCGCGGCATGAACACCGACAACGCCCGCAAGCTGCCAGCCGATGCACCGACCGGCTTCATCAAGCCGCGCTGGCAGAAACTGGTGATGACCGACGCCGGCATCGACCGGCGCTACTACGAACTGTGCGCGCTGTCCGAGTTGAAGAACTCCCTGCGCTCGGGCGACATCTGGGTGCAGGGTTCACGCCAGTTCAAGGACTTCGAGGACTACCTGGTACCGCCCGAGAAGTTCACCAGCCTCAAGCAGTCCAGCGAATTGCCGCTGGCCGTGGCCACCGACTGCGAACAATATCTGCATGAGCGGCTGACGCTGCTGGAAGCACAACTTGCCACCGTCAACCGCATGGCGGCAGCCAACGACCTGCCGGATGCCATCATCACCGAGTCGGGCTTGAAGATCACGCCGCTGGATGCGGCGGTGCCCGACACCGCGCAGGCGCTGATAGACCAGACAGCCATGGTCCTGCCGCACGTCAAGATCACCGAACTGCTGCTCGAAGTCGATGAGTGGACGGGCTTCACCCGGCACTTCACGCACTTGAAATCGGGCGATCTGGCCAAGGACAAGAACCTGTTGTTGACCACGATCCTGGCCGACGCGATCAACCTGGGCCTGACCAAGATGGCCGAGTCCTGCCCCGGCACGACCTACGCGAAGCTCGCTTGGCTGCAAGCCTGGCATACCCGCGACGAAACGTACTCGACAGCGTTGGCTGAACTGGTCAACGCTCAGTTTCGGCATCCCTTTGCCGGGCACTGGGGCGATGGCACCACATCATCATCGGACGGACAGAATTTCCGAACCGCTAGCAAGGCAAAGAGCACGGGGCACATCAACCCAAAATATGGCAGCAGCCCAGGACGGACTTTCTACACCCACATCTCCGACCAATACGCGCCATTCCACACCAAGGTGGTCAATGTCGGCCTGCGCGACTCAACCTACGTGCTCGACGGCCTGCTGTACCACGAATCCGACCTGCGGATCGAGGAGCACTACACCGACACGGCGGGCTTCACCGATCACGTCTTCGCCCTGATGCACCTCTTGGGCTTCCGCTTCGCGCCGCGCATCCGCGACCTGGGCGACACCAAGCTCTACATCCCGAAGGGCGATGCCGCCTATGACGCGCTCAAGCCGATGATCGGCGGCACGCTCAACATCAAGCACGTCCGCGCCCATTGGGACGAAATCCTGCGGCTGGCCACCTCGATCAAGCAGGGCACGGTGACGGCCTCGCTGATGCTCAGGAAACTCGGCAGCTACCCGCGCCAGAACGGCTTGGCCGTCGCGCTGCGCGAGTTGGGCCGCATCGAGCGCACGCTGTTCATCCTCGACTGGCTGCAAAGCGTCGAGCTACGCCGCCGCGTGCATGCCGGGCTGAACAAGGGCGAGGCGCGCAATGCGCTGGCCCGTGCCGTGTTCTTCAACCGCCTTGGTGAAATCCGTGACCGCAGTTTCGAGCAGCAGCGCTACCGGGCCAGCGGCCTCAACCTGGTGACGGCGGCCATCGTGCTGTGGAACACGGTCTACCTGGAGCGTGCGGCGCATGCGTTGCGCGGCAATGGTCATGCCGTCGATGACTCGCTATTGCAGTACCTGTCGCCACTCGGCTGGGAGCACATCAACCTGACCGGTGATTACCTATGGCGCAGCAGCGCCAAGATCGGCGCGGGGAAGTTCAGGCCGCTACGGCCTCTGCAACCGGCTTAGCGTGCTTTATTTTCCGTTTTCTGAGACGACCCCTAGTTGTTTGCGGTCTTGCGTGGCAGGGAGCAGGCATCTTTAACTTGCCTTTCACAGTGATGCTATGGACTATCATTAGATTAATTATCGTGGTATCGCTTGTATTTATTACTGGAAAATTCGGTCTATCAAGAGAGTTTACTTTCCCCGCAGCAGCAGTAGGTTTAGCTTTTAGTTTATTCCCTGTCCTTGATCATATTGCGTTAGGTTATTCTGCTAAAAATTTCTATGAAACCACTAATTTTATGGGGCAAACGGTTCGGGAATTTGGTGCCAGTAAAATTACGGTCTGGTGGGGTTCGATTTATGCCAAAATAGCCTATGCTAGCCTTGCAGGTTTAATTGGATATGGTGTTAAGGTCGCCACTGATGATTAAAAAAGAAAAACCAACTTGAAGTTGGTTTTTTTGGCACTGTTGCAAATAGAGATTTGAGTCGATGATGTTCCCTTTAAAAAGTACTTAGAGACCGAAAACCCTGTTGATTAGACACACTTCACCCTGAGGCTGACCATAATAAAATGACGATGCTTGTCCTTTACGTAGTGCACGCATGACTTCAATACCTTTAATTGTGGCATAAGCCGTCTTCATAGATTTGAATCCTAATGTGGCCCTGATGATCCGCTTTAGCTTGCCATGATCACATTCAATCACGTTATTTTTATACTTAATCTGCCTGTGCTCAAGGTCTGGTGGACATTTACCTTCCCGTTTTAACCGTGATAAAGCACGTCCATATGTGGGTGCTTTATCCGTGTTGATCACTTGTGGAATTTGCCACTTCTTCACATTATTTAAAATTTTTCCAAGAAAACAATATGCTGATTTGGTATTACGTCTAGAAGAAAGATAAAAATCAATGGTATCGCCACGTTGATCGACTGCACGATACAGATAAGACCATCGTCCATTCACTTTTACATAGGTTTCATCAATATGCCACGAGCTCAGATCTGTAGGATTACGCCAATACCAGCGTAAACGTTTTTCTATTTCAGGAGCATAACGTTGAACCCAACGGTAAATAGTCGTGTGATCAACATTCACACCCCGTTCGGCCAGCATTTCCTGCAGTTCACGATAGCTAATGCCATATTTACAATACCAGCGCACAGCCCAAAGAATGATTTCGCCCTGAAAATGCCGACCATGGAAAGGATTCATATGCTGCACCTTTAGCTAAAACAGTCTTCAGCTTACCATTCGTGGTTATTTGCAACAGTGCCGCTGACGCACACCATCGCCCACCGGGTGGGTCGCTATCTGGAACGGCAAGGCCTGCTGGAACGGGATGTCGAAAACAGCTATCTGGCCTCGGATGCGGTGGATGACGACCCGATGACACCCCTGCTGGGGCACTCGATCACTTACCGTATCGCTGTCGGTTCACAGGCGGGGCGAAAGGTGTTCACTTTGCAAACTCTGCCGACCAGTGGTGATCCGTTCGGTGACGGGATTGGCAAGGTAGCCGGGTCCAGCCTGCACGCCGGCGTGGCGGCCAGGGCCGATGAACGCAAGAAGCTCGAACGGCTGTGCCGGTACATCAGCCGCCCGGCGGTATCCGAGAAGCGGCTGTCGTTAACACGAGGCGGCAACGTGCGCTACCAGCTCAAGACGCCGTACCGGGACGGCACCACGCACGTCATTTTCGAACCATTGGATTTCATTGCAAGGCTGGCCGCCCTGGTACCGAAGCCCAGAGTCAACCTAACCCGCTTCCACGGGGTGTTCGCACCCAACAGTCGGCACCGGGCGTTGGTCACGCCGGCAAAACGGGGCAGGGGCAACAAGGTCAGGGTGGCTGATGAACCGGCAACACCAGCACAACGGCGAGCGTCGATGACATGGGCGCAACGGCTCAAGCGTGTTTTCAATATCGACATCGAGACCTGCAGCGGCTGCGGCGGCGCCATGAAAGTCATCGCCTGCATTGAAGACCCTATAGTGATCAAGCAGATCCTTGATCACCTGAAGCACAAAGCCGAAACCAGCGGGACCAGGGCGTTACCCGAAAGCCGGGCGCCACCGGCTGAGCTGCTCCTGGGTCTGTTTGACTGACGAGCCTGAAGGCCAACGATACCAATCAAAATGCTGCGTTCACAGCGCCGCGGCAGGGATCCGCCGTGCTGGTTGTCGGAAAAGGAGCCGCTAGTGGGAAAGAGGAGGGTAAATTTTCAGCGTTGCTGGCTCCCCGTCAGCCGGATTGGGTTGCATCGCAGGGGTGTCGAAAGAGTCAACTGCGGTCCAAAGCTGTTGGACTTGGGTGAAAAGGGCGTTTATTCTTCCTATACGTGCCGCGTTCCAGGCGGCGACTATGAGGGCTATGTCGATGCCCATGTGCGCCGGCTGGAGGCGCTACGCCGGGCCGGTATCGTCGAGCGGATCGACGCCGACCAATGGCGCATCCCCGATGATCTGGTCAGCCGTGCCGCCGCCCATGACGCCGGCCGAGACAGTCAGGCCAGCGTTCGCGTCCTTTCCCCGGTCGATCTGAACAAACAGATCGGATCGGACGGCGCGACCTGGCTGGACCGGCGGCTGATCCACGGCGAGACGGCCGACCTTGCGCCAACCGGCTTCGGGCAACAAGTCCGCGAAGCCATGGACCAGCGCCGCGAGCACCATATCGAACAGGGCGACGCCACCCGCAGCCGGGACAGCCGCGTCTTCTACCGGCGCAACCTTCTCGCCATCCTGCGGGAGCGCGAGGTAGCCGGCGTCGGATCGGATATGGCTTTGAGTAAGGGCCTGCCGTTCCGCGCCGCCACGGACGGCGAGAGCGTCAGCGGCAAGTTTACCGGAACCGTGCATCTATCGAGCGGCAAGTTCGCCGTGGTCGAGAAATCCCATGAGTTCACCCTTGTCCCGTGGCGGCCGATCATCGACCGCCAACTCGGCCGCGAGGTTATGGGCATCGTGCAGGGCGGGTCGGTGTCGTGGCAGTTAGGGCGGCAGAGGGGGCTGGAACGCTGAGTGCGCCCATGCCGCATTGCGAAGCAAAAGATAATCGGATAAAATGTAGCAATTCATATTCGTAAGCGTGGAGTAATCAGATGGGAAATTCCAAGTCAGCAGACAAGTAAGCCGCAACAACCAGTATTGTTGTTGCGGCGCTCTGTAAGGCTAGTCTCATCTGATTGCTGACGAGCAGACGTCGCCCGGTATTCCTTAATCGAGGGTTGATTCGTCATGACCACCACACGCCCCGCGTGGGCCTATACGCTGCCGGCAGCACTGCTGCTGATGGCTCCTTTCGACATCCTCGCTTCACTGGCGATGGATATTTATCTCCCTGTCGTTCCAGCGATGCCCGGCATCCTGAACACGACGCCCGCTATGATCCAACTCACGTTGAGCCTCTATATGGTGATGCTCGGCGTGGGCCAGGTGATTTTTGGTCCGCTCTCAGACAGAATCGGGCGACGGCCAATTCTACTTGCGGGCGCAACGGCTTTCGTCATTGCGTCTCTGGGAGCAGCTTGGTCTTCAACTGCACCGGCCTTTGTCGCTTTCCGTCTACTTCAAGCAGTGGGCGCGTCGGCCATGCATGTGGCGACGTTCGCGACGGTTCGCGACGTTTATGCCAACCGTCCTGAGGGTGTCGTCATCTACGGCCTTTTCAGTTCGATGCTGGCGTTCGTGCCTGCGCTCGGCCCTATCGCCGGAGTATTGATCGGCGAGTTCTTGGGATGGCAGGCGATATTCATTACTTTGGCTATACTGGCGATGCTCGCACTCCTAAATGCGGGTTTCAGGTGGCACGAAACCCGCCCTCTGGATCAAGTCAAGACGCGCCGATCTGTCTTGCCGATCTTCGCGAGTCCGGCTTTTTGGGTTTACACTGTCGGCTTTAGCGCCGGTATGGGCACCTACTTCGTCTTCTTCTCGACGGCTCCCCGTGTGCTCATAGGCCAAGCGGAATATTCCGAGATCGGATTCAGCTTTGCCTTCGCCACTGTCGCGCTTGTAATGATCGTGACAACCCGTTTCGCGAAGTCCTTTGTCGCCAGATGGGGCATCGCAGGATGCGTGGCGCGTGGGATGGCGTTGCTTGTTTGCGGAGCGGTCCTGTTGGGGATCGGCGAACTTTACGGCTCGCCGTCATTCCTCACCTTCATCCTACCGATGTGGGTTGTCGCGGTCGGTATTGTCTTCACGGTGTCCGTTACCGCGAACGGCGCTTTGGCAGAGTTCGACGACATCGCGGGATCAGCGGTCGCGTTCTACTTCTGCGTTCAAAGCCTGATAGTCAGCATTGTCGGGACATTGGCGGTGGCACTTTTAAACGGTGACACAGCGTGGCCCGTGATCTGTTACGCCACGGCGATGGCGGTACTGGTTTCGTTGGGGCTGGTGCTCCTTCGGCTCCGTGGGGCTGCCACCGAGAAGTCGCCAGTCGTCTAACCGACGACTGGTAGCAGGCCCGCTCCGATGCGGCGCACTAACCATCGAAACCTCGTGAATGTCGGTATCCTGTCTGGCAGGATACCGCTCATTTCCCTTGTTCAGTTCATCGCCGTCGCCGAGCATCTGAATTTTCGGCATGCGGCCAAGGCACTTGGTATCAGCCAGTCGAGCGTCAGCGCGCGTGTGAAAGCGCTGGAGGATAACCTTGGTGTCCTGCTATTTGAGCGCCATGCGCGGGGCGTTCGGCTAACAGACGCAGGCAGGCACTTCATGGAGCGTGTCACGGCGGGTGTCGATCAACTCGATCACGCAGTGAAGACCGCGGAGTGACGGGCACTGGCTGGCAATGTCTAGCAACGGCAGGCATTTCGGCTGAGGGTAAAAGAACTTTCCGCTAAGCGATAGACTGTATGTAAACACAGTATTGCAAGGACGCGGAACATGCCTCATGTGGCGGCCAGGACGGCCAGCCGGGATCGGGATACTGGTCGTTACCAGAGCCACCGACCCGAGCAAACCCTTCTCTATCAGATCGTTGACGAGTATTACCCGGCATTCGCTGCGCTTATGGCAGAGCAGGGAAAGGAATTGCCGGGCTATGTGCAACGGGAATTTGAAGAATTTCTCCAAAGCCCGCGACGCAGCGCCGGCAGGCAGAGCAAGTAGAGGGCAGCGCCTGCAATCCATGCCCACCCGTTCCACGTTGTTATAGAAGCCGCATAGATCGCCGTGAAGAGGAGGGGTCCGACGATCGAGGTCAGGCTGGTGAGCGCCGCCAGTGAGCCTTGCAGCTGCCCCTGACGTTCCTCATCCACCTGCCTGGACAACATTGCTTGCAGCGCCGGCATTCCGATGCCACCCGAAGCAAGCAGGACCATGATCGGGAACGCCATCCATCCCCGTGTCGCGAAGGCAAGCAGGATGTAGCCTGTGCCGTCGGCAATCATTCCGAGCATGAGTGCCCGCCTTTCGCCGAGCCGGGCGGCTACAGGGCCGGTGATCATTGCCTGGGCGAGTGAATGCAGAATGCCAAATGCGGCAAGCGAAATGCCGATCGTGGTCGCGTCCCAGTGAAAGCGATCCTCGCCGAAAATGACCCAAAGCGCGGCCGGCACCTGTCCGACAAGTTGCATGATGAAGAAGACCGCCATCAGGGCGGCGACGACGGTCATGCCCCGGGCCCACCGGAACGAAGCGAGCGGGTTGAGAGCCTCCCGGCGTAACGGCCGGCGTTCGCCTTTGTGCGACTCCGGCAAAAGGAAACAGCCCGTCAGGAAATTGAGGCCGTTCAAGGCTGCCGCGGCGAAGAACGGAGCGTGGGGGGAGAAACCGCCCATCAGCCCACCGAGCACAGGTCCCGCGACCATCCCGAACCCGAAACAGGCGCTCATGAAGCCGAAGTGCCGCGCGCGCTCATCGCCATCAGTGATATCGGCAATATAAGCGCCGGCTACCGCCCCAGTCGCCCCGGTGATGCCGGCCACGATCCGCCCGATATAGAGAACCCAAAGGAAAGGCGCCGTCGCCATGATGGCGTAGTCGACAGCAGCGCCGGCCAGCGAGACGAGCAAGACCGGCCGCCGCCCGAAACGATCCGACAGCGCGCCCAGCACAGGTGCGCAGGCAAATTGCATCAACGCATACAGCGCCAGCAGAATGCCATAGTGGGCGGTGACGTCGTTCGAGTGAACCAGATCGCGCAGGAGGCCCGGCAGCACCGGCATAATCAGGCCGATGCCGACAGCGTCGAGCGCGACAGTGCTCAGAATTACGATCAGGGGTCTGTTGGGTTTCACGTCTGGCCTCCGGACCAGCCTCCGCTGGTCCGATTGAACGCGCGGATTCTTTATCACTGATAAGTTGGTGGACATATTATGTTTATCAGTGATAAAGTGTCAAGCATGACAAAGTTGCAGCCGAATACAGTGATCCGTGCCGCCCTGGACCTGTTGAACGAGGTCGGCGTAGACGGTCTGACGACACGCAAACTGGCGGAACGGTTGGGGGTTCAGCAGCCGGCGCTTTACTGGCACTTCAGGAACAAGCGGGCGCTGCTCGACGCACTGGCCGAAGCCATGCTGGCGGAGAATCATACGCATTCGGTGCCGAGAGCCGACGACGACTGGCGCTCATTTCTGATCGGGAATGCCCGCAGCTTCAGGCAGGCGCTGCTCGCCTACCGCGATGGCGCGCGCATCCATGCCGGCACGCGACCGGGCGCACCGCAGATGGAAACGGCCGACGCGCAGCTTCGCTTCCTCTGCGAGGCGGGTTTTTCGGCCGGGGACGCCGTCAATGCGCTGATGACAATCAGCTACTTCACTGTTGGGGCCGTGCTTGAGGAGCAGGCCGGCGACAGCGATGCCGGCGAGCGCGGCGGCACCGTTGAACAGGCTCCGCTCTCGCCGCTGTTGCGGGCCGCGATAGACGCCTTCGACGAAGCCCGTCCGGACGCAGCGTTCGAGCAGGGACTCGCGGTGATTGTCGATGGATTGGCGAAAAGGAGGCTCGTTGTCAGGAACGTTGAAGGACCGAGAAAGGGTGACGATTGATCAGGACCGCTGCCGGAGCGCAACCCACTCACTACAGCAGAGCCATGTAGACAACATCCCCTCCCCCTTTCCACCGCGTCAGACGCCCGTAGCAGCCCGCTACGGGCTTTTTCATGCCCTGCCCTAGCGTCCAAGCCTCACGGCCGCGCTCGGCCTCTCTGGCGGCCTTCTGGCGCTCCTGCTGCGGCGTCCGCTCGTGGGCCGTGGCGCGGGTCCGCGCGCCGGCCTCGTGCGCCTGGCGCTCGCGGGCGAGGTCCAGGGCGGCCGTCTTCACGTTCTGCCTTGCGCAGATGAGATAGATCTAGCGTGGACTCAAGGCTCTCGCGAATGGCTCGCGTTGGAAACTTTCATTGACACTTGAGGGGCACCGCAGGGAAATTCTCGTCCTTGCGAGAACCGGCTATGTCGTGCTGCGCATCGAGCCTGCGCCCTTGGCTTGTCTCGCCCCTCTCCGCGTCGCTACGGGGCTTCCAGGGGTCGTTTGCGGGAAGGGGCGGAATCCTACGCTAAGGCTTTGGCCAGCGATATTCTCCGGTGAGATTGATGTGTTCCCAGGGGATAGGAGAAGTCGCTTGATATCTAGTATGACGTCTGTCGCACCTGCTTGATCGCGGCCGCGATAGCTAGATCGCGTTGCTCCTCTTCTCCATCCGCGTTCCAAGCTGCGGAAAGGCACCCATAAGCGTACGCCTGGTCGAGCAGGCGACGCGGATCGACGTCCAGCGCACGAGAGAATGCGTCCGCCATCTGTGCAATGCGTCTAGGATCGAGACAAAGGTCGTCTCTGTCAGCCGGATCGTAGAACATATTGGCGGCGCCAAAGCCCACTTCACCGACCAGACCGACGGGATCTATCACCAGCCAGCCGCGACTGGAGAACATGATGTTTTCATGATGCAGATCGCCATGTAGCCCACGCAGTTCCGAGGCATTGCTCATCATTTGATCGGCTATAATCGCCGCGTGGACGTAGTCAGTTTGACAACCTGCGTTTTGATCATCGCGCGCCCGCTGAAACAAAGCTGCAAAGCGATCCCGGATCGGGAGAAGGGCAGAAGGCAGGGGTTCCTCAGATGCGGCATACAGCTTCGCCATTAGTTCCGCTGCAATTTCGGTCGCCTGGTAGTCGCCGTGCTCGGCAACGATGTGAGAGAGCATTCGCTCCCCGGCATATTCGAGCAACATCAGATTGTTCTCACGACCGAGCAACCGGACTGCTCCCCTCCCATTGCGCCATACCAGATAGTCGGCCCCGCGCAGTTCATCAGCAATGTCTTCTATAGGTTTCAATCCCTTGACGATTGCAGGAGTCCCGTCTGGCAATGAAACTTTCCAAACGAGGCTGGAAAAGGTGTCCGCAATGAGAACAGGTTGCGAAACGTGCCAATGAGCAGGAAAAACAGGCGGCATGAACATCAACCCCAAGTCAGAGGGTCCAATCGCAGATAGAAGGCAAGGCGTTCGCGGTCGGGGGCTTCGATCCCCAATACATTGAATAGGACAGCGAAGGCGCGCTCTGCTTCATCTGGCGCTGCCCAGTTCTCTTCGGCGTTAGCAATCATGAGTGCCAAATCGGCATAGCGATCTGCTGTTCCGAGCCGCCCAAGGTCGATCAGACCCGTGCATTGAAGAGTTTTAGGGTCCACCATGAAGTTCGGCATGCAGGGATCACCATGGCAAACAACCATATCGGTGCGCTCTTGGTCGAGCCGCACCGGTAGCTCTCGTTCGACACGAGCCAAAAGATCGAGCTGCGGCGTACTCTTGTCCTCGTCCGGTAAGAAGTCGGGATTGACGGCATTGCGGGACACCACATCAACGGCGCGTCCGAACATTCGCGACAGCCTGCGCTCAAACGGACATTGATCAACCGATAGGCTGTGAACAGCGCCAAGTTGCTGCCCCATTGACGGCCACGCTTTGAGCAAATCCGCTCCAGACAGATCAGCCGCCGGTACTCCCGGAATTGCCGTTATCACCAAGCATGCACCCTCCTGTTCCTCCTGCCAGTTGATGACCTCGGGGCAAGCCACACCTCGACCTTTGAGCCAAATGAGGCGGTCACGCTCTCCAGCGAGCTCACCGCGGCGGGAAGCAGGTGCGATTTTCGCGAAGGCATGCCCGTCACCACGTCGAAAAACAAAATCACCAGATTCTCCGCCTCTGACAGGCAACCAGTCAGAATGCGATTCACCAAAAAAAATATTAGTTCGATTCAATGGAGGTTCCTTCAGTTTTCTGATGAAGCGCGAATATAGAGAAATATCCCGAATGTGCAGTTAACGAATTCTTGCGGTTTCTTTCAGCGCCGCCAATACCGCCAGCCCGTCGCGCAAGGGGCGCGGCTCGTGTGTGCGGATGAAGTCAGCTCCACCTGCGGCGGCGGCAAGCTCTGCAGCGAGTGTCGCGGCCCCGACATCCCCCGGACCACGGCCTGTGAGCGCGCGCAGAAAGGATTTGCGCGAAACAGACAGAAGCACCGGCAAATCGAAGCGCAGCCGCAATTCATCGAACCGCGCCAGCACCGAGAGCGAGGTTTCGGGAGCAGCCCCCAGAAAAAACCCCATGCCGGGATCAAGGACAAGGCGGTTGCGTTTGATACCGGCACCCGTCAGCGCCGCGATGCGCGCGTCAAAGAACGCCGCAATGTGATCCATGATGTCGCCAGCGGGTGCCTCGCGCCGATCTGCCTGCCCGTCTTGCACCGAATGCATAACGACGAGTTTGGCAGATGATTTCGCCAATTGCGGATAGAACGCAGCGTCTGGAAAACCGCGAATATCATTGAGATAGGCCACACCACGCGACAAGGCATAGGCTTGCGTCGCGGGTTGATAACTGTCGAGCGAGACGGGAATGCCATCTGCCTTGAGCGCGTCCAGCACCGGCGCGATACGCGCGATTTCTGTGTCGGACGAAACAGGCGCGGCGTCGGGATTGCTGGATGCCGGACCGAGGTCGATCACATCTGCCCCCTCGGCCATCAGCTTACGCGCCTGCGCAATGGCTGCGTCTGGCGCCAGATACCGGCCTCCATCGGAGAAACTGTCCGAGGTTATGTTGACGATGCCGAAAATGATGAGCGATTTATTCATGGGGGCTTCTATAATAATAATAATCGAGCATGAGTCTCATACGGATGCTCGGGTCGAAAGGGAATCCCCAGGCGAGTAACCTGTTTGCGGTGATCCATTAGCTGCAGGAGCAGAATAGCATACATCTGGAAGCAAAGCCAGGAAAGCGGCCTATGGAGCTGTGCGGCAGCGCTCAGTAGGCAATTTTTCAAAATATTGTTAAGCCTTTTCTGAGCATGGTATTTTTCATGGTATTACCAATTAGCAGGAAAATAAGCCATTGAATATAAAAGATAAAAATGTCTTGTTTACAATAGAGTGGGATAAATGGACGCTAAAGAACTGAACCACATGATAGCTGAGGCCTACAGCCGGGATTTGCAAAAGCCTGAGCTGGTATCGTTCAAAGAGGTGAGTCGCTGGGGGCGTAAGTACGGTTTCCCCGTCGTATGCACTCTGGCCGATGAAAGTGAAGAAAAGCAGATCCACTGGGCTGCCAGTTTGCTCATTCAAGTAGCCGGTACTTGGCCGCGAGAAGATATGCCGGAATTGCTCACACCGGAACGGGGCTCCGCGCTGTTCAACGATGCGATGCAGTTATTGGCGAATGGGCTTGGAGCAGCAAATCAATTGCGCTGACAGCACAAACCTTGTCAATAAGCGGCCTTCATGGCCGTTTTTTTGTTTAAAGTTTGTTTTAACAGAACCATAATTAGATATTGCAGTATCATTTTATGATCGCTACAATCTTTCACATGTGAAAGTTTGGGGGTGGTCTTGATCACCTGCGAGAAACCAAAATAGAGGTGGGTATGGCAAAAGTAATCAGCTTCGCCAACCAGAAAGGCGGAGTGGGTAAGAGTACCCTCTGTATCCAGCAGGCCTTTTATCTGGCGTTACAGAAGAAAAAGAAAGTGCTGGTCTTGGATATGGATGGTCAGGGGAACACGTCCTCTCGACTGGCCCCCAGACGAGAGCTTGAGGATGGTGACTACGAGCCCATCCTCACAGGAACCAAAACCGCAGAGCTGTTCGCTTACGAGCTGGACGGCATTGAGGTCATGCACTGCCCTTGCGGTGCAGACCTCATTCATACGCCGAAAAACGACCCGGATCTGTTTGAGATGGAGGCTGTGCCTCTTGACCAGGCCATGAATCCGGCTCGCCATTTGGCTGAGCTGTTTGAGAACTACGACTACGTGCTGATTGATTGTCCGCCTAGCCTCGGCAGAAAGCTGGTGGCAGCGTTGGTGATGTCTACCCATGTGGCATGTCCAGTAAAGCTCTCTGGCTTCGCTGTGGACGGCGTAGAAGGTCTCCTGAACACGATTATTGGTGTGCGCGAGGCGTACAACCAAGATTTGGAGATCCTGGGCATCGTGATCAACGACATGGACCGCTCTGTCAATCACGACAAAGCCCTCAAGTCGCTGGAGAACACAGTTCCGGATCTGTTGTTTGAGAACAAAATTATGCACCGGCCTCCGCTCGATACGGCGACGACTGATGGCATCCCTGTCTGGGAGCTTCGCTATGGACATGTCGCGGCCAAAGAAGTTGAGGCGGTGTTGGAAGAACTATTAGAGAAGGTGGGCTAAGCGATGGCATTGAACAATTTAAAAGGCCTGTCCGAACTTGCTAAAGCCGCCAAAGGCAAGAAAGGCAAAGAGGTTCTTACCGTACCTGTTGACGACGTTGTATCCAAGGTCCAGGTTCGTAAGCGCTTCCGTAACATTGAAGAGCTGGCGGCAACCTTGCTGACCGAAGGGCAGCAGTCTCCGATCATCGTGTTCCCGAAGAACGAAGAAGGCAAGTTCGTCATCCAAAAAGGGGAGCGGCGTTGGAGAGCGTGTAAACACGCTGGTATCGAGACCATTGACTTGGTGGTGAATGATAAGGTCCAGAACAACTTGGACGAGACTGCTGGTGAGCTGATCGAAAACATCCAGCGGGATGACTTGACTCCGGTAGAGATTGCCGAGGCGTTAAACCTGTTTATTGAAGAAGGTTGGAAGCAAAAGGATATTGCTGATCGGCTCGGTAAGAATATCACTTTCGTATCTACGCATCTGTCGTTGCTCAAGCTACCTGACTGTGTGCGTGAGTTATACGATAATGAAGTATGTTCTGATACAGAGACCTTGAATAACCTTCGTCTCTTGTTCGATCTGAATGAAGAAAGATGTCGCGCCGTCTGCGCGGTGGCTATGTCTGACGGGATTACTCGTAAACAAAGCCGTGAGCTGCTGAATGATGCCAAACGTATCAAAGACGAAATGGAAAAAGGCCCACTGACTGGCTCCCACCAGAATGATGAGCTTGGCGCTGGCAACACCGACGAGCAATCCCTCAACTCGGGTGGGGATGGTACGTCGGAACAAACCGGGAATGACGACCTGAACCTTGCCCAGGAGGAACTGGAAGGGGGTAAAAATTCCAATGGTCAGGACGATGATGACGAAGACCCTTTGCGTGATGAAGAGGGTGAGCACAAAGATCCTGTCAAGCAGCCAGATAACAGCGGCAAGGACAAAGATGAAGAAGGCGGTGATGCTCTTCCTCCTCTGCCGAAGGACAAGGAATGGAAGAACGTCCGGGCTGACAGTTTGATTTTTGCTGTCAACGTTAACCTGGATGGCGAGACCAAACGTGGAGTCATCATGACCGACCGTGTTGCTCTGGTTCCGTCTACTGTCTGGGTTAAAACGCTCGATGGCGAAGGCAAGGAAAAGCATGTTCATGTGCCTGTGTCAGACATTGAACTCCTGAGTGTCGAAGGCTAATAAAGGAGGCCCAGCCAGAGAGGTTGGGCCTGTCAAGAACAGGTGAATATGAAGATCTCACAGGACATGAAAAGAAAATTTGCTTTGGTGAATGCCCTGTCTAAAACGGAGAAGCCAAGTCTCCAAGACCTTCACAAGGCAACAAATATTCCTGAATCAACGATCAAGAGACAGTTGTCTGCCCTGCGTGATGAGTTCGGAATGAATATCTTGTTCGTCAGGGAGTCTACCGGCGAACGAGGTGCCACCGGCTACTACATGCTGACAGACTGGGGGATCTTAGACAGGTCTTCGTTCTTGAACCGGTACGGAAAACTGTAAGGTGCCATAGAGCAGCGCATTGAATGCAAAACCCGCCAATCGGCGGGTTTTTTTATGCTGCCACGGTAGCGGCGGTTGCTGGAGGTTTTTCGGCGTAGTAGGCGATGTTCTTGGTTCGTCTGCTAAGGGTGTCTATGCCGACGATACTCAGCGTTTTGGGAGTGGTATTGCGGGACTCGAAATAATGGAATAGCTGGATCATGCAGCACTTCACCATCAACGGATCGATGTCTTCCAGGTAGATTGAGGCTTCTCTCAATGCTTCGGGACCGTGGTTCTCGATCAGGTTTTCCATCCAGTGAATGGCGTTGATGCCAGAACCACAGCAGGGCTCATAAAAGTCTGCCGAAGACTGTGAGCCAACAATGAGTGACATCAAGCGGCCAATCTCTGGAGGAGTGGGGAAGTAATTGGTGCCCTTCTTGTGGAAGCCAGACATGCTTAGGACGTAACCCAAAACATCGCTGGTGGGGTCGCGCTTAATGGCGGCAGACAGGACGTGAGAGAGCTCGAAGGCGACCGGCTGAAGTTCTTCCGGGATCTCCTCCTTGGCTGGGTATAGGCCAGTCTGCAAGTATGCCCACTGGTCAATAAAGGCCTCAACAAACCGAGATGTGCCCATTCTGTATCGGGACTGCTCGATGAGAGATAAAGCCTTGGATGTAAGTTGCTGTGTTTCTGGTGACATAAGCGCTCCAGTTTGTTCTGACGAAACATTCAAGAGGTAGAAACGAAGAACCCCGCCGAAGCGAGGTTCTTTGCTTTCCTGCCTGATCGCCTTAATGCCGAAGCAAAGACGTCTTGATAAAGTCGGGGCAACCGGACATTTCCCGGTCGATGAAGTCCTGACGTTTCGCCAGCGGCCATTTCATGAACGCCGCGAGCGGGATGCGCTTATTCGTGTTAGTATTGCCTTGCAGCATAACAAAGCTCCTTAATTGCTTGATTGTGTTGTAAGGGCTGCAACGAAGGTCGAAGAGCGATGCGGCCCTTATTTATGATTATTACAGCATCATAAAATAATATCAAGAGACAATAAAACGATACCAAGAAACAAAACTTTCACATGTGAAAGTCTCCCCGCTGTCCACCTCGCACACTCCAAACGCCCAAACGCCCAAATAACTTGTCTATCTGCCCAAAATGGGCGCGTAAGCGTCCGATAGAAAGTAATTGTTAGTGAGATATTGACTACACGGAATATGGCTATATCATAGAATCATAAAATGATGCTGTAAAAGTGATATGTATGCCAAAGCAAGCAAATCATCTCCGTTTGAAGAAACCTTGCGCCAACTGTCCATTCCGGAAGGAGGGCGCTATCGAGCTGGCCCCTGGGCGATTAGAAGGCATCATCAACGACATCGTTGAAAACGACATGACGACGTTTCATTGCCACAAGACCGTGCACTCAAAGTCAGGTGGTGAATGGGATGAAGAGGGTAACTATGCACCTTCGGGACAAGAGTCGATGTGTGCCGGTGCTGCGGCTTACTTGATGAAAATAGGCAGGCCGACAGTGGCTATGCGAATTGCCTTTGCGTTTGGTGATGCAAAGGTGTCCGACTGGGACGAAGCTCAAGAGCTGGTTGTCGAGCCTTTGGTACAAGGGGACCGAAATGAGTAAGCGATATGCGGTAGTGCCGCATCCGAAACTGAAACGAGAGTACAAAGGTCGGCTGGTCAGAACTACTCGGGTACTAAAAAACGGCTGGGGGTTGATCCCTCTAGGGGCTGTGGCAACGGTCACGCATCAGTCTCCCAAGGGATCAGAACTGACCTTTGAACCATGCGACTGCTGCGGCCTGAAAGCCATTATCAGTCATGTAAGCATGGACTCCATTGAATTTATCGAACCGATTACTGAGGAAGAAGATGGACGAGAACAAGCTCAACATTGAAACGGTCGATGGGCACAACGAGCTGGTAGTCAGCTTTTTGTCCAGAATGGTAAGCCTGAGTGACGAGGAAAAGCAGACAGTATTGTCCTGCCTTCCGGACACCGGCAAACAAACAATCACCCAGCTCTATGAGGCGCTGCGTTCTCAAGGGCACCAGGATCTTGCAGAGAAAGTCGAACCATACCTCCAGCAGGGGGTGTTTGGGCCGATCTTCGATAACGCCAAGTCCAAGGTGTTCGTTCGGGACGAAGCGCCTTTTTTCCTCATGGATGAAAATCCTTTGAACTGGGATGACGCTAAAGCATTCAATCGCCTACGTATGAGTACGACCTGTGTTCTTGGCCGTGGCGGCTGGACTATCGGTGAGCGCTTTGATGACCGCTTTGATACCGAGGTGGGCGGAACACAGCTTATCGTCACTCAGTCACTCAACGAAAAAGGTGAGATTGAAGGAGGACTTCCTACCTCGATGTCGCTGAATGACTTTGCTGAGTTCCCTAAACAGCCAAGGCCTCCTCAAATAGTCGATTACCAGGAAGACAAGCGATACACGCTTGAGGAAGCGGAAGCTATCCCTGAGCTCGCACCAGTGGTTCAGCGTCTGAAAGAGCGCATCGAAGAGTATGAGGAGAGAAGAGCCCATGATTGACCTGACATGCCGCCTTTGTGCTGGTTCCGGTGTTTATGACTTTTCCCCTTCCAAAGAAACCTGCGGTATGTGCCAAGGGCATGGGAAATTTGTTGACGCCAAAGCAATGCTGGTGGCTGCCATCGAGCTGGCAAAGAAGCAACGCGAGCCTGTCATTGAAGTGGTAATGGGGTTGGTGCTCCAGGGTGTGGATGTTAGAGGGAAGGAGCCTGGAGAGCGGTTCAAGGCTGCTCAGGCCTTTAACGCCCCAGGGCACAACCTATTACGATACGGGTGGGATGCTTGGGAGCTCTATGCCCTCCATGAGGGTGTAAGTCCAGAACTTGCATCGCTTGGCCGAAGTGTGATGCGCGAGTGGCATAGCCATTCATGGGGCCGGTTCAGTGGAGAGGTAGGCTTTAACGCCGCCGAGATCATGATCAAACAGGCCAAAGACAACCCAGAAAAAGCAGAAGAGCGCTGGGCGTTCCTGCTTAGTGAAGAATGGATGGTGGAGTAATTGTCGTGACAGAACAAACCAATAAGAAATTGATGCTGGATGAGTCTCCAGATATGCCCCTGCAATTCAAGTGGAGAAAGTTTGGTGGTACGATTTTTACTGCCACGCAAACAATGGAGCACGTCAAGGAAGGACGTAAGCTCGGGCCGACTCCAGCAGGGATGCTACCTCAAGAAGTGTGGCTGAACCGCCTGATCGCTATGGAAGAAACCCTGCCACGAGGGAAGTTTTTTGACAGATTCCGCCGCCGCGACAAAAACGAGCAGTATGACTTGGCCGCCGATCATCTCCGTCTTGTCGGAAAGAAAAAGCGATAGGGGGATAGATGAAAGCCCAGGCATACCCACCATCAGTCATTCGTAAAGGCGCTGTGTTGTACGCAGCCCTTTATTACATCTCTGATGATGATAAAGCAAAGGTCGAGGTTACAGAGTGGATAGTTCGCTCTATTCAGAAACGACGCAACTCAACCAGCGATCAACGCTATGTCAATCTTGCCCAAAAGTTAGATGGGATTACGTGGGGGAAAAGGTCACGGAAGAATGGGGACTTTGGTTGGTTGCCATCTATACCGAGCTGGTGCTTGAAGCAGTTCCGGGAAGGTGGCGAATTGCCTTTTGGCGTTTATACGACGCGACTGGCCGCTCTCAAGTTTGCGAAAGTCAGCTTGCAGGAAGAGGTCCAATATTGCGAGGCCGAGCTGAAAAAGGCTCAGACAGAAGAGGATACTCAGGAACTCCAAGAGGAGCTGGCGGAGAACCAGAGACTTCTGAAAGCTGCTGGAGCAATGGTGAAGCGCGAGCAAAACAAGAAGAAAAGAGGTTGACCAATGTTACCGATCGTCTCCCCCTCCGTAGTAACCAAACAACTTGCGTTCAATCGAGTAGGCGATAAACGCAAGGTTAGGGTTTCGTCCAACTTTTTGGATGTTATGGGGTTCAAGCCAGGTATGGGCATCGCCGTTGAGCCAGGGGAGGGGATGGGCGGTTTTTCGGTGATCCCAGCGACCGATGAACTACAGACACACCAGGTTTATCAGCGCCGGTATCAACCAAAGAGTCGCTCCAACAACCCGCTGGAAACCGTTATTGAGTTTTCTGGACAAGGGCTCATAGATAAGTGCTTCCCTCGCTATACAGAGCGTTTCCACGTCGAAATGCGAAAAGGTCGAGTAGTCTTCACTCCCGTCGCAAACAGAGCCTTTGCCATTGCTGATCGGTTCAGAAAAACCAGCCCTTTCCGTGCCTTTGTGGCATTGACTGGCGGGGTAGACATTCATGTTATGGAATCGCTTGGCTGGAAGGCTGAGATTGTTTTGGAACATCGTCCAGTTGAAGCCAGAGACAGAGCATCCGGGCGGAACCTGAGTGAAGTACATGCGCTCAATACGCTGGTGAACAGCTCCCCGCGTATCCTGCTGAATGAAGACATTCATCACCTGGAGCTGGATCGCCTTGGAGCCTTGCTGGCGGAGTGCCCACCAATTGGTTTGGCCCATTACTCGTTGGGGTGTGATGACCACTCAAACGCCAAAAGTCCAAGGGACAAAGAGCGTTCTCTTGAAGATCTCTCCACCATGCTCGACATGGTTTACCCGGCACTAAAACAGATCGAGGTCGTGAACCCTGCCGTCGTGCTGGTGGAAAACGTCCCGAACTTCAAAGCATCCGGAGCCGGGGCGATGATGGGAACGACACTGCGGCGGATGGGGTACTTCCTCACTGAGATGGTCTTGAACGGTCTGGATTTCGGCGCGTACCAGGGGCGAGAACGCTATTACATGGTGGCGTCGGTCTTCCCTGGGTTCGTTCCACCGAAACCTGAGCAGAGAGCTGGTGGACGATTGTGGCCGGTGATCGAGAAGCACCTCGGGGATTGTGCAGACGTCACAGCGTTGAAGTCAATTCAGGCCAGAGAGTCAACTTCTCGCAGGATGCCTGCGTTCTTGACGAGAGAAAGCACCAGTTGCCCGACCATCCTCAAGTCTCAGGATCGTGGGGTAAAGGATGCAGTGTACATCCAAGACGGTGGCCGCATTTACAAGCCATCGGTCGATCTGGTTCAGGAGTTGATGTCGATACCTGATAGCTTTGATATTTCGTGGATGGCAAAAGAACAAGCGACAGAAACACTTGGGCAGAGTGTGGATTACAGATTGCATTCAGCGGTCATGGCCGCAGTTCGGGATCACCTGAATGTGAATTGCGGTCGCCATACCGTGGTGCAGCACGGTATCAGAAGTAAGGAAGGTAAATAATGGCAGTCATTTACTACGGCGAGGGAACCCATGACGCCGGTTTCGTCGGGTTCCGTGTCGCACGAACAGTTGGGGTGGCGGATGATTACCGGCAGGAATACTTCTCCTTGAGAGAGTATTCCTACGCAACAGCTCACCGGCTGGCCTACAGCTTGGACCGAAAGTGGGAAGCTGAGGCAGAAGAGGTGAAGCGTCAGAATAAGACTTGTAAGCGGCGACGCAACTCCGGGCCAAATATCATTGCTGAGGGGCTGAGGGCTTATATCAGTATCGAGAACCGGAGCCGGATGGGGGTGAAGAGAACCTACTTCGCACCTTGTTTTCTCGTCACAAAGCCAGGCTACGGCAATGGGGATATTGTTTTCAGGATTTCCACTCATGGCTACGCAGAAGCCTACGAAAAGGCGGTGGAAAAATATTGTGAGATCCATGATTTGACGGATGAGCAGTATGTTGAGTTGCTTGACCGTATGCCGAGTACAGAGGTGTTCACTGGATACCTGCTGAATGCTCTTTTAATACGCGGTCATCGCGCCACAAAAGCTGAAATACTGAGTAAGCTGGGGGCTGCGAAGAATGAAGATGACATCACCAATAGCAAAGGGAAAAGCGGCCACAACAGAGTGCGTTGCCCAGAGTATCGGTGGGCGCAATAACAGCGCCAGATGTTCAAACCATGTTTTATAGCAACACCTCTTTGGGGGCGGAATTATGTTTTTTGATAACAAAGTAGAATCTCACTCGCTCGTAATGGGAGCCAGCGGGAAGGGCAAATCGGTCTTGTCCGAACAAGTGCGGAAAAACGCGAGGCTGCGCGGTGATCTGCTGGTGGATACTGAGATGTACCGTGAAGGTCGAGGGTTGAAACCATACGAGCATGAGTACGCTCGTCGCTTAGTTCTGGGGCTAAGTGGACCGTTGCCGCGTGAACTGCGTGGGAAGCCGGTGACGGTTATCTCTGATGTGTCCAGACCAAAAAAGGTAAAGCGTCAGCCAAAGCAATTTGTTAAGACCGTAAATGGCGTCACCCTTGAACGCCAATTGGTGGCAGATGCAAGAGACCAGTTGGAAATGCAAACAGGCGTCTGGCTCAAACAACCTCAGCTCATCGAGCTGATGGAAGAGTCGGGCATAGACGAAACTCTAGCCGATTTTGGTGAGGCTGAAACACAGATCCGAGAAATGCTGGCGGATGCGTTGGCGATGAAACTGGTAGGGCGCTCATGGCCCAAGTGTGGAGCCCTCTATAACGCGGCAGAAAAGTCCGACGTTAACTTTTCCTCCGAGCTTGATGCTGCGGCAAAAGAAGCTGGATACATGGTTCGCTGAATGGGATTTGGTGTGGACAAGATAGATCGGCAAAGTTGGCTCGTTAAATTCAGGCGAGCGAAGTGTCAGGACACTTTAGACACGATGCGGGATGCGGCCATTCGCAACTATGAAGGGAATATTCGTGTTATCGCGGATATTGTATTGGCCCATGAGGCGAGAGAGACAGAAATTGAAAAAGGGATGTTTTGTCTAATAGTTAGATAGTCTGATGAGCTATCAGGTGGTGATTATGAAAAAGAGAATACTTCATCTGCCCGTAAAAAAGATTTACTTCGATCAGATCAAATCTGGAGAAAAACCAGATGAATATCGCCTCGTCACAGACTACTGGATAAAAAGACTAGAGGGGCGCGAGTATGATGAAGTCCATGTTAAGTGTGGCTACCCAAAGGCTGGAGATATGTCCAGGATAGAGATTCGTCCTTGGCGTGGCTTCTCAAGGAACGTCATAACGCACCCGCACTTTGGAGATTATCCGGTTGAAGTATTCGCCATCCATGTGAATTGATTTTGGTATTCTGATTTAAAACTATTGTAGCTCAGGTATCAAAAGAACTTGGGTAATTAAAGATAAGGGGCCGACGGCCCCTTAATTGTTTTAGTTTGTGAATATTGAACAATCGAGGTGGGATAGCGCTTGTTCGTAGCTACCTTTGTTGTTCGTCTTACGCAGTGCCACCAGCTCAACAATCAATTGGCTTAAAGCCAGTGATTGAGGCTCCCAGACGCGCTTGCATTTGTCAGCCATGTTGGCATTTACGTCTGTAATGACGTAGAGGAAATCAGGGACGTCTTTCAAGGTCCCCAGGCCTTTTGCCATATCAACAGCCTCAGGGTTTTGATAGCTTCGAGTGGCGCTCAGGTCATCGTGGGAAATATAGCTGGCAGATGTCTCAGCGAAACCTAACACCATGCCTTTTCCTGCGCTTTTTGCAATGGCCGAGCCGATAGCTAGAGTTGGCATGATGGCCTGACCTATTTGGCGGGTAGATGCAGTTGCCAAGCCTGAGGCGATGTTCTTCCCGGCATCTTCGGCAGTGGCAGAGCTGGTTGTGAGCATCGCAGTTAAAATGATTTTTCCAAACATACTTAATTCCTCTATCAATCCATAAAGTCCGACTTTTTGAAGGGCATAGTGCCTTTGCAATCGGGATACGCTGTGCAGCCCCAGAACTTAGAGGCTCGTTTCTTGCCAGGGGCTTTTCCTTTCCTGAGACGCATCGGGCTACCGCAATCTGGGCAGTCTGGACAATCCTCCGCCGCGATACGTTTCTCGGGTTTCCCTCGGTTGTCTGGGAACGTCTTCTTGCAAGCCTCGTTCTGGCAGCCCCAGAAAAAACCGTTCTTCCCTTTGATCCGGTGCATCTCTCCACCGCAGTTGAAGCATTCGTGTGAAGGAGGCTTCGCGCCCTCGAAGGCTTTAGCCATCGCGCCACCTTCTTTGGTCAGAACCGGTGCGGCCACTTTGAGCTGCTCAACCATTTGGCAGATCCAGGTGGAAATCTGCTTCATGAAGACAGACATGTTCCCGGAGCCGGAGGCAACTTTCTCAAGCTCCTGCTCCCAAGCCGCAGTCATGCCGGGTGATTTGATGGCTGGTGGAAGCACTGCTATAAGCGCATGAGCCTTATCAGTTGCAAGCAGTACCTTTTTCTGACGCTTGAAGTAGCCTTTATCAACAGCGCCCTGGATGATGCTTGCGCGTGTTGCTGGAGTGCCTAAACCGGCTGTGTCTTTGAGGATTTGTTTGAACTT
Source organism: Vibrio sp. YT-18 (assembly GCF_033337345.1). Classification (NCBI taxonomy): domain Bacteria; kingdom Pseudomonadati; phylum Pseudomonadota; class Gammaproteobacteria; order Vibrionales; family Vibrionaceae; genus Vibrio; species Vibrio sp. YT-18. The sequence continues at coordinate 69,306 of NZ_JAWOQO010000015.1, read as the reverse complement.
CTCCTCAGTCACGAACCGGGCAATGTTCTCCATCGCGGCAAGCAATGTGGCTTCGGTGAAGTGCGGTGCTGGCCGCGTCATTTTGTTTGCCAGCTCGGCCCCATTCAGCAAGGCAGGTTCGCCCTGGCTAACCCTGGGGAGCTTCTCTTGTTCAACCGGCGCGTCGGTGTCTTCCCCCTCGTCCTTGGGACTGCTTTCACTATCAGAAGCAAACAAAACCTTCCAGCCTTGTTTGGTAGGTGTCTTACCAGCGGACGCAAAGAGGTGACGCCCACACTGCACCTCGATGGAGGTTTTGGTGAACTCGAACTCGCTGTAGAACTGCGCGATGTAGAAACGACGGATGGCGTCGTAAAGATTGAACTCGATCTCAGACATGGCACTGATGTCTGTTCTGGCCGGTGTTGGAATGATCGCGTGGTGCGCGGTCACTTTGGCGTCATTGAATACCCTGGCCTTGCGATGAGGATCTGCGCCAGCCACCAGCCCAGAGACGTTCTGATCGGACAAAATGAGCGCCTGGAGAATGTCCGGAATGTCTTCCTTTTGGCTCTCGGGTAGATAACGACTGTCAGTACGAGGGTAGGTGGTCGCTTTGTGCGTCTCGTACAGAGCTTGAGCTGCATCCAGTACCTGCTGAGCTGTGTATCCCCATCGTTTGCTCGCGTATTGTTGCAGCGACGTTAGATCGAAGGGGAGGGGGGCTGACTCTTTACCTGGTTTGGTTTCTGCTTTGCTGATAACAGCATTGGCACCATTGACCTGGGAGGCTACCTGCTCGGCATAGGCCTTATTGACGCACCGGCCTTGCTCGTCACTGCACTCTTCTGGTGGTATCCATTGGGCGGCAAACTGTCCATTCTGTACGGACACGTTCACACCCAGAGTCCAGTATGGTGAGGGGGTGAAACCGGCGATCTCTCGGTCCCGTTGACAAACAAGAGCGACGGTTGGGGTGATAACCCTGCCAACGTGAAGAGTGTGGTTGAAGCCGACATCTCGGGCCAGCACTGTGTAGAGGCGGCTCACGTTCATGCCTACCAACCAGTCAGCGCGTTGCCGTGCCAATGCGGCGTAGTAGAGTGAGACCGTATCCTTGCCATCCTTTACGTTGTTCAGCGCTTTCTTGATGCTTGACTCATCGAGAGCCGTCAAACAAACTCGGCGAATAGGGCCAGAGTAGCGGAATCGATCCAGAAGCGAACGGGCGATAGCCTCACCTTCTCGGTCGTAGTCCGTTGAGATGTAGATGGTGCTCGCCTTTTTGACCAGTCCCTCAACAATTTTGTACTGTTTGAACGCACTCTTGCGAACGTTGTACCGCCATGACTCTGGTGCAATAGGGAGGGTCTCCAGTGACCATGACTTGTAGCGTTCGTCATAATCGTCTGGCATATACAATTCCAGCAGGTGGCCGAACGCCCACGTAATAACGCGGTTTCCTCCATCATGGAGAAATCCATCACCTCGTTGGGAGGCCTTCATTACGCCAGCCAAATCTTTTGCCTGAGAAGGCTTCTCGCAGATATAAAGGTCCATTAAGCAGCTCCTCTCATCTTTGATTCCAGATTCGCCAGCTCAGTCCAGCTTTGAGCCAGACCTTTGACTTCGGGGTAGTCTCTGGAGAGGTTTTCGAGGACTCCAGAAATGACATAGGCCGCTTCGCTGGAATTACCCCTCGAACCGGCCTCCTGGAGCATGATTAATAAAGCGTCGAAGAGCTCAGCCTTACGGCCTAGCTCTGTCTGGTTTCTTATTTCAGAGCTTTGCATGGGTTCACCACTGAATAGGGACGCACGGACTCGCGCACAATGCGGCGATCTGCGTCAGTTACAGCCTGACTGGTGCAAAAGTGCGTCCAGGCATTCAGATAATCTTTATAGGTGTGGGTAGGTGGTATGCAGCCGGTTACAACGTCCTTGGGGATGTTTGTGGTTCCCTCGGCTTCCACAAAGCGCCAATCGTGCTCGTCCATACCTTTGCCACCATCGCAATAGCGTTCCCAGCGTGACAACTCGTACAGCGAGTAGCCTTTGCCTTTATTCATGGACTTGAAGGTATTGATGGCTTCGTTGACATCCCCGTGCTGTTTGATCCCTGCTGGAGTTTTATCTGAACCAGCGGAGTCATCTTTGACCTTGTTCATCGTTGCGCTGACATTACCGTCGCCCAGCACATGGATATAACCAGGTTGACGTAATGCAGCACCACCGCGCCCCATGTTGTCCCATGCCATCGACAGTTCCCGGCTAACTCGGGCAGGTTTGTCATTTTCGGCAGGGGCAGTCTGGGGCTGAGGCTTTTGCTCGGGGGCGTTAGAGGCACACCCGGCCAGAATTGCCACTCCCAGAATTGCTATCAGTTGTCTCATCGTGTCGTTCCTCATAAAAAATTGTCGATGAGCCCATTCTAAAAGGGGGGGGATGGAAAGCTGGTTTCTCAAACTGCCCAAATTGGACAGATAGGCGTGTGTGCGATCTAAAGGTGTTTTGAGAGCATGTAGCGACGAGAAATACGATAGGAATATGGTCAACCTACATGCTGAAAGCCCTTAACAAGTTATTTGGTGGGCGAAGTGGAGTGATCGAGACCGCGCCGAGCGTCAGAGTGTTGCCGCTTAAAGACGTGGAAGATGAAGAAATCCCTCGATACCCACCTTTTGCCAAGGGCCTGCCAGTGGCCCCACTAGACAAGATACTGGCAACCCAAGCTGAACTGATTGAGAAAGTGCGGAACTCTCTCGGTTTCACTGTGGACGACTTCAACCGGCTTGTTTTGCCGGTGATCCAGCGGTATGCCGCGTTTGTTCACCTGTTGCCAGCTTCCGAATCACACCACCACCGTGGCGCTGGTGGTCTGTTCCGACATGGGCTTGAAGTGGCCTTCTGGGCAGCTCAGGCATCTGAGTCAGTTATCTTTTCCATCGAGGGGACGCCTCGTGAACGCCGTGACAATGAGCCGCGTTGGAGACTGGCGAGCTGTTTCTCCGGGCTGCTGCATGATGTGGGTAAACCGCTCTCGGATGTGTCCATTACGGACAAAGACGGGTCAATCACATGGAACCCGTATTCGGAGTCACTTCATGACTGGGCACACCGTCACGAAATCGACCGTTACTTTATCCGGTGGCGCGACAAGCGACACAAAAGACATGAGCAATTCTCGCTGCTGGCGGTGGATCGAATTATTCCGGCTGAGACTCGGGAGTTTCTGTCCAAGTCTGGCCCGTCCATCATGGAAGCGATGCTGGAAGCTATCTCAGGAACCAGCGTCAATCAGCCTGTGACCAAGCTGATGCTTCGCGCTGACCAAGAGAGCGTCTCACGGGACCTTCGCCAGAGTCGTCTCGATGTGGACGAGTTCTCCTATGGTGTGCCTGTCGAGCGGTACGTGTTCGATGCCATCCGCCGCCTGGTTAAAACCGGAAAATGGAAGGTCAATGAGCCAGGCGCGAAAGTCTGGCACCTCAACCAAGGTGTATTCATTGCCTGGAAACAGCTTGGGGACCTTTATGACTTGATCAGCCACGACAAGATCCCCGGTATTCCACGAGACCCTGACACACTGGCCGACATTCTCATCGAACGTGGTTTTGCTGTACCAAACACGGTGCAGGAGAAGGGTGAACGTGCGTACTACCGCTACTGGGAAGTTTTGCCTGAGATGCTCCAGGAGGCGGCGGGATCGGTGAAGATCTTGATGCTCCGACTCGAATCAAACGACCTGGTGTTTACGACTGAGCCTCCTGCGGCTGTTGCTGCGGAAGTTGTTGGTGATGTTGAGGACGCTGAGATTGAGTTCGTTGATCCTGAGGAAGTCGATGACGACCAAGAGGAAGATGTGTCAGCTCTGAACGATGACATGTTGGCCGCAGAGCAGGAAGCAGAGAAAGCTCTAGCTGGTCTTGGCTTTGGTGATGCGATGGAGATGCTGAAAAGCACCTCAGATGCTGTCGAGGAGAAACCAGAGCAAAAAGATGCTGGATCAACGGAATCATCTAAGCCTGACGCTGGCAAGAAGGGTAAGCCGCAGAGCAAACCGGGCAAAGCAAAACCGAAGAGTGATACAGAGAAACAACCCCACAAACCAGAGGCAAAAGAGGATTTGTCCCCTCAGGACATTGCCAAAAACGCACCACCTTTGGCAAACGACAATCCGTTACAAGCACTCAAGGATGTTGGGGGTGGACTGGGGGACATCGACTTTCCGTTTGACGCATTCAGCGCATCGGCAGAGACAGCCAGCACTGACGCAACAAACTCAGAAATCCCAGATGTGGCAATGCCCGGAAAGCAAGAGAAGCAGCCAAAACAGGACTTCGTTCCACAAGAACAAAACTCCCTGCAGGGCGATGACTTTCCAATGTTCGGTAGTTCTGATGAACCGCCATCATGGGCGATTGAGCCGCTCCCTATGCTGACTGACGCACCAGAACAAACAACACCAGCGCCAGCAATGCCACCTACGGACAAACCTAATCTGCATGAGAAAGACGCAAAGACCTTACTCGTTGAGATGTTAGCCGGGTACGGAGAAGCATCGGCGTTGCTTGAACAAGCGATCATGCCTGTTTTGGAAGGTAAAACGACGCTGGGCGAAGTCCTATGCCTGATGAAGGGTCAAGCCGTCATTTTGTACCCGGATGGCGCTCGGTCGCTGGGTGCGCCGTCAGAGGTTCTCTCGAAGCTGTCCCACGCCAACGCGATTGTTCCAGACCCGATTATGCCAGGTCGCAAAGTTCGTGATTTCAGCGGAGTGAAGGCAATTGTACTGGCGGAGCAGCTTTCAGATGCAGTCGTAGCGGCCATTAAGGATGCCGAGGCGTCAATGGGGGGATACCAGGATGCCTTTGAGCTCGTCTCTCCCCCTGGCTTGGATGCAAGCAAGAATAAGTCTGCACCGAAACAACAAAGCCGAAAAAAGGCGCAGCAGCAGAAGCCTGAGGTTAACGCCGGTAAACCCTCGCCTGAACAAAAGGCGAAAGGTAAGGACTCCCAGCCACAGCAGAAGGAGAAGAAGGTCGATGTTACTTCTCCGGTTGAAGAGCCGCAGCGCCAGCCGGTCCAAGAAAAACAGAACGTGGCTCGCCTTCCTAAGCGGGAGGTTCAACCAGTGGCTCCTGAGCCCAAAGTTGAGCGTGAGAAGGAATTGGGACACGTCGAGGTGCGAGAAAGGGAAGAGCCAGAGGTTAGGGAGTTTGAGCCGCCTAAGGCGAAAACAAACCCGAAAGACATCAACGCGGAAGATTTCTTGCCGTCTGGTGTTACGCCTCAGAAAGCACTCCAGATGCTCAAGGACATGATCCAAAAACGCTCGGGCAGATGGCTCGTGACACCTGTCCTGGAAGAGGATGGCTGCTTAGTAACCAGTGACAAAGCCTTCGACATGATTGCCGGTGAAAACATCGGCATCAGCAAACACATCCTCTGCGGGATGCTGAGCCGGGCACAGAGACGGCCTTTGCTCAAGAAACGTCAGGGAAAACTGTATTTAGAGGTAAATGAAACATGACAATGAGTTATGACCCGCTCGCCTACGAGATGCCGTGGCGGCCCAACTATGAAAAAAATGCTGTAGCAGGCTGGCTTGCCGCCTCCGGCGCGGCTTTGGCCGTAGAGCAAGTCAGCACGATGCCTCCGGAGCCCTTCTATTGGATGACGGGGATCTGTGGCGTGATGGCGATGGCTCGTTTGCCAAAGGCTATCAAACTTCACCTGCTCCAAAAGCATTTGAAGGGGCGTGATCTGGAGTTTATTTCTATTGCGGAGCTCCAAAAGTACATCAAGGACACGCCGGACGATATGTGGCTTGGTAGTGGGTTCCTGTGGGAAAACCGCCATGCCCAGCGCGTGTTTGAGATCCTGAAACGCGACTGGACTTCCATCGTAGGGAGAGAGTCCACGGTCAAAAAGGTTGTCCGGAAGATACAGGGTAAGAAAAAGGAGCTGCCAATCGGCCAGCCCTGGATTCACGGGGTAGAACCCAAAGAAGAGAAGCTGATGCAGCCACTCAAGCACACTGAGGGGCATTCGCTGATCGTTGGGACCACCGGCTCGGGCAAGACCCGTATGTTCGACATCCTGATTTCACAGGCCATTCTGCGTGGGGAAGCCGTGATCATCATAGACCCGAAAGGGGATAAGGAGATGCGGGACAATGCACGACGTGCCTGTGAAGCTATGGGGCAGCCGGAAAGATTCGTCTCATTTCATCCAGCATTCCCGGAAGAGTCGGTGCGTATCGACCCTCTGCGTAACTTCACCCGCGTGACTGAAATTGCAAGTCGTTTGGCAGCGTTGATCCCGTCCGAAGCAGGGGCCGACCCGTTCAAATCATTTGGATGGCAGGCACTGAACAACATCGCTCAGGGCTTGGTCATCACTCATGATCGTCCCAACCTGACAAAGCTCCGCCGATTCCTTGAAGGTGGCGCTGCTGGCTTGGTCATCAAGGCCGTTCAGGCTTACTCAGAGCGAGTTATGCCCGACTGGGAGGCAGAAGCAGCGGCTTATTTGGAGAAAGTCAAAAACGGTTCGCGTGAGAAGATCGCTTTCGCGTTGATGAAGTTCTACTACGACATCATCCAACCTGAGCACCCAAACTCTGATCTGGAAGGCTTGCTGTCGATGTTCCAGCACGACCAAACCCACTTCTCCAAGATGGTGGCGAACCTCCTGCCGATCATGAATATGCTGACGTCCGGGGAGCTAGGCCCTCTGCTGTCTCCAGACTCATCTGATCTGAGCGACGAACGCCAGATCACTGATTCCGCAAAAATCATCAACAACGCTCAAGTTGCTTATCTGGGGCTCGACTCCCTGACCGACAACATGGTTGGTAGTGCTATGGGGTCCATCTTCCTGTCAGACCTGACAGCGGTTGCCGGTGACAGATACAACTACGGCGTCAACAACAGACCCGTAAATATCTTTGTTGATGAGGCTGCTGAGGTGATCAACGACCCGTTCATCCAGCTCCTGAACAAAGGTCGCGGTGCGAAACTTCGTCTTTTCGTTGCAACTCAGACTTTTGCTGACTTCGCAGCTCGACTGGGTAGCAAAGACAAAGCGCTCCAAGTGTTGGGGAACATCAACAACACGTTTGCTCTGCGTATCGTCGATGGTGAAACACAGGAGTATATCGCAGATAACTTGCCGAAGACCCGGCTCAAGTACGTCATGCGGACTCAAGGCCAGAACTCGGATGGCAAGGAGCCCATTATGCACGGAGGCAACCAAGGCGAGCGTTTGATGGAGGAGGAAGCTGATCTGTTCCCAGCCCAGTTATTGGGAATGCTTCCGAACCTGGAATACATAGCCAAAATTTCAGGCGGAACAATCGTAAAAGGCCGTCTGCCCATATTGACCCAGTAAGAGCAGAGCTATGTGTGACAAGAAGTATAGAAATTACGAGGTAGCCATCATGGTCGATGTGAACCCTTTCGACAGGGTTATGAATGAATTGAAAAGTCGTGGCCGCAAGAACGCTCACATCCTGAGCATCCTCCAATTCGACTGGCCTGCATCGGAGGCCATCATCGAGAAGCTGAGCTGCTACATCACAGACGGGATTAAGGCTAATCAGGAGCCTGTGATTTACCCGATCATTGAAGAAGCTCTGCATCGCTACAGCCAGCTCGTGTTTCATGAGCAGAGAGAGAAATATGAAGACCCGGCCAGAATTGGGGCATTTCTGGAAACCCTGATCACCGAAACCTGCCGGGCGTTGGAAGTGCAAATTGTCGATAGTGGCGGTGATTCATGGTCTGTCGATTCAGGAGAGTCGTTCTCACTGTGGCTTTCTTCCCATCCAGGAGAACTATCCATTAACCCGCAGCCCCATGAGGATGAGACCTCTTTGCGTGGCTTGCTGTATGAGCTCATCACCTGTGAGAGCGTGAAAACTGTTTTAAGGAGAACCGACTATGAAGAAGCCGTGGTTGCTGGTCGCATGGCTGCTGGTTATTGAGTTGCTGGCAATATTGCTGCTGATCCCTGGCGACTGGACAGACAGAGCCATCAAAAGGGAATCCGAGCTGGTGGAACAGAGTCTTGGTGTCGAAGCAAGAGACTGGATACAGAACAAAGCATCTACCTGGTTCAGGTCGAGCGTTATTGATTCAGGATTCTATGAGGGGATGTACCAAACGCTGATCCCATCAGAAGAGGAGCGCCAGAAGTCCAAGGGGATGCAGGACATGGGCAAGGGCTGGTTTGTGTGGGTCAAAGGCCGCATGGAAGCCTTTGTCAACGTCATTTACCAGTTCTACACAAGGTTGGCACTGTTAGCCGCGTGGGCTCCCTATATGCTGATCCTGTTCGTACCTGCGGTATATGACGGGATGATGACATGGCGAATTAAGCGGACCAACTTCGATTATGCGAGTCCGGTTCTCCATCGTTACAGCGTTCGCGGAACGATGTACCTGATGGCCGGATTGTTCATCGCGTTCTTCATCCCCATAGCGCTCGATCCGGTTGTCATCCCGATGACAATGATGACGTGCTGTGTCCTGGTTGGCCTGACGTTCGGCAACCTCCAGAAACGGGTATAGGGAGGGAGGATGAGCTACTCCGTTATAAATCAAGATGGGGTGCATCTGTGCGACATCCCATTGAACGTCTACCAGGTGATACGTCGCCAATCCTTGTCTGCGTTGTGGCTTTACTGGGCGCAGAGCTTGAATTTGGTGAAGGTGCTCATTGCTTGCGTCGGAAAGATGATCTTTGTGATGCCGGTAATGTGGTTCTGGGTGCTGGTGGTGTGCCGCTTGGTTGAACCAGAACGTATCTCAGACGTGTCAGGACTTATCTCTCCGGACGTGATCGGGTGGGCCGCTGGTGCGGCCATCACCCTCATTATCTTTTCCGTATTTACACGCCCAGCGTTGTACGGATACCACAACTTTTTCAAGCAGCATATTTGCTCAAGAGTAAAGCAAGTAACGCCGGAACTCAGAACAGTCACTGGGCCACTGTTCTTTTACCGAAACGAAATTGGAACGATATAGAGAGGAACCATGAAAGTAACTAATAGACTCCAACTGCTGGCACTGGGGCTGTGTATAGCCGGTACTGCCATCGCGGCTCCTGATGTGCTCAATGACGACGCAAAGCTCAAGAACCTTGAGAAGGTGTGTCCCGACTGTCAGATGGTGGCAAAAGATGTACTCAATCTGCGGGTTGAAAACTGCCAGCTCAAAGACACTTCCAGTGCAATGATGATTGGCACCATGCAAAATGACCCTATGTTTTCGTTTATGCTGGCTGTACACACAGCGGCAGGCTCGGAGGCATACAAAACGGTAGTTGGTGCCGCTGGCAACCATGTTGACTGTGAAAACCCGTTGAACTGGATCAAGCTGACCCAGCAAGCGATTAAAGGTGGCAAAGTCTAATGCGTAAGAGAGATTTCTTTTTTGGAGAGGTGTATGAGGGGAGTGGAGGAGCCACTCTACGACTGAGTGATATGGAACCATTGGCAAGAAAAGTGTCGGCAGAGTTCTTCACTGCACAACTGAACCGTATACTGAAAGAGCATGACGGTCAGTTGACGCTCAGCGATGGAACGTCGTACCCCAGCTTTTGGAGCTTCATCGACAAGGTTGATCCAGAGCAGGTTGGTTTCGTGGAGATCTACGCTCGGCAGGATGTTAACGATAATGTTGAAGCGACACTGGCGTGTGACATCGTTTTGGTAAATGGTGTGATCACCGTTAAACCTCACTGGTGTGCTTACAAAGACATCAGGGCTGACGAAGTGATTTCCACCTTACTGGTGCCTTTGCATTTGAAGGCTCTCCAGGGTAAGGCTTACATTCGCTGGGATGATGGTGAAACCGAACCTCTGTTACAAAACGACGACTATCAGGCTGAACTTGAAAATGTGTTTAGTGTTTCCAAGTACCCATCAGCCATGAGCTGGGGCGATACAGCAGACCAGAAGGTTAAGCAGTACAAGATGGACCTTGAGTGCGCCACAGATGTTGGTCGTCGAGGTGTCTCATCAGAGCAAGCATGGGATGCTTATCGAGAACTCCGTTACAATAGAACAGTGTGAAACAAGCGGCCATCGGCCGCTTTGAACTTTCACATGTGAAAGTTTTTCGCCTCCCGCTCTTATCATCTCCTCGAATAAACCTCCATAAAGTGCCCAAAATGGGCCGTAACAGCACTGTTCCTAGATTGATCAATTAAGAGACGATTACTCCGTGATGACGACAAGTTATTTGGAGGGTCTATGTCCGCACAAGCTCACGTCAGAGAAAGCGAAAGCTCATCTGGTTCATTCATCTCCTGGCAGTTCCTTGTCTGGCAGGTGATGTTCGTTATAGGTGTTGTTGCAGGGATGAACCTGGAACACGCATTCAATTTTCTAGGTTAATGGGAGGAAGTGTGAACCTTAATAAACAATTTTTCTGGTTTTTGATGAACGCGGTGCTGATGTGCATCTTCATCGTTCCAGTGGCCGTCGCGTTTTGGCTGTCTGCTTTTGCGGCAGGTTTTGACTGGAGTCAGTGGGTTAAGTTGGCTGCTGATACGGCCAACAGAGCTGCAAGTGACCCGGCCAAGGCTCTGGGCACGGTTCAGACCTACTGGGGCATTCTCAGCTTCTTCCTGCTGGCGGCGTACAGTCTGATGTTCAAGTTTAAAGCCAATGCTAACAAGGAAGTGAAAACTCTGGAGGTGGCCCGACCAGCCAATGAAGTTAGCGTTGCGGCTTCGGAAAAACATTCGGAAGCGGTTCCTCAAAATCAATAACCGATCCAGTAAACGCAAAAAAGGCGGCTTAGGCCGCCTTTTTTTATTTGTCGCTGGAAGTGCCCGAAAAGGGCGCGAAGCCGTGGCAGAAAATCAGTGACCCTGAATGAGAATACAGGCCACTAGGAAAAGAAGAGGGTTGCTATGAAGCCTGTAAAGATACCGCGCCGGGTCGATGAGCCCCCGCATCTGCTGTTGTGGAGCGCAGATGAGTTGGCCCCGATGCTTTTGGGGCTAACGATAGGGGTCATCATCGGTAAGGCTCTGATCTGCTTTCTGGGGGGGTTACTTGTAACCAACCTTTATCGCCGATTCAGGGATAACCATCCGGATGGATACCTGCTCCACATGATCTACTGGGCCGGGTTCATCATGACCAAGGCCAAATCTCTCAAGAACCCGTTTGTCCGGAGGTATTTGCCTTGAACCTGAAAAAGTATCTCAAGACCTGGGAAGGGACCCAAACAGAAAATAAGTGGGGGCGAATCTTCCAGGGTGGTCTTATTGCTATCGTTTTCCTGCTGGTGGTCCAAGTATTCAGCAAGGAAACCATCGTCACTATCCAGCCTTTCACGCTCACGGAAGAAGCCTGGGTGACGAAAAGTAACGCCTCTCAGTCCTATAAAGAGGCTTGGGGTTTCGCTTTTGCTCAGCTCCTTGGCAATGTGACGCCAGGAACCGTTGACTTTGTGAAAGAACGGATCACCCCGCTTCTCTCCCCGAGCATCTATCAGGACGTGATTGATGCCATCGAAATTCAAGCTCAACAGATCAAGAACGACCGCGTAACCATGCGGTTTGAGCCGCGTTTTGTTGAGTACGAGCCCAAGAGCGACAAGGTGTTTGTCTACGGATATTCCTACGTCAAAGGGGCTTCTTCTAACGAAGAGCGTAGCGAACGCTCCTACGAGTTCGCCATCAAGATTTCAAACTACGCGCCCGTGCTGGACTACATCGACACCTATGTAGGAAAGCCACGCACCAAAACTGTTTTGGAGCAACTCCAGCGCAAAGAAGAAAACCGGAGAAAGCATGAAGAACAACGCTAAACTTTCGCTCCTGGCGCTGTCCTTGGCGCTTGGAACTTCAATGGCCTATGCCTCGGATGACATTCCTGTTGTCCCGGCCAGTGTTATGAAAAAGGATGTTCCTGCCCCTGTGACGTCAGGACAAAGCTCCCATGAGGTTGTGGGCAGCATGAATGAAAACCCCTTACTGACGATGAAGCCGGGGGTTAACCAGATCATCCCGATAGCCGTTGGTCATCCGAACCGAATCGTCACGCCTTTCAGCAATCCTGAGATCGTTTCAACATCTCTGACCGGGGCGACGGATAACGGCCAGTGTGGTGAGGTCTGCATCAAAGAGAATGTGGTCTATGTCGCCACGGATAAGCAGTATCCGGTGACTATGTTCATTACTGAAAAAGGCTCGGAAGCCCAAGCTCTCAGCCTGACGATGGTTCCCCGTCGTATTCCGCCCAGAGAAGTCTTTCTCAAGCTCGATGGTGGTGTAGGTATCACTGGTGCTTTTGCCAATACCAAGGCTGAGACCTGGGAACAGAGCCAGCCTTATGTCGAAACCATCCGGTCGGTATTCCGCAAGATTGCTCTTGGTGAAGTCCCTCAAGGTTACACGTTGAACCGCATCCCTGCTGGTGCTGCGGTGCCGAGCTGCGCTCATCCTGGGGTAAAGGTGGATTTCAGCAAGGGGCAATACATGATGGGCCACCACCTTAACGTGTTCATCGGTGTCGCCCTGAACGTCTCTGATCAGCCTATTGAGTTCAAAGAGGCGTTGTGTGGGAGCTGGGATGTGGCTGCGGTGACTACGTGGCCGCTTAACGTGCTTGAGCCCGGCCAGAAGACGGAGATCTATGTGGCGAAGAAGCAGAAGCGTGGTCTCGCACCAACGTCTAAGCGTCCATCGCTGCTGGGAGGTGCCCAATGATTAAGCGATTTTGGACACAGTTAGACCCCAACAAGAAGCGTTGGGTGTCTATCGCTGGCGGCGTCTTCGTTCTTTTTGCGGTCGTGACAATGTTCTCTGGTGAACCCAAGAAAGAAGAGAAGCGCGGTCGCCAAGAAACCATCAAGCACGTTCTCACAGACAAAAACACCCGTGAGATCGGGATAGATTCGTTGTCTGCCGATGTGAAGATGGTGTCTCGTGAAAACTCCGACCTGAAAAAGGAGCTGGAACGAGTCAAGAAAGAGCTGGAGGAAACCAAAACCACTGCCGGGAAATCCAGTGATGTTGGCCGTGAGATGACCCGCCTTCGTCAAGATTTGGACCGCCTGACCCAGAAGAACATGGAATTGGCTAAGAAAGTCGAAACCGGCGCTGCTGGTGGAAAAACATCCTCTTCATCAGAGGATGCCAGAGCCGATGTTAATGGTGCATCTGGTGGTGATGGTCAGTTCATGGAGAAAAAGCTCGACTACAAAGATCCTGCATCCTTTTTTCGGGACGCACCGCTTCCTGACTCGAAGGGTGGGGCTCCTGCAACTGGCAAGGGAGACGGTCGTGATGCAACTAAACCAGGCATCCAAATAGTGAGCTACTCGCAGAAAGCGCCAGAAGTTGAAGAGAAGGACAACAAGGATGATGAGTCTATCTACCTACCTTCTGGCTCCATCCTGACAGGGGTGCTCATCAACGGTATGGACGCACCAACATCTCAAGGTGCTCGTCGAGATCCGTTCCCTTCGACCCTCAGGATTCAGAAAGAGGCTATTTTGCCTAACCGCTTCCGTGCGGATGTTCGTGAGTGCTTCCTGATTGTTTCAGGCTATGGAGATCTCAGTTCAGAGCGAGCGTACCTGCGTGGCGAGACCTTCTCGTGCGTTCGGGATGATGGGGGTGTCATAGAAGCGAAGCTGGATTCCTATGCAGTGGGTGAAGACGGTAAGGCCGGTGTCCGTGGTCGCGTCGTATCGAAGCAGGGGCAAATCATCGCCAAGAGCTTGATGGCAGGCTTCCTTGGTGGCGTTTCCGAAGCCTTTGACGTCAATCCTGTGCCGGTCGTTAGCACTAACCCTGGCTCAAATACCCAGTACCAGTCTGTGTTCTCCGACCAGATGTTGCAGGGAGCAGCAGTGAAGGGGGCCAGTAAGGCGCTAGATCGCATCGCTCAGTTCTATATCGACATGGCCGAAGGCATCTTCCCTGTTATCGAGGTCGATGCTGGCCGTCAGGTAGACATCATCGTGACCAAAGGAACCAAGCTACAAATTCGTTCCACCGGGGGAACCAAGAAATGAAAAATTTGAACATTTTGACCAGAAAGGGCAGTTCCAGAGGCGAGGCTCAAAAGGAACAGGCAGTAAGATCCGCAAAGATGTTGGGGGTGGGTGCAGCGCTACTTATTTTGTCGGGCTGTTCGACGTTCAACATCGGCAAGGATGAGTATAGCTGTCCGGGAATGCCGAATGGTGTTCAGTGTATGTCAGCGCGAGACGTTTACGCCGCAACCAATGACGGAAATGTCCCGCGTCCAATGAAACCAGAGGAAGTCGAGGCCAAAGCGGAAGCGGATGGCGAAGGTTCCTCAAACGTTTCAGCGAACTCATCTAGCTCCGGAGACCCGGTGATTGACAACTATGTCGCACCGCGTCTTCCGGATCGCCCGATTCCAATTCGTACACCAGCACAGGTTATGCGGATTTGGGTAGCTCCCTGGGAGGACACCAATGGTGATCTCATCGTGACAGGGTATGTCTATACCGAAATCGAACCGCGCAGGTGGGTGATTGGGGATGGCACACCGCAAAGTGAGCCAGTTTTGAGACCGCTGCAAACGGTACAACACGAACCGAAGTCTGAAACAACCAAATAGGAGATGTTCTTGATGAACGCAAATCAGTTGGCGAATGCCTCAAGTAAAAACAACGCACTCTTCCTCTTCCTGGGGTTGATGGTGGTAGCCTTCCTGCTCGTGCCGGATCAGGCCCACGCTGGTACTGGTGGTACAGCGTTTGACGACGTATGGGTAACTCTCAAGGATTGGACCCAAGGTACTTTGGGTCGAATCGTTGCGGGTGCGATGATCCTGGTCGGTGTTGTTGGTGGTATCGCTCGCCAGAGCCTCATGGCTTTCGCTATGGGTATCGGTGGCGGTATGGGCCTGTACAACTCCCCGACCGTAGTGGAATCCATCATGTCTGCTACTCTGGAACATGCAGAGAAGGTCATCCCGGCTGTTGTGCAACTCAGCAATGGCCTGGGGGTGTAAAAGACACCTTGCCGTTAATCAACGGGTGATAGGGGCAGCCTAAAAGCTGCCCTTATTTTTTGGCAAAAAGTCCAGTCATAACAAATTCCAACTATTTCCCTAGATTCTACGTCAGTACTTCAAAAAGCATAATCAAAGCCTTGATAAATATGCATTCCTTCGAAATTCAGCTTTCACCCATTGGGTGAAAGAAAAGTGCTCAAAAATATGTTAAATTATCAGCTTTTATGACTCGATATATGGTAAAATAATAGTAAGAAAAGTAGTAAAAAGGGGTTCTAATTATGATTAATAAAATTGATTTCAAAGCTAAGAATCTAACATCAAATGCAGGTCTTTTTCTGCTCCTTGAGAATGCAAAAAGCAATGGGATTTTTGATTTTATTGAAAATGACCTCGTATTTGATAATGACTCAACAAATAAAATCAAGATGAATCATATAAAGACCATGCTCTGCGGTCACTTCATTGGCATTGATAAGTTAGAACGTCTAAAGCTACTTCAAAATGATCCCCTCGTCAACGAGTTTGATATTTCCGTAAAAGAACCTGAAACAGTGTCACGGTTTCTAGGAAACTTCAACTTCAAGACAACCCAAATGTTTAGAGACATTAATTTTAAAGTCTTTAAAAAACTGCTCACTAAAAGTAAATTGACATCCATTACGATTGATATTGATAGTAGTGTAATTAACGTAGAAGGTCATCAAGAAGGTGCGTCAAAAGGATATAATCCTAAGAAACTGGGAAACCGATGCTACAATATCCAATTTGCATTTTGCGACGAATTAAAAGCATATGTTACCGGATTTGTAAGAAGTGGCAATACTTACACTGCAAACGGTGCTGCGGAAATGATCAAAGAAATTGTTGCTAACATCAAATCAGACGATTTAGAAATTTTATTTCGAATGGATAGTGGCTACTTTGATGAAAAAATTATCGAAACGATAGAATCTCTTGGATGCAAATATTTAATTAAAGCCAAAAGTTATTCTACACTCACCTCACAAGCAACGAATTCATCAATTGTATTCGTTAAAGGAGAAGAAGGTAGAGAAACTACAGAACTGTATACAAAATTAGTTAAATGGGAAAAAGACAGAAGATTTGTCGTATCTCGCGTACTGAAACCAGAAAAAGAAAGAGCACAATTATCACTTTTAGAAGGTTCCGAATACGACTACTTTTTCTTTGTAACAAATACTACCTTGCTTTCTGAAAAAGTAGTTATATACTATGAAAAGCGTGGTAATGCTGAAAACTATATCAAAGAAGCCAAATACGACATGGCGGTGGGTCATCTCTTGCTAAAGTCATTTTGGGCGAATGAAGCCGTGTTTCAAATGATGATGCTTTCATATAACCTATTTTTGTTGTTCAAGTTTGATTCCTTGGACTCTTCAGAATACAGACAGCAAATAAAGACCTTTCGTTTGAAGTATGTATTTCTTGCAGCAAAAATAATCAAAACCGCAAGATATGTAATCATGAAGTTGTCGGAAAACTATCCGTACAAGGGAGTGTATGAAAAATGTCTGGTATAATAAGAATATCATCAATAAAATTGAGTGTTGCTCTGTGGATAACTTGCAGAGTTTATTAAGTATCATTGCAGCAAAGATGAAATCAATGATTTATCAAAAATGATTGAAAGGTGGTTGTAAATAATGTTACAATGTGTGAGAAGCAGTCTAAATTCTTCGTGAAATAGTGATTTTTGAAGCTAATAAAAAACACACGTGGAATTTAGGAAAAACTTATATCTGCTGCTAAATTTAACCGTTTGTCAACACGGTGCAAATCAAACACACTGATTGCGTCTGACGGGCCCGGACACCTTTTTGCTTTTAATTACGGAACTGATTTCATGATGAAAAAATCGTTATGCTGCGCTCTGCTGCTGACAGCCTCTTTCTCCACATTTGCTGCCGCAAAAACAGAACAACAGATTGCCGATATCGTTAATCGCACCATCACCCCGTTGATGCAGGAGCAGGCTATTCCGGGTATGGCCGTTGCCGTTATCTACCAGGGAAAACCCTATTATTTCACCTGGGGTAAAGCCGATATCGCCAATAACCACCCAGTCACGCAGCAAACGCTGTTTGAGCTAGGATCGGTTAGTAAGACGTTTAACGGCGTGTTGGGCGGCGATGCTATCGCCCGCGGCGAAATTAAGCTCAGCGATCCGGTCACGAAATACTGGCCAGAACTGACAGGCAAACAGTGGCAGGGTATCCGCCTGCTGCACTTAGCCACCTATACGGCAGGCGGCCTACCGCTGCAGATCCCCGATGACGTTAGGGATAAAGCCGCATTACTGCATTTTTATCAAAACTGGCAGCCGCAATGGACTCCGGGCGCTAAGCGACTTTACGCTAACTCCAGCATTGGTCTGTTTGGCGCGCTGGCGGTGAAACCCTCAGGAATGAGTTACGAAGAGGCAATGACCAGACGCGTCCTGCAACCATTAAAACTGGCGCATACCTGGATTACGGTTCCGCAGAACGAACAAAAAGATTATGCCTGGGGCTATCGCGAAGGGAAGCCCGTACACGTTTCTCCGGGACAACTTGACGCCGAAGCCTATGGCGTGAAATCCAGCGTTATTGATATGGCCCGCTGGGTTCAGGCCAACATGGATGCCAGCCACGTTCAGGAGAAAACGCTCCAGCAGGGCATTGCGCTTGCGCAGTCTCGCTACTGGCGTATTGGCGATATGTACCAGGGATTAGGCTGGGAGATGCTGAACTGGCCGCTGAAAGCTGATTCGATCATCAACGGCAGCGACAGCAAAGTGGCATTGGCAGCGCTTCCCGCCGTTGAGGTAAACCCGCCCGCCCCCGCAGTGAAAGCCTCATGGGTGCATAAAACGGGCTCCACTGGTGGATTTGGCAGCTACGTAGCCTTCGTTCCAGAAAAAAACCTTGGCATCGTGATGCTGGCAAACAAAAGCTATCCTAACCCTGTCCGTGTCGAGGCGGCCTGGCGCATTCTTGAAAAGCTGCAATAACTGACGATGAGGCCCAGGATATTGGGCCTCCTTTCTTTCTCTTTTTTTCCTGTTGTCATCTACACTTAACAAAAATACAGCAAGGAAAATCCCATGCGCATTTTGCCCGTCGTTGCTGCAGTTACGGCTGCATTCCTGGTTGTCGCGTGTAGCTCCCCGACACCGCCGAAAGGCGTTACCGTGGTAAATAACTTTGATGCCAAACGCTATCTGGGAACCTGGTATGAAATTGCGCGCTTCGACCATCGTTTCGAGCGCGGATTGGATAAAGTGACCGCAACATACAGCTTGCGCGACGACGGCGGCATCAACGTTATTAACAAGGGCTATAACCCTGACAGGGAGATGTGGCAGAAAACGGAAGGGAAAGCCTATTTCACCGGCGACCCAAGCAGAGCCGCGCTTAAGGTTTCTTTTTTCGGCCCCTTCTATGGCGGGTATAACGTAATTGCACTCGACCGGGAATATCGTCACGCGCTGGTTTGTGGTCCGGATCGCGACTACCTGTGGATCCTTTCACGGACCCCTACTATTTCAGATGAAATGAAACAGCAAATGTTAGCCATCGCGACCCGGGAAGGGTTTGAAGTGAATAAACTGATTTGGGTGAAACAGCCTGGCGCTTAGTGAGTGCTCAGCTTCAGACCAATAATGCCAGCAACGATCAGCCCAAGGCTCAGCAAACGTGCCGGGCTGGCAGACTCACCCAGCAGCAAAATCCCTGTAATGGCCGCCCCAACAGCGCCAATACCGGTCCAGACCGCATAAGCGGTTCCTACAGGCAACGTGCGCATTGCCCAAGAGAGCATGGCGATACTGACGATCATCGCCGCAATAGTGATAATGCTTGGCGTAAGACGCGTAAAACCGTGGGTGTATTTCAGGCCAATCGCCCAGACAACTTCGAGCAAACCTGCAATTAATAAAACGATCCAGGACATATCAGGCTCCAGAACAATGGGGCCGTCCCCGGTGAAAGAAGCGTTTGCAGGTCGTCCTGCAAAGCTAATGTGTGAAATGGCATTTTTGCCCGGAAGAAAATGAATTTCAACCTTTTTATTCACCGCCTGCTAAAAGCAAGAATTAAGCATAATTAGCGGCGTAGTTCCCGCATTTGGCACTCATCGGAGTTCTCTATGATGAAGGGCTTTCTGAAACCAGAAAGTCGATTGCCCCTCTTCTGAATGCGAAACGTTTATGCTTAAAATTTTAGTGATTGACCGGTGCCACTTTACCCGCACAGGGATAGAGGCCTTGCTTAATCATTCTGGCAGGTTCAGCTCCTCATTTCTGGTATCAGGAATCAATAATCTCCTGTTAGCAAAAGAGCATATTTTGCAATGGAAACCGCATCTGGTGATCGCGGATTTATACAGTTTTATTAGCGAGACGCACTCCAGTCCGCCAATTAAACCTTTTTTTATGAGTTGTGGCGTCATCCCACTAATTTTACTGCAATCAGCAGACAGACAGCATGCACCCATCGTGCCCTCTCAATCCGTAGCCCATTCGGTCTTGACCAAGCACACCACGCTGAACACACTCTCCCACACAATTCAGGATTTCCTTATTTGCTCAAAAAGGGCACTTCCACAGCCCATGTTTATGCACTCCCTCCCGTAACCTCCAGCATTGGGTTCTTGTAACTCAAAACGAATGGAGAATGCGATGATCAATTTCAAGCCTAAAATTCCGGCGATGCTTGGGGCTCTGGCGGTTCTTACCGCTGGTGCTGCTCATGCAGAGCTGCTGGAATACACCTTTAAGGCTCCAGATGGTACGCAACGGTCTCTGACTCCGAATGCCAACTATGCCAACCCAACGGGCAATATCTCGTTTGCCTTGAGTGCCGGTATCGACCGAAAGGTAAAGATTTCGGTGCTTCGGTCGGATGGAACAGTGGTTTCGACAGCGACCAGCCACCTTCTTGGGGCTACTGATCGCATCACAGTGGGTGGAAAATCCTACTATGGTGCGGAACTTCAACTACCAGCTCCAGTTGGTGGGGCATACACTATCAGGGCGGAAATTCTTGCCTCTGATGGTTCTACAGTACAGACGGATGAATACCCTCTTACTGTCGATGTGACGCCGCCAACCTACTCTTCGCTTGCCCCGGTTTATAGTAACTATGGGCAGGTTACTAGCGGTGATGTTTGGAAACTGGGTCTAGGTGGCTCTGAGGATAATGCCTTTTTGCTGTCAGGAATCTCTGATGAGTCACCCATCAAAGGCGTCAAAGCAAAGCTGTATCGTCAAGACGGTTCACTCTACAAAGATGTATCCGTGAACTACGATGACGCTAACGGACAAGCTAGACAGTCTTTCCAATCTGGCTTTTTCCCAGCCTCTGACTTGGATGAAGTGTTTACACTTCAGTTTGAGATAAGCGATAGCGCTGGAAATAGCTATCTTTCACCTCGTCAAAAAGTGATGTTTGATAGCATAACCAATGCTCCGTCTGCACCTTTTGGTGTTTATGACCCTTCAAGTACAAACAACTTAGGCCCTGGATTAACCGGATTTGTTGCTTACACTGAGGGCATGACAGTTAAAACTAACCCAATCAAGTTAGCTTGGCGTGTTCCGCGTGATAACTGGCATGAGTATAGAGAAGGTGGGATAAATATGACCAATGCCTTGGGAGAGATGTCCAAGGTAGGAGAAGATGCCAGCTATGTTTATCTCGTCACAACCGCACCTTATGGCAATACCGACGGCAATTATTGGCGTTGGGTGAACTTCGGCCAGTGGGGGGGAGGCGGTATTGCTTATAACCTCACACTCTCTCCATCAGCGCCTAAAAGTCCCAGACTTTTGGGTGTGGACTACAATTACAGTGATATAGGATGGTCTAGTTTTTACCGCTACTGGGTGAACAATTCTGTTCTTCCTGTCACTGTTAGTAGTATCCGTGTCAAAGTTGAACCAAGGCCTTACGTTCAAACTGCCGTTCACAGGGGAAGCTGTGAAATTCCTGTTGGTCAAGATAGCTGCGTGATTGCAAATAGCTTCACAATGGCTAAAGGCACAACAGGGTACGTCCACGATAATGCGACAGTTTTCAATCCGGATAAATCTCTTCGCTCGAATCCTCTTTGGGCAGAGGTTAACTGGAACGATCAGCACTACCCTCAGCTAAGTCAGCAGTTCGATCAAAATAGCAAGGTATTTACCTTATTCGTTAACCAGCCAGGACGAGGCGCTTACTTTGATAGGCTGCGTCTGCGAAGTGCATGGATTGAAGATAGCAAAGGCAACAAGCTGTCTCCAACTGGTGGGTTAATAGCCAACAACTGGGAGAACTACACTTACCAGTGGGATCTTAAAACTCTCCCTGAGGGGCAATACAGTCTTGTTGCCGCAGCAGAGGAGATGCACGGGCCTTTAACGCGACAACCAATGTTCCAGATAACGTCTGATAGAACGCCACCAACCATGACACTCAGTGTGGCAGATGGAGCAGCTATCCAGACTCTAGATGATGTTGTTATTACCTTGGCTGATGCTATCGACCCTTCACCTAAATTGACCTCTATTGCCCTTGTAGGGGGGCCTGCCAATGACAAGGTGCAGTTGTCTTGGCGTGAGGAGTCGAAAGGTCGATTCCGCCTTGAGTACCCGGTAATGTTCCCTTCTTTGAAGGAAGGGGAATCTTACACGCTGACTGTTTCCGGTGAGGATGCACAAGGCAATGCGGTTCAAAAGGCTGTTGGCTTCGAGTACAAACCTCGTCAGGTAATGCTGGCGGATGGGATGGATGGCAAGGTCATGGTCCCCGCTGTCACTCATGAATTTGTTCATGCAGATGGCAAACGGATCATCGAAACCAAGCCGCTGACGCTCAGTGATGGTGCTGTCGTGACAGGTTCATACGACGTGTTTGCGACCCTACGTTCTGATGCGAAAGTACCGCTGGTGGTTAATGGGGTGCGTATCGAGCCAGGCCAGACAATGGGGATCATGAGCCAACATGATTTCGGTGCGTCAGGTGGTCGTTTGAGCATTCCGGTTAAACCTGCTGTTCCTGATGTGGTCGGCTCTTCCAGCCTTCTTGTCATGACCTCCGCGCCGAACTCACCCATCTTGGTTGTGGACATCAATACCTGGAAAGGGACGGCTAAGCTCTCTGCTGAATCATGGACAATTCGCCAGGTCATTGACCCAGTGAAAATCTATGCCCTGCCAGAGTCGGGTGTGCCTTGCCGGTTCACCACGAAAGAGGATGTGGCTATGGCCGCAGACCCAATTCGTGACCCGGTGTGTTTGCTCCAGTGGGACAGAACTCCAGATGAGGCTGAACAAACTACGCAGGACAACAACGGGATGAAAGTTGCTGGGCTGGTGGGGCAGGCTGTGAGCATTGGTGAACAACCTGTCGAATACAGCCTGTACCTGTTCAGTGGTGACGGTTCCAAGGTAAAAGTTGGGTCTGGCTCTCAGAACCTGACGGTAACTACTGCCTATGGCTCTGTTGGCTACACCCCGATTGATGACATTGCTCAGGTGAATCGCGTCATTGAAGATTTTGATGTGAACTTCAAGCAGAGCAAGGGGCCAGACTGTTCTATAACCCTCAGCGCAGACCGTGCGAAAAAAGAGGCCGCGAACAAGGCTGTTGGTAGTGCAAGCCGTGCCTGTCTGTTCGAGTGGCAGCAGATCCCCGATGGATTGGTCCAAGACCCGTTATCGGAATCACCTTCGCTCTCTGGTTCATTGGCCTCCAACGGCGTTCATCCACTGGGGTGGCGGGTAAGTATTTTCACCCGTAACGGCACTAGGGTGACGTTGAACGACGAGACTTTCAATGTCGAAGCGGTTGACCCACCAGCTCCGACCGTTGAACTAGCCTCCGACTACAACTTCAAAGACAACATCTACTTGGTGCCGATGACAGGTAACTACCTGGGTGATGCCATTATCAACTCTGAACGAGCTGATCTGGATATTGCCATATCGCGCAACTCGGATGTTCTTGAGTCTGAGACCTTCACTCCGGGATGGGGTGCCACCAATAAGGTGTATCGCCGCATCAATACCGATGAGCGAGCGTTGTGGGAGGAGACCACCTACAAGGTGAACGCGGCCTACAACAAGGTGCCTGATGTGAAGACTGAGGTTGTCTACCGGGCTATCTCTGCACCTTCTGACAGTATCCGTCCTATCGTTGAAGTTAAAGGTGATACCGCGATTGACACCCAGGCATTGCCGGTTAGGGTTCTCATCCGTGATCAGTACAAACCTGATGGTGACTATGACGCTAACACGATGGGGGTGTGGAAAGTACGCCTGATCCAGCAAAAGGCCTACAACGAGACGGTTGCGCTCACTGATTATGCGGAAGCATCGAACGGTGAAGCTCAGTTCTCAGTAGACCTGTCTGGTGTGGATACTTCCTCCGTCCGTATCGCTGCTGAGGCTGTTCTGGAAAGCCCTGTTGAGGGTTACAACCGCACAGAGTTGTCTATCAGACCTGCCTTCTTGACAGTGCTTCGCGGTGGTGCCATCGGTGCTGGCGTGGAGGCTCGCAAGTTGTCTGGTGAAGCTCCGTTCACTGCTGTGTTCAAGCTATCTTTGGACGACCGTCAGGATCTCCGGGCTACCGGCCAGGTTGTGTGGGAAACCAGTAAGGACGACGGTAAAACCTGGGAGCAGTTCATCCCAGAAGATCGATACAAGTATCAGCTTGTGAAGACCTTCGACAAGGGGGAGTACCAGGTTCGGGCCAAGGTGGTGAACGTCAACTCAGGTGCGGAAAAGTACACCGAAGCGGTCAGTGTTGTCGCTTACGACAAACCTGATATTGCTGTTATCGGCCCGACCACGTTGTTTGTCGGAAGTGAAGGCAAGTACACAGCGAACCTGACGTTGAACGATGAGCCAATCTCCGGTGGCAATGCCATTGTTGAGTGGTCTACTGACGGTGGCAAAACCTACGCGCAGACAGGGGATAGCATCACGCTTTCGAGCGATGAAGAAACCCGATACCGCCTGTGGGCTCGTGTGCGCTCTGCCACGGCACCGGCTGATGACGGCTATGCCTATGAAGTTGCGAAAACGGCGGTTGACTTCCGAGCAGTGAAGGCACCTCGTCCTTACGTGACAGGGCCGCGAGTTATTGAGACCGGTAAGAAGTATGTGTTCAAAGCCGAAACCAGCCTGCCTTACCGTGGGATGGACGTGAAGCTGAACGGGTTCTTCACGCTGCCTGATGGCTCGATTGTGCAGGGTGATACTGCTGAGTACGAACCCTCTGACACTGACCTCAATCAGGCTACTGTAGAAACGAAGTACACCACCTGGATCGAAGGATACCGAGATCAGGGTGCAGAGGCTTCGCATAGCCTACGCTCCCGCGTTTGGCAGTATGTATGGCCGAGCTTCGGAATGCAGGTTAGGAAGAACGCAGACGTGGCTCCTGCGACGATCACCGCGTCAGTGCGGCCAATTGCCTTCAACGGCAAGCTGGAAGAGCCGACCTACGAGTGGGAGTTGCCGGAAGGCGCTGTGATTCAGGATCAGCGGCAGGATATTGTCCGGTCCTTTGTGATCAATGAGCCGGGTGATTACAACATCAAGGTCACTGTCCGTGATGCTCGCGGCCATGAGACCGTGATCGAGCAACCGCTCAAGATCGGCCAGGCAGCGCCCTATGCCATTGACCTGCAATACTCTGGCTCGAACAAATACGAGCGTGAGCCTCTGGATGTGCTGTTGCGACCGTACATTTCTGGCGGCCACCCACGCGACCGTATTTCGACTCGTGTTTATTCGGTAGATGGTACACCGTTGGAAAGCAGTGGTTACTACGGCAGAGCAACTCTGGGCGCTGGTGAGCACAGCATCAAGCTGAAAATAACCTCAGAAATGGGGCATGAAGCTGAGGGCGAGGTGAACATCAATGTTGCAGAGAACAAGTTGCCTGCATGTAGCCTGAGCTCACGAGAGACCGTTGGGTCGTGGATCGTCTATGCGAACTGCGAAGATACCGATGGCCGCATGAAGTCCTACGAATGGACCATTGCCGGTGAGTTGCAGAGCATCAGCTCTGATCGAGTGACTATCAGCAAGGGCACCTATGAAACGATGCCGACCATCTCTCTGGTTGGGGTCGATGACTCTGGGGGCAAATCCGAAGCTGTTACCATGAACTAAGGTTCATTCCTCTCAAAGCCCGGTTCAGACCGGGCTTTTTTTTGTATCGCGCTGGAATTGTCCAAATTGGGCTATTACAGAGGCGAGTCTATTTCCATCCCCCGGATACACTGCCCAGCATCCAGTAATCCAATCTTAGGGGATAGACATGCGGACAAAATTACTTGGGGCGCTGATGGTGTTCGGGATTATTACCGGCACGGCTCATGCGTCATCGAAATTGGAAATCACCGATCCCAGAGCGGCGAAGATAGAGGACATTGTAGAGCTACCCATCAAAGGGGTTCGAGCCGTCCAAAGTGATGGGCAGATCATGTTCCTCTCTGAAAACGGACGATTTGTTATTTCAGGACAAATCTACGACCTGTGGAGCAAGAAGCCCCTCAACACGATGTCCCAAATGAGGGATGTAGCGGAGCGTATCCACTTCAAGAGCATGGGCATGGATGTGGACACGCTGAACACTGTGTCGATGGGGCGTGGTGACAAAGAGGTGGTGGTCTTTGTTGATCCTAGGTGCGCGGTTTGCCATCAGCTCATGGGTGATGCCAAATCGCTGGTGGATGATTACACCTTTAAATTTATCGTGATTCCAGCTCTGGGTGCTGAGTCCAACCGCCTGGCAAAAAACTTGTACTGCGCGAAAGACAAAACCCACGCGCTTGATGCGCTGATGAACAACACCCTGGGTTCCCTTCCTTCAAAAGAAACCTGCGACCCCGGCCAATACGACCAAACGCTGCTGACAGCTCATTTCATTGGGATTGAGGGCGTTCCGTTCGTTGTTGCTCCGGATGGTCGTGTCAGCAAAGGACGTCCGAAGAACCTGAAATCATGGTTGGAGAGTGCTGAATGATCGTAACCATCAAAAAGAAACTCGAAGAAACGTTGATCCCGGAGCACTTGCGAGCTGCCGGGATTATTCCTGTCCTGGCCTATGACGAAGACGATCATGTCTTCCTTATGGATGATCACAGTGCAGGCTTTGGTTTCATGTGTGAGCCCCTGTGTGGTGCCGATGAAAAAGTTCAGGAGCGAATGAACGGTTTCCTGAATCAGGAGTTCCCGTCGAAGACTACGCTCCAGTTTGTCCTGTTCCGCTCCCCGGACATCAATCAGGAGATGTACCGGATGATGGGTTTGCGTGATGGCTTCCGTCACGAGCTGCTGACATCTGTTATCAAGGAACGGATTAACTTCCTCCAGCACCACACGACAGATCGCATATTTGCCAAGACCAACAAAGGTATCTACGACAATGGCTTGATCCAAGACCTCAAGCTGTTCGTTACGTGCAAAGTCCCCATCAAGAACAATAACCCGACTGAAAGCGAACTCCAGCAGCTCGCACAGCTTCGCACGAAGGTCGAATCATCGCTTCAAACCGTTGGTCTGCGTCCTCGCACAATGACGGCGGTGAACTACATCCGGATCATGAGCACCATCCTGAATTGGGGGCCAGATGCTTCATGGCGACATGACTCTGTGGATTGGGAGATGGATAAGCCCATCTGCGAGCAAATCTTCGATTACGGCACCGACGTGGAAGTCAGCAAGAATGGCATCAGGCTGGGTGACTACCACGCGAAAGTCATGTCAGCGAAAAAGCTGCCTGACGTTTTCTACTTTGGTGATGCGTTGACCTATGCCGGGGATCTCAGCGGCGGCAATTCCAGCATCAAAGAAAACTACATGGTCGTGACCAATGTTTTTTTCCCTGAGGCAGAAAGCACGAAAAACACTCTGGAGCGCAAACGCCAGTTCACTGTAAACCAAGCCTACGGGCCGATGCTCAAATTCGTGCCGGTGCTGGCGGACAAGAAGGAGAGCTTCGACACTCTCTATGAGTCCATGAAAGAGGGGGCTAAGCCAGTCAAGATCACCTACTCGGTGGTTTTATTTGCTCCAACCAAAGAACGTGTTGAAGCGGCGGCGATGGCCGCACGAAACATCTGGCGTGAATCTCGGTTCGAGCTGATGGAGGACAAGTTCGTTGCTCTGCCGATGTTCCTCAACTGCCTGCCATTCTGTACCGACCGGGATGCAGTGCGAGACCTATTCCGCTACAAGACCATGACAACCGAGCAGGCTGCTGTGGTCCTGCCGGTGTTTGGGGAATGGAAGGGGACCGGGACCTATCATGCAGCGCTGATTTCCCGCAACGGCCAGCTCATGAGTCTGTCTCTTCACGACAGTAATACCAACAAGAACCTGGTGATCGCAGCCGAATCCGGCTCGGGTAAATCGTTCCTTACCAACGAACTGATTTTTTCCTACTTGTCCGAGGGGGCTCAGGTCTGGGTTATTGATGCCGGTAAGTCCTACCAGAAGTTGTCGGAAATGCTCAATGGCGACTTCGTTCACTTTGAAGAAGGAACGCACGTCTGCCTCAACCCGTTTGAGCTCATACAGAACTACGAGGACGAAGAAGACGCGATAGTCAGCCTCGTTTGTGCGATGGCTTCGGCTAAGGGCTTGCTGGATGAATGGCAAATCTCTGCGTTGAAACAGGTCCTTTCTCGCCTGTGGGAAGAGAAAGGTAAAGAGATGAAGGTTGACGACATCGCTGAGCGCTGCCTGGAAGAAGAAAATGACCAGCGCCTCAAGGATATTGGTCAGCAGCTCTACGCCTTTACGTCGCAGGGCAGCTACGGGAAATACTTCTCTCGCAAGAACAACGTCAGCTTCCAGAACCAGTTCACTGTACTGGAGCTCGATGAACTGCAAGGGCGTAAGCACTTGCGTCAGGTTGTACTACTCCAGCTTATTTACCAGATCCAGCAAGAAGTATTCCTGGGTGAACGTAACCGCAAGAAAGTCGTCATCGTGGATGAGGCCTGGGACCTGCTCAAAGAGGGCGAGGTCTCGGTCTTCATGGAACATGCCTACCGCAAATTCCGTAAGTACGGTGGCTCCGTTGTCATTGCAACGCAGTCCATCAACGACCTCTATGAGAACGCAGTGGGCCGCGCCATCGCGGAGAACTCGGCCAGCATGTACTTGCTCGGCCAAACCGAAGAAACCGTGGAATCTGTTAAACGTAGCGGTCGTCTGACCCTTTCAGAGGGCGGGTTCCACACCCTCAAAACGGTACACACCATCCAAGGCGTGTACTCAGAAATCTTTATCAAATCGAAGAGCGGTATGGGCGTCGGTCGCTTGATAGTGGGCGACTTCCAGAAGCTACTTTATTCGACCGATCCGGTGGACGTTAACGCCATCGACCAGTTTGTGAAACAAGGCATGAGCATACCTGAGGCAATCAAGGCCGTAATGCGAAGCCGTCGGCAGGCTGCATAACCAGGGAGACAGTAATGGACATTAAATCAATCGCAATCGCCGCCATTCTCGGTGCCGCTGGTGGCTTCGGCGGTAGCTACTACGTGATGAGCGAACAAACGGCAAGCATCCATCAGCGTTTGAATCAAACCCCGCCAGTGGTCGTGGTTGACTTCGCTAAAGTGGCGTCGGCGTATCCCGCTGGTGCCTCTCAGGAGGAAGTTGAAAGGCTGATGGTCAAGACCAATGACGCAATTTTGAAGTTGAAAGACGCAGGTTATTTGGTCCTTGACGCAAGTGCTGTCGTCGGGGCTCCAAGTGACGTGTACCTCCCTGATGAGGTGCTGAAATGAATTTTCCACTCAAGAAGTATTTCGTCAAAAAGGAATCCTGGAAGCGCTTCGGGGTTAAGGCAGGTGTGACACTAGTGGTTCTTTGGGCTGCTGGTGCGGCCTTTGCCAGCCGCTACCGTATTGGCATTGATCCACAACAGGAGAAGTGCCTGCCGGGTTACACCTTCTTCCTCATTGATCTGAACGACCAAACTCTGGAGAGGGGAGCGGTTTACGCCTTCCAAGCCAAGAACATGCAGCCTTTCTACAAGGACGGGACTCGCATGGTCAAAATCCTCACCGGTATGCCGGGGGATAAAGTCGAGATCAACGATAAGTGGAAGATCACCGTCAATGGTGATGTCGTCGGAGAGGGGCTCCAGCTCGCAGGGAAACTACATCTGCCAGAGAGCCACTTTTACGGCAAGACCACGCTGAAAGAGAACAACTACTGGTTTATGGGCAAAAGCCCATTCAGCTTCGACTCACGTTACTGGGGGACTGTGAAAAATGATCAGATCATTGGCCGCGCATATCCCCTGTTCTAAGAGCGTTCTGGTGGCGTTGATGTTCTCTGTGGCTGGCGGGGCATACGCTCAAGAGTCTCCGCTCACAGAGCAGGATAAGGCGCTTATTGAGCAAGGAAAGCAAATTGCCCAAAAGGCCCAGAAGATGGAAATGCCATCTCTGTTGCAAAACCAACACATGGACGAGGCTCAGGCCGAAGCCAAGGCATTTTTCAAGCAGCTCCAAACTACTAACCCAACGCTCAAGGAGATGCACCGGAAACAGGCTGAAAAGGGTATCTACTCTGACCATCGGATACTGGTTTTCGCCTCGTTGTCTCTTGGCGAACAGGGGTTAGATGACGTCCTAACGGCGGTGTCAGGCCAGCCTGATTCTGTAATTGTGTTCCGTGGCATCCCGGAAGGAATGAACTTGGGGCAGGGAGTTAAAGCTATTCAGGCGCTCGCGGCCAAAAAAGACCCAGTGCCGAACATCATCATCAACCCTACGTTGTTCAAAACGTACAACATCACAGCCGTTCCCACGATTGTGATGCTGGAGGATGAGCCGCTGCCTGGCGAACAACCAAACGTCGTCGCCCAGGTCTCCGGGTTGTCCGACCCGGTATGGTTGGCTCGGGAAGTGGATAACGGAGAAAAAGGCGATCTCGGCGTTAAGGGGCCGGTGGAGAAAATCAGTGAGCCAGACCTTATTGATGTTGCCAAGAAACGCCTTGCCAATATCGACTGGGAAGAGAAGAAGAAACAGGCTATAGAGCGCTTCTGGACCAAGCAGAATTTCAATGAGCTGCCAAGAGCGCCAAAATCTCGAACACGAGAAATTGACCCTAGCGTCATGATCACCAGTGACATCAGCACTCCGGATGGCACTGTGTTCGCTCACGCGGGTGACGTGATCAACCCATTGTGCGATCCGAAGGAAGTTTGCAAGCCTGGAACGCGGCCATTTACCCAAGCGGTCGTAGTTTTCGACCCGCTGGACAAAAAGCAAATGGAACTACTCGCCAAGAAGCTGCCTGAAATCAAGCTGGAGCCTGGCGTACAACGGATCACCTATATCGCCACAGAGTTCGACAAAGACAAAGGCTGGGATTCCTACAAGAGTGTCACCGACAACTTTGACGCGCCGGTATATCTGCTGACGCCAGATCTGATTACCCGGTTCGAGCTGGAGCACACACCGAGCGTCATTACTGCCAGAGGCAAGAAGTTTGTTGTCCGCGAACTTGCTGAGGAGGGCGGTGAATGATTTTTGCCCCGGCTTTCCAACCAATTAAAGACGTCGGCACAGGTTCGTTTGTCGCTGCTGAGGTACTGGCTCGTTGGTACGACGAAGGCCGGGTTCTTACACCATCCTCTCTGTCATCTCCTCCTTATTGGGGACTGGTGGATATGGAGATGGCACGGTTCATTCAGGACAACCTTCATTATTGCTTGGATCTGTACCCGGCTCTCTTTCTGAATGTCTCCGAACAAACTTTGCAATCAGACGTCATCTTCAAGGCGTGGTGTAGGGTTGTCCGCGACATTGCTAAAAATCACTCATCACGGCTTGTCATCGAGATTACAGAGGGCATTCAGGACGCCTCTCTCGCATCGAGATGGGAGGCTCTGACCGAAATAGGGGTTGAGCTGGCGCTGGATGACTATGGAGACAAAAACTCTTCTCTGGATCGCCTGAGCCGTTATGACTGGCACTATTGCAAGTTTGACGCGAGAAGACTGCGGTCGCTTGAAGACTACCCGGCCATCCTCCACTGCCGCCGAAAAGGCATACAGCTCATTGCTGAGCAGGTGGAGAGCTTCCCATTGGGGGAGAGCGCCAAATTACTTGGACTGTCATGGCAACAAGGTTTCTATCACGGGAAGCCTGCTGTCATGGAGAAAAATTTGAATTACGTAAAGGCCTTACCATGATGCAAAAAATTCTACGGATCATGGCCGTTAGCGCGGTCTTTTGGGTTGGTTCGGTATCGGCTGACCCTGGGTGCCAGAATGCGGAAGTGATCGGCGGAAAACTGATTACTGACATCTGCTGGAGCTGTATTTTCCCTATCAAAGTAGCAGGGGTTCCTATAAGTGGTGGAGGCGGATCATTCCCGAGTGAAGCCGTAAGCAACCCTCTGTGTATGTGCGAGGATAATCTAGGGGTCCCTCGGCCTGGAGTCACCACTTCTATGTGGGAGCCAGCACGGCTCGTTGAATTTCAGAGAGTGCCTGGCTGCTCATCAGTCTTGAATGGTGTCAGGTTCCCGTTTGATAGGACTAACCAAGGGCATCATGGCATGGGAGACATGGATGGTGGTGATGGTTCTTTTATGCACTATCACTACTATGCGTTTCCTCTGTTGGTGATGCTCGATTTATTTATTAAGCAGACCTGTAATGCTGATGGGTATATGGATCTCGACATCATGTACATGTCGGAGCTCGACCCGACCTGGAACAATGATGAGCTCGCTTTTTTTACCAATCCAGAGGCGGCGGCAGTAGCAAACCCAATTGCGGCGGCTGCGTGTACTGCTGATGCTGTCTCATCAACCGCTGGAAAACCTTTAAAACAGCTTTTCTGGTGTGCTGGTTCATGGGGCACCCTGTATCCATTTAGTGGCAACCAGAATGGTGGAAAAGGTGTTATCCGCGATAGCAGTCTTCTTAGCACAAGGGTTCTGGCTGCTTTGCATCGCCGGGGGTTAGCGTGGAAGACAATGGGTTCTGAGGCTATGTGTAGAGGCGTTATTAGCCCAACACTACCCAAAACGCAGTACAAATTCACGCTATTGCATCCGGTTCCAGAGACAAACTCATCTCACGTAATTGGCGAATCCACTCTTACGTGGGGTCTGGCGCGAACTATACCGGCAATTGGGCAAGACCCTATTTACACCATCTGGCGATGGAATGATTGCTGTAACAATTGAGCAGACCCTAACGAATTTGCACGGGCATTTTAGATTATGCCCCAAAAGGGCCACTACACGTACAGGTGGCCCTTGTCTTCTCAGATAGCATGGGAAGGTTGAAATGGAGAACACAATGCGAAGTCATAATTACTTTATGAAAGCTGTGGCCTCGCTGTTGACAGTAACCATGTCTGCGCTGCCGATACATTCCTACGCTAACGGTAGCCAAGACCAGGACATCACAGCGGTGGGTAAAGAGGCCCAGGCTTTCGGACAAAACCTCTCAAACTCATTCAAGTCGAGCTCGGGGACTGTGCAAGATGGCACAATCTCTATGCCGACGTTGAAAGACGGTCAATTCCAAATGAACGGGGGGAGTCAGATTAATGTCAATGATCTATTCCCCGGAACGAGCGGGACCAACAATAAACCTGATAGTTATTACTTCCCTGATGCCAATAAACCTGATGTGGGCGGTCTGCAAGGCATTTACGACTCTGGCGATGACATGGACAGCGTGGGGAATAATGCAAAAGGGTCGCTGTGGAGTGAT
Source organism: Vibrio sp. YT-18 (assembly GCF_033337345.1). Taxonomy (NCBI): domain Bacteria; kingdom Pseudomonadati; phylum Pseudomonadota; class Gammaproteobacteria; order Vibrionales; family Vibrionaceae; genus Vibrio; species Vibrio sp. YT-18. Next base: position 36,547 of record NZ_JAWOQO010000015.1, on the reverse strand, counting down.
GCCAATAGTGCTAATCCATCAATCTCTGGTGCGGCATACAAGGTTCTTCTCGATGCCTCTAATCGATCACGCCCTGATTTCAGTAATGACCCGGTACTAAATCTAAGCAAAAAGACCTATGAGGATATGGACCTCATCGCAGGTGGCTTTGGGGATTGTTCTGCCGAAACAACCATCAATCAGAATACTATCAACGCCCACATTCCAGAGTATGAACGGTGTCAGCGTGTTGTAGATCAAAGCGCGGACTGTGAGGTTGTCCATGACTACGACGCCTCTGTGGTGAAGCACTATGATGGTCCATATAACCTCAAATCTTGTGGAGAAGGCTGTACTGAGTTGTGGATTGGTCGAGTGGGGGACAACTACTGGAGTGGTAACTGCAAGATTTATGAGGAGTACACGCGGGTCCAAGTCAGCAATCCAGATGCCATAGTGTCTGCAACGCTTGAATACGCCAAGTGGGATGACTACATGCAAGTGTGGGTCGGTAAGTCCGGCCAAGAGACTAAAGTGTGGTCTGGCCCAGATGGCAACTTCCCTCCAGAAACAGCCGGTAGATGTGAGCTCTCCACGAGTTGGGAGCGAAACCCTAATGTTGATGTCACTCCCTATTTTAAGAACGTGAAAGATGGTGATGTTGTTACGTTTAAGATCCGCGTTTCAGTAAGTGGCGAAGGTGAGGGTTTTGGCCGCATAAAACTCCGCTATGACCCATCGAAAGCCATTACCAAGGATGAGTGGGCTCCACAGAGCTGCATGGATTCAGCCAAAGGGGTGGTAGATGGTTTTGCGGAAGGCGAGATCACATGTATAGATGACCCGACTGATGCTACTGGCTGCACAGTCATCAATGGGATCAAAGTTTGCGAATCTCAACTCAAGCCGTCACCTTTGCCTGGTATTCCAAAACTATGCAAAAAGGTTCGAGTTAAAGCTGACTATGACTTCTATAAGGGGCAAATGGACTGCTGGACAGACCCTCAAGGTGAAACGCACTGTCCGGTAAACACGGGCGGGAATCTCGATAGCTGTCAGAAATATGAAGAAAACCCTCAGTGCGGCTTCATCAGTTCCAAATGTGTTGATGGTGCTCAGGGAAGTTCTGGTACGTGCTACGTCCACGAGGATACTTATGACTGTGGTACAGATGTTTCTGTTCCGACCTTGGAAAAGGAAACTGAGTACCAGTGCGGTGGGCCTATACGCTGCATGGGAGATGACTGCCTTGATTTGACCAAAACACAAAGCACTGATTTTGCTCGCGCTACTGCGTTGCTCAATGCAGCCCAATTCATGACGCAGGATATGAGCTGCACAGGCCAAGATGGGGATGACAATCCTACCGGGGATGAAAACGTTATTTGCTCTGCTTTTGCAGGGGAAGCTGGCGAATGCAAGATAGCTGTTGGGGGAGTTTCTGATTGCTGTGAAAAGCCAACCAATATATCTCTTGCCGATTATCTGAACCTAATAATGGCCGTTCCAAAGCTCGATGGCGCAGTGATGGGGCTGACTGATGGTAATGCGCTTAAAGGTGCTTATCAGGTACTTAGGGAACCTGCCCTTCAAGGGTGGACAGAAGTCACAAAACCGTTCACAAGTTATATAGAGAACGTTTCAGGTGCTGTTGATTCGTTCTTCCAGCCTGTAGAGCAGTTTGTTGATCAACTCATTGACCAGCTCAAAGAGCAAGTCAAAGAAGTGATGATGGATGTCATGAAATCAGCAGGCCAAGATGCAGCAACAGAGCAGGCGGCTGCCGCAGCATCTGAACAAGCTGCCGAAGCAATGATGGAGACTGCGACAACATGGCTTAGCACTGCCATGACGATATATACCGTCTATGTCGTTGCGATGGTGATGATCCAGATGATTTATAAGTGCGAGGAAGAAGAGTTCACTATGAACGCAAAAAGAGCGCTCAAGAATTGCACCTATGTAGGCTCTTATTGTAAATCTAAGGTGTTGGGCGCTTGTATTGAAAAAAGAGAAGCGTATTGCTGCTTCAATTCTCCGCTCTCTCGTATTATACAAGAACAGGTTCGCCCTCAATTGGGGCAGAACTTTGGAGACCCCAAAAATCCTCAGTGTGAAGGGATTCCACTAGATAAAATTGCCGAAATTGATTGGAGCAAAATTAATTTGGATGAGTGGCTTGGGATATTACAGCAGAACGGTAAATTCCCTGATCCGGCCTCAATAAATCTCGACTCGCTGACTGGAGCAGGGAATGACTTCAATATTGACGGGACGCGGAAGAATGCTCAGGAAAGGGCGTTGGAGCGGTTGGAAGGGATTGATATTGACGCGAAGCGAAAAGAGGCGACAAACAGCATAGACCCTCAAACAGGCGCGCCAACTGGTGGTGGATAAAAAAAGGGGCCTTTCGGCCCCTTTCTCATGTAGATTGATTACGCTTCTGGGTAAACAAATAACTCTGCTTTTCCCTGATCAAGAAGGTAAGGGAAAGCAACTTTTTCGCCATTATCCAGCTCAACCGATTTTGGAGCAAGGTAGAGGTAGGCCCAAGCTGGTAGCTGTTTGCTAATAGCTGCGTAGATCGCTTGCTGAGGAGCATGGCTTGCTGCCCCATTACCGACATTCACAAAGTTGTATGCGGTCTCATGGCCTGATGTGAAGGCATACGCTGTACCTTGAACGCCAGAGACAAAATTAGGAGCTGACCCTAGGCGAGGCTCCACGATTTTCACCTTAACGGAACACATGTCAGCTACCTTACTTTGTCCGTTCACCCACGTCGGGCAACCCCATTCATTCTTGTAGAACTGATAGGTTAGGCGACCGTCTTTGTCATACAGAAGCGTGAAATTGGCACCCAAATCAGTCAGCGCTGACTCAATGGAAACTTTCACATGTGAAAGAAATTTGGCCTGAGCGTCTGCCGGTGAAACTGCTTCGTTAGCAGGCATCCAAGCGATCAAGCTATTGCGAGCGCCATGCTGTTTGGGGCCGATAGCCCAGTTCGCAAGGTTGACCAAGCCACCTTGCCAGTCGGTCATTCCGAGCTGAGGGGACATGTAGCCAGACAGCACGTAGGCTGCCCCAAACGTTTTGGTGTCGGTCAGACGCTCCAGCTTGTCACGCGGAACAGAAGCGTCTTGGATGCCTGTTACCAGGCCACCGGCCTCCGCGATGTTGTAAGCGCGACTGTGATTGGTTTTGTACGCTGTGGGTTCGTAACTGCTGGTGGATGCACAGCCAGATAGAGCTGCTACAGCCAGAGCCACGGTGGTGATTAAAGCCTTTTTCATGTTGTTCTCCGTTCTTACCTGAGTTGAATCTGATTTACTTCGATAATATCACAGCATCAAAAAATGCAACCATAAAAGACAAAAAAAAGCCCCTCGGGCGAGGGGCAAAGGTTTGGGCTGGGTTATGCTGCTTTTGTTTTCTCGGCTTCGTCTGCGATTTCCTTGTCGCCGGTTGCAGATTCCGGAGCGGCTTCGGCCACTTCACCTTCTTTGCCTTTGCTGTGGGCGGAAATGCGAGCCCGTTTCTCGATGCCGATGATTCGACCGGCCAGCTTGATGAGGCGTTGCTGCCATTGGTAAGTGGCGTCGGTGCGCTGCTTGCTGGTCAGTACGGTGTTCAGCCAGAGAGTGTCAACGATCCCCATCAGGGTATCCAGTTTGCGGATCAGGTGTGCAAACTGAGCAACCTGAGGAGAGTTGATCTCGATGGTGTATTCATTCGGGTTGGTGTAGCCGGGCATCATGTCGATGCCGTTGTCTTCCATCAGCTTGTTGAGCTGGGCGGTAGCTTTGTCCAGGTCTTCGGAGACCTTGGAAATGTGTTCCAGGATGACGGTTTCAACCTGGTCGATTTCGTCCTGCTCACCGATGATGCGAAGGATCACGTCGATGGAGAACAGGGAGTTGGAAACTCGCTCAAAGCTGCGTTCCATGACGCGCTGAGCTTGGAGGCTGTTTACTTTCAGAACTTGCTTGAAAACAGGGCGAGAGTAGTGGTTGCTGCGGTCGTTGTTTGTGTCCAGTGCTACTTGTGCTTCTGCCATTAGAGATACTCCTAAATTTGAGGTACAGATAAACGCACTGGAAAGGATAAATGCGGTCAATCTGTAACCTGACCTCTCGAAGTGCCCAAAATGGACAGTTACAGCGTTTTCTGTTTAGCAAAGGTGAGCTATATTTGAATCATCTTAGTCGCTCTGCGGCTATAGTGAGATAGCTGGTCTCCGAAAACAAACAGCATCTAGTCTTATGCCGTATGGCATTACTTAACCCCAAGCCGGGGGCTTCTCCCGGTTTTCGGGTGTTGCCCCTGTTTTTTTTACATAGGAGCAACACCATGCACATCATCACTTTCATTGTAGTTCTGCTTGCATCTCTGGGCGCACTGTACGTAGGCGCGAAGGCATTTGCTTTTTCCTTCATCGTTCTCGCTAAAGTGTTCCAGCGTATCGGTTTGTTCCTTTGGAACAAATTCGCAGTTCCTGCAATGCGGTCTGTACAGGCCGTCATCAAAGAACGTGCTGCCAAGGCTGAACAAGCCAAAGCAGTCGTTGAACCTGAGGTAACTCAAGTTCAAGAAGTCGCTAAACAAGAACCTGACTGGGATTATCTCGAAATCCCGACTTACCTTCGTAAGGGCAAGGAACTTGTTTGGTAATAACTGTCGCTGAGTAATCTTCGACACTTTCAAACCCATCGGGGCAACCATACCCCGACGGGGATGTTGCCCCTTTTTGCTTAGGAGCAACATCATGGAAATCGCTATCATCGCTTTGTGTATCCCTGCTGGTTGGGCAATCTCTCGTCCTTTCGTGAGAATCGCTGAATCGTTCGGTTACTGCTGATAGTCAACGCAAAGGGAGGGGGCAACCCCTCTCTTTCTGGTCAAGCCTCTGTGGCTTGTCCTCAAAGTCTTCTGGTGTCAGTTGGCTTTGACGACAAGCTACAGGGGGAATGTCGAATGCAACAGAATCTTCATGTTTACGACGATCACGCAGGCATCATCTATCTGGCTGATGGACGCGAGGTGAAATTTGATCCGAAACTGTATTCCAGCTCCTACCAGGCGCACAGTGAAGCAGTGAAGTGGGCCAAAGAAACCGGGGTCATTGGTCAAAACGACGATGTGGTGATGTTCGTCCATTGAGGGAGTAGCCTCCAGGAGAGGCTACTCTCCTCGCTCCTTAAAAGTCTTCTTACTCATGGTGAATACCATCAGTAAGCAGATTTTGTTCTCTTCGGAGAGCGAAAAGTGCGATAGCTGGTCGCCAAAAACAAACAGCAAATTAACGTTAATTTACTAGCCCAACCGGGCGCATCCGCCCGGTTCGGGACGTGGTGCGCCTGTCACAATAGGAGCGCACCTATGTCTCAATACTCTCAATTCTCAGTAAGCAAGGTTTTCGGTATGCCCAGCATTCCGGAGAAGGTAACGGCCATCGGCTACGCTGACGGTTCAAACCCTTTCATCCCTGCCACTGATACCAACTACGTTTTCCGCAAAGAGTTTCTGCGAGAGGTCTTGGCCTATCTCAAAGAGCCTGGCGGTGACGCATTGTTCGTAACCGGCCCTACCGGGTCTGGCAAAACCTCAGGTATCACCGAGATCGCTGGTCGTCTCAACTGGCCTGTTCAGCAAATCACTGCCCACGGGCGGATGGAGCTGACAGATCTGATTGGACATCACGCTCTGGTCGCGGAAAAGCCTGGTCAACCACCTGTCATGAAGTTCATGTATGGACCTCTGGCAGTCGCTATGCGTGAAGGTCATCTGCTCCTCATCAACGAGGTGGATTTGGCCGACCCTGCCGAGCTGGCTGGTCTCAACGATGTCCTTGAAGGGCGTCCCCTTGTGATCGCTCAGAATGGCGGGGAAATCATCAAGCCGCACCCGATGTTTCGTGTGGTCGTTACTGGTAACTCTACGGGGTCCGGTGATGCTTCTGGTTTGTACCAGGGGGTGATGATGCAGAACCTCGCAGCTATGGATCGCTATCGTTTCACCAAAGTAGGGTATGCGGATGAGGAAGCTGAACTCAGCATTCTTGGCCGTGCTACTCCGAAACTTCCGGAAAATGTGCGGAAGGGAATGGTTCGGATTGCTAATCAGGTCCGCAAACTGTTTCTTGGCGAAAACGGTGAAGATGGTCAGATCAGCGTCACCATGTCCACTCGGACGTTGGTGCGTTGGGCGAAACTGTCTCTAGCGTTCCGTGGTGCCCCAAATGCTCTTGAATACGCCTTGGATCAAGCTCTGCTTATCCGTGCGGCCAAAGAGGAGCGTGAAGCCATCCTGCGTGTTGCGAAGGATGTGTTCGGGGACCAATGGCGCTAAGAGGTGACGCATGAAGAAAAATGACTGTTTGTGCCGTCGTTACACTGCTAAAGAGTGGGGCAATGACGAAACCACAATAGAAGTCTTCATTGGCTACAAGTTGCTCCGGGAGCCCAGCTCCTCGGAGCCAGGCCAATTCACGATGGTCGAGCTACGCCGAACCGTCACTGATGGGAAAGCTGAAAATTGGTCTGAGACAAAGCTCGAAGGACCTTTTGAAGCTAACGGCCCAGACACGATCCCAATGTCCTACAAGGACAAAGAAAGCCAGTATGTGTCACAGTTTCTCAGCCAGGGGTACACCTTTCTGGATGAGGTGCTGGTAAACGCAGAGACACAGACGGTGCTGGAAGGGGGGAATGTTTCAGCCGGACAAACAGCCAGCTTGGGATCTCTCAACTGGCTGTTATCTCCGCCCTCTGAGTTACCTCCAGGTGACATAAACCTCTTCAAAGGTTTTGTTGCTGGGGTTTTTGCCAAAGGAGCCGGTTTAATCGGCTTTGAGGTTGCTCGGAGCGAAGGCTCAAATGACTTGCTACCCAGTGTGCTGATGCGTACTGACAGCGGTTATGAGCTTGGGGTTAGCACTGGACTAGGCGAAAACACTATCCATCCAGCTACGCTGGAAGGCGCTGGTGAACTCCGCCCGGAACATGGTCACAAACCCCTGCTGATGTTGGTTTACCTGCAACAGCGTTTCGCGGATGACTTTTCAAACGTAGAGAAGCCGCTGGTGGCATTCTGTGATGAACAGGGTGATACCTTCGACTACGAGCGTTTTGATTCACTAAAACCCCTCATTGAACGGTTTGGTTTCAGCTACGACGAAGTAAGAGCAGATGCAGAAAGGCTTGGCCTTGTATCTGAGCTGATTCGCCTGGCAGAGATCGACGCCGAACAAGAGGATCACTTTTTTTAACCCTTACGGGGGCTTGCTCCCCGAAAGGGGCGTTGGCCCTCTCCAAATAACTTGGAGGTCATGATGTCTAAAGGCGTCAACAAAGTAATTCTGGTCGGTAATCTCGGTTCTGACCCGGAAATTCGCTACATGCCAAGCGGCACTGCCGTTGCCAACTTCAACGTTGCAACAACGGATACGTGGCGCGATAAGCAGTCTGGCGAGCAAAGAGAGCATACTGAGTGGCACCGTATTGTGCTTAAAGGTCGTTTGGCGGAAGTCGCTGGTGAGTACCTGAAAAAGGGCTCCCAAGTCTATCTCGAAGGGAGCAACCGCACCCGGAAGTGGACTGACAGCCAACAAATCGAGCGCTACACCACCGAAGTACACTGCGTTGAAATGCAGATGCTTGGTGGTCGTGGAAATGCACCTCAGGACAACTCTCAACGTGCAGCGCCCCAAAAAGGGCAACGTACAGGAGCCGGTACGCAATCTGCTCCTGTGCAGCAATCAGCACCGCAAGGTGGTATGGGCGGAGGCTATGGTCCCGCTCCTGATGGCTGGGATGATGACATCCCGTTCATGCGGCTGCACCACTTGGCTGGCGGGTAACACCGCCAACTCTTACTAAACCCCACGGGGGCACTCATGCCCCGAGGGGGTCATGGTGTCCTCAAACCGTTCATTCGTGAATTGGAGAAACACCATGTCTGATAACAAATCTCTTGTAACCCGTATCGCAAGCCGGTTTGGCGTGGACACCCGAAAGTTCTATGAAACTTTGAAGGCGACCGCATTCAAGCAGCGAGATGGAAGTGCCCCGACCGATGAGCAGATGATGACGCTCCTGATCGTGGCTGAACAGTACGGTTTGAACCCTTTCACTCGGGAAATCTATGCGTTTCCTGACAAGCAAAATGGGATCATTCCGGTAGTAGGTGTTGATGGTTGGAGCCGCATCATCAACGAGCATCCCCAGTATGATGGCGTCGAGTTCGTGTATTCGGACAAGATGGTCAGAATGCAGGGGGCGAAAGTTGACTGCCCTGAGTGGATTGAATGCGTGATTTACCGTAAGGACAGATCTCGCCCTATCCGCATCAAGGAGTTCATTGATGAGGTGTACCGTGAACCGTTTCAGGGTCAAGGTCGCAATGGTGCTTACACTGTTGATGGCCCCTGGCAAACGCACACCAAGCGTCAACTCCGGCACAAGTCGCTGATCCAGTGTTCTCGTGTCGCATTTGGTTTCTCTGGTATTTATGACCAGGATGAAGCTGAACGCATCCGTGAAATGGAGCAGGCATCGGCCATTAACCCGGCTATTGCCAATCTCCCTTCACCATCTCAAGTTCAAAGCCAAGAGCCTTTGGCTATTGAGCACAAAGAGCTTGACCCGATCCTAACCAAACTCGCAAATCGCGCCATTGCTGAAAACGCATGGTCTGCGGCGCATGAGTATGTGAAGGGACGGTATGAAGGTTCGGAACTGCAATATGCGACTCAATTCCTTCGTGACAAGGAGATGGATCAAATGGAGCCTCCGAAACCTGACTACCAGGAAGCGCACGAGCAAGAGTCCGCCGCTGGTGGTTCTGCAAATGCTGAACCTGGTGCCGAAGAAATGCCGCCTTTGAGTGACGAGGACATGATCCCTGTTACAGAAGAGGAGGGCGCGGAAGGCAGTTACTACTAACCCCAACGGGGGGGACTCCCCCGCTGGGGGAGATCTCCCTCCTAACCATTGGAGAGAGGTCCATGAAAATAGTCAACCTATCGCAACGCGAGGAAGATTGGCTTGATTGGCGGCGTCAAGGTGTAACAGCCACTGACGCCGCTATCCTGCTCAATCGGTCTCCGTACAAAACACGATGGAGACTGTGGGCCGAGAAGACTGGGTATGCGCGTGAAGTCGATCTGAGTCTTAATCCGCTGGTTCGCCGGGGGATAGAAAACGAAGATGCTGCAAGACGCGCTTTCGAGGAGAAGTATGATGACATGCTGCTCCCCGCCTGTGTCGAATCGGTTCAATACCCGCTCATGAGGGCCTCCCTGGATGGCCTGAGAGATAACGGGGAGCCCGTCGAGCTGAAAAGCCCGAGTGCGACTGTCTGGGAAGATGTTTGTGCTGAGAAAGCAAACAGCAAGGCATACCAGCTTTATTACCCGCAGGTGCAACACCAGCTCCTGGTAACGGGGGCCAAGCAAGGCTGGTTAGTCTTCTACTTTGAAGGTCAGATTCAGGAGTTTCCAATACTCCGAGACGAAGCCATGATTCAAGAAATCTTGGCCGAGGCTAAAAAGTTCTGGCAACAGGTAGTAGACAAGAAGGAGCCCGACAAAGATCCAGAGAGAGACCTGTACATACCGCAAGGTGAAGAGGTCAACCGTTGGATTGCTGCTGCTGAGGAATACCGCCTCTATGATGCAGAGATTCAGGAGCTGAAACAGCGACTGTCTGAGCTTCAAGAAAGGCAAAAGCCTCATCTCGACACCATGAAGTCCCTCATGGGGGAATACTTCCATGCCGACTACTGCGGTGTGATGGTAACGAGATACAAAGCGGCTGGCCGGGTAGACTACAAAAAGCTGTTGGCTGATAAGGCGTCAGGCGTGAAGCCTGAGGATGTTGACCAGTACAGAGAGAAGTCATCAGAGCGGTGCCGTGTAACGGTTACTGGCTCTGTGAAGCCACGGTACATTGTTGATGAGGACGTGCTTGCTCCTCTTGATGATTTGCCGGAAGAAGTAGAGACGTTCTACTGGTGAGTGGGGGATTTTCCCCCGCTTTCCCTTGGGGATTCTGGGAGTCTCCAACGGAAAGCAAGATTTTGTTCTCTTCGGAGAGCGAAAAGTGCGATAGCTGGTCGCCAAAAACAAACAGCAAATTAACGTTAATTTACTAGCCCAACCGGGCGCATCCGCCCGGTTCGGGACGTGGTGCGCCCCCAACTTTTTGGAGTGCATCATGACTAAAGTGAACCATCTACAAAGCCTCTGTGTTATCCACGTAGACTTTGACATCTGGAGTGGACAAACCCGTTTGTCTGCATCTGATCTCAAGCTGGGCGAGGGTGGTGAAATTCCACCTGAGAAAGTAGCTCAACTGGGAAGTAAGAAGATCTGTGATCCGGCTAAGCTGAAAGGCTTTCATCGCCTGAAAACAGAAACTCGTCGCCTCCTGCTGAAATTCGGTATGCCGTTCATGAACGGATTTGCCGTACCCGTCAGCAAGACCGATGAAATCTGTAACAAGCTGAATGACATCAACTTTCAGTTTAACCAACTGAAACAGGATTTCATCAAAGGTTACAACAAAGCCGTGGATGAATGGTGTCAGGAGAACCCTGAGTATGAACGAGCTATCCGTGCCGGAGCCCTTCCAAAGGAAACGGTCGAGGAGCGGATTGGCTTTGAGTACCAGGTGTTCATGATCCAGCCTGTGAACGAAGATGAGGCCAACGCCAAACGCCTTAACCGCAAGGTTGAGCGCCTGGGTGACGATCTCATCTCCGAAGTGGTTCAGGAAGCGAATAAGTTCTATATGGAACGTTTGGCCGGTCGAGACCAATGTGCGGTCACTACTCGGCAGACACTCCGTAACATCCGCGACAAGGTGGATGGGCTTAGCTTCCTGAACAGCGCTTTTAACCCTCTGGTCAAGCTGCTCGACCAAACCCTCCGGGGATACGAGCAACATGCCGATGGCCGAAACATCGTTGCGCCTTTCTTTTATCAGGTCGTGGCCGCAGTGCTGATCATGAGCGAGAGGGACCGCATCGAGCAGTATGCCAATGGCTCGATTACTGTAGAGGGCATGGCTAATGACATTGGCGGTTCGGGAGCCCAGATGGGGGACCGTTCTAAAGATGAAAAGGCCGAACAGAAAAGCGATAAAGCCGGTGAGCTTATCCCTGCAACAGAGGGTGGCGAAACCAAGCAGCAACAGGTAGGTGGTACTGAATCTGTTCAATCAGAACAGACTAACAGCGGTGGTAACTCTGTTGACCTGGATGAAGACATCGACAACTTCTTCAAGAGTTTTGCAGAACGAGGCGAGGGTGAATCGGAAGATGAATCCAATGCCGGTGATGTGGTTCGAGAAGAGCGTGTTGATGTTGAGGATGAGCTGGTTTTGCCTGAGGAAACTCCGGTAGAGCAAGAGCCTGTCCAAGAGGAGACGACAGAGGAGCCTCTCAACCAGGAGCTGCCTAAAACTGACGACGATGGCGACTATTTCTTCTAATAGTCACTTCAACTAAACCGACCCGGAGGGGATAGCCATTCCCTCCAGGGGTGGACTATCTCCTTCCCTACCAGGAGAAAAGATATGTCCAAAAAACGCACCATTTACAGCGCTCTACCAATCGTGGCCGCAGCCTATGGTGAAAAACTCGGTGTCAAAGTCGCCATCGGTAACGATGACGCATACACCGATGGTAAGACCATCGTGGTTCCGAATATCCCCGACGACTATCCTCACATGGATGCTGTCTGGGGGTATTTGGCCCATGAAGCAGCCCATGTCCGGTTTACGGACTTTGGTGTTGAGCGCCGCAGAGGTCTTCATGCTGAGTTGTCCAACGTTTTGGAGGACTGCCGCATAGAACGGGCCATGATGGAACTCTTCCCCGGTACGTCGCAGACCCTGAATGAGGTTGCTCGCTATATGGCTCAAGCTGGTCATTACGAGCACGTCACAGACAAAGAGGCCCCTGCCTCCATTCTGACAGGGTTTTGTTTGTACTGGTTGCAAACCAAGGCTGTAGGGCAATCCGTCCTTCAACCCTATCTCGATTCGGCTACCCCCGTATTCGAGCGCGTGTTCCCTCAGGGTGTTGTTGTTCGGCTGAACGCTTTACTGCGTAAGGCTGTGAACACTAAGTCAACCGCAGAGGTGACATCCTTGGCCGACCAAATCATCAAGATGATCGAGGAGGAAAAGGAGAAAGAAGAGCAAAAGCCCCAGAATGGTCAGGATGGTAACAACCAGCAGAATGCTGGTGGCAACCAACCTCAGAACAGTCAGGGCGGAAGTGGTAACGATCAAAACCAAGGGCCTGATGCCAATGGTGGTGATCAGCAAGGTAAAGACCAGAAGCAAGACGATGCTAACGGGAAATCTGATCCGAAAGGACAGGGCGACCAAGGCAAGTCGGATACTGATGGTGGCAGCAAGGCAGGACAAAGCCAGGCTGGTGGCAATTCTGACGCGGCGAAACAAGACGCGGCCAAAATGCTCCAGCAGGTTCTGAATGCCGGTGCCGGTGATTTGCGTGGTGACGCGCATGATGCACTTAAAGCCGAGCTCAACCGGGTGGCTCAAGATAAGGGGGACAGTAGCTATATGACTGTTCGCTCTGCTGTGAACACCCAGGACAACCCTGCTGTTGGCAAAAGCCTGGTAGGGGATGTGAAGAGCACCACTTCAAAGATAAGAACGCAGCTCTACGGATTGGTCCAGGCCAGCCAGCGAGTTGCTCACCGTAACCAACGATCAGGGAAGCGTGTGGATGCTCGGAAACTACATCGTGTAGTGACGGGTGATACCCGCGTATTCCTCAAGCCAGAAGCCAAGAAACGCCCTAATACGGCGGTTCACATCCTGGTTGATATGAGCTCCTCGATGGCCTACAAGGCCGCCAATGGAAAGGAGCGTCAAGACATTGCGCGGGAAGCGTCCTTGGCTATTTCGATGGCTCTGGAAGCAATACCCGGCGTAAACCCGGCAGTCACCTTTTTTGGTGGCAACCGGAACCAGCCAGTGTTCAGTGTCGTGAAGCATGGAGATACGGTTCAGAATCGGGCCGGTCGGTTTGGGTTCAAAGCAACTGGCGGTACGCCTATGGCGGAAGCTATGTGGTATGCAGCTTTTGAACTCACCAAGACCCGTGAAGAGCGAAAAATGTTGATCGTAGTGACTGACGGGCAGCCTCAAAGCGCCCCGGCATGTCGCTCAGTGATTGACCTCTGTGAACGAAGCGATGTTGAGGTGATCGGCATAGGGGTAGAGACTACCGCAGTGTCAGGACTGTTCCAAAAGAACATTGTCATTGATGATGCGGCAGCTCTGCAACGCACACTGTTTAAGTTGATGGAGCGGTCATTGACTGCTTTTGCAGCTTAACAGGAAGTGAAACGACAAACGGCTATCCCTTCGGGGGTGGCCGTTTTTATTTGGAGAGTCTATGAACCAATTCCATTCATCTTTGGATTTGTATCATCGGAACAAAGGTAGAAGGGCTACAGTGCCGGAGACGCCTTTTTTACTGCTTGCTAAGCGCATTCCTCCGATGTACTGGAGACTGTTCCAGGGTGTTACTTTGGATAGTCGTATGGGATACACAGGCAGGCGGCAGTTCCACCGTCTTGGGCAAGCAATCGACTGGGCAAAGTCATCAGTTGGCGATTCCTGGTCAAATAAGCGCTTTCACAAGCCGGTAGGCCTCGATGTATTGCTGGCCTGTACTGCGAGTAAGGTGCCTGAACATCTGGTCGAAGAACTGAAAAGACGGGGCAGTTGATGCGTCTTTGAGCTTTGCACCCGAAAAGGGCAGTTTGAGCGTTCCTGTTCACACAGCTCTCGTGGAACAATCAAAGTGAGGAGGGAATACCCTCCCACTTTCTCAGAGGCCTTCATTGAGGGTTGCTGAGAAAGTGAATTTTGTCCTCTCTGAGGGCGAAACGTGCGATAGCTGGTCGCCAAAAACAAACAGCATTCAACCTCAGCCTAAGGGCGCACTGCGCCTGACAGGCTCTGTGTGCCCAAGTTACTTTAAGGAGCACACATGTCTCATCTGAACAATCTCAAATCCGTAATGATCTCTCTCGCCGCCGAACATAAGCTGCCTGAAATCTACCAGGATGACATCACTACCGATGTGGAGTCTCTGGATCGATTCGATGGTTTACGTCTGGTCTGGCTGTTGCGGTCTTGCGGCAGCGTATTGGTGCCAGCGGAAGTTGGCGTTAATCCGATCTATATCACCCATTGGTTGTGGTCTAACCACGGTCAACAGGTGGTTCCATTCTCTGTGGATACCCGCACGGGGTTGATTGAAAAAATCGACTTCGAGCAAGCTGAAAAGCTGATCATGCAGATGCCTTGCAACCTCTCTTCATTGCAGAACAAGGAATACTTGGTTGACCAGGTAAACCGAGTATTGCAACGAGGTTGTGAAATGCGTATCTGGGGTATCTTCGAGTCTCCAAGCTCGGTGGAATCCGTTGGTGGTTGGAAAGAGTGGCAGAGCTATTTCAGCTCTACTGGGAATCGACTGATGGCCGATTTCGTTGGTAAAGCCATTCGATTCACCAACCCTCGATAAATCGCCGTTCAACCATTAACCCTAATTAACCCTATGGGGCTCCGATAGCCCTGAGGGGACGGGGCTCCGCAATCGCAATAAGGAGTCCCTATGAAAAACCTATCAGCTTTGGAAGCAGTTCTTGACTACGACAAACCTTCTCGACGTTTTCTTGATGAGCTCAACGAAAACCAGATGAAGGATTTGTCCGGGGAAATCTTCGCCAAGCTCTACTGGAGCAAGCGTAATCCCCAGTGGTACGAGAAAGACACCAATCGGCTGTTTGCACGACTTCGTTGGGTTCAGCGCATCATCAAGAAGCGCTTGAAAACCGGCAAGGTTAAACCTGAACTGACAGAAAATGGTTCAGTGATGGAGCGCTTCAACTTCCCTTATGGTGACACTCTCGATTTCTTCCATCGGTACTTGCGACATCCCAAATGGGAGGTTGTGTATCAAGAATCGGGGTGCAGTGCCTTTTGGAAAAATGAAGCAACGCTTGAGCTATGCACCTACTGCGAAGGTGATGTGGTCATGATGAAGGCTCCTGATGAAGCAACCTTCTTTCGTGATTGCAATCGCCTTAGCTGGTGGTATGCAGATAACGCTTGATCTTAATCCCTAACCAGGGGCGAACCGGCCCCTGATGGGAGCATGGTGCGCCCCATCTATGATGGAGGACGCCATGTTCAAATCATCAGTATGCTCCTACGAAAACAGGGGGCCTTACGGAAACAACAAGTACCGAGGCAACTGCTCGGGCTTTATCGTTAAAGACTTCATTGAGTCTTACATGAGAAAGCCGAACGGGCTGGTGGCAGACCCAAGTGTTGGGGGTGGCTCTAGCATCGACGTTGCCAATGAACTTGGTGTCCGTTTCAAAGGGACAGACTTGCATCAGGGGTTCAACCTGTTGCGGGATGACTTCCTTTCGTTCCTCGGAGAGCCTGCACACCTGATCTGGTGGCACCCTCCTTACTGGGACATGATCCAGTATTCAGGTAAGCAGTGGGGCGAGCCCAACAAATGGGATATGAGCCGCATGAATTTGCCTGAGTTCGTTGAAGCCCTTGAGCTGGCCGTTATGAATATTCATGACGCCTGTGAGCGAGGAGGGCATTACGGAATCCTCATGGGAAACCTGAGGCGCGATGGGGATTATTTCAACCTGTCCAGCCTTGTGGAACGTATCGCACCTGGGAAGCTGGTGGATGAGATCATCAAAACACAGCACAACTGTGTGAGTGACCGAACTCAGTATTCCGGGAAGCTGGTGCGTATCGCCCATGAAAAGCTGTTGGTGTTTCGTCGTAACGACGTTGCCTCATCGCTCTGTCTTCTTGCTGCCGTACACCGTCGAGCAACCAATATGGTTTCGACTACGTGGAAAGCTGCAATACGCCGAACCCTACAGGGGAAAACGTTGAAGCTGGAGCAGATTTACAAAGAGATTGAACCCTACGCAAAGCATCGAGAGAACAACCACTGGCAAGCAAAGGTCAGGCAAGTTCTTCAAGATGCCAGGTTCTTTATTCGCATCGAGGTAGGTGTCTATGCACTTGCTGAGTAGCCCAACCGGGGCGTGACATCCCGGAGGGGATTGGTCGCGCTCATCAACAACAAAGGAGCGTGACCATGAACGTACAACTTCAAGCCAGCAACAATGTGCTGTTGGCGCAAATCGAAAGCAAAGGCCTCACTGTTGAAACGCATTGTCGCAGTGGCTTTTGTGGCATGTGCCGGGTTCGTCTACTCGAAGGTCAAGTGGCTTATGACGAGACGCCCATCGCATTTGTCAAAGAAGGGGAAGTGTTGGTTTGCTGCGCTAAAGCAAAAACCGATGTGACCTTGGAAATTTAACCCATCCGGAGGAGCCTTTCCTGCGGGTGGGGCTCCTCTATCCATTACGAGGAGAAACACTATGTCTATCAATACCAAAGTTGAACAAATCGCATACGGTCATGCTACCGCTCTAGTGCTCAGTGAACTGGGCCAACAAGAGAATTGGTGCAAGGCTTATGAGTATTTGTCTGAGTGTGTAGAACGGGGAGACGAACCTGAGGATCTGGTCGTTTGGCAACCGTTTGAGCACTGGGAATGGAAAGACATTCTGGAGCAGATCGAGAGCGAAGCCGAGTCTCTGCTTTCGACTATTAAGTCGGTTTTAGGCTTGGCCCACAAAGGCATCATTCAGTCAGCAATTGACTGCTCTCTGGATTCGGACATGACCCAGCTTGACCTGATTGGAATGGTCGAGCTCGGAAGTGAAATCGAAGATGGGGAGTGTGCTGGAGGTGGCTATGCAGCTTAACCGATACACGGCCAGGGAGTCTGACAAAAGTCGGATACTTCGGACCATAGGCTGGTGCAAGCGCAACCACCTTACACTTGCCGGTCTTCCATACGAGGACAATCTTGCAGGAAGTGATGGGATCAGCATAGAGATCATCACTCCTCCTGGTATGTCGCGGGAAATGTTGGAGCAAGCCGTCAGAGAGGGGTATTCAGAGCGAGATGTCGTAAGGCATCGCATTCTGGAGTGCCCTGTCGGTTGGTTCATGGAAGCTGATGGCAAGGCATTTGATCATGAAGTGTTCCACGATTACGTGGTGGCTCATGGTTATGGCGAACCTTCCAGCGAAGCCTATGAGCTGGCGGAGCGGTGGTTCTGGCAGGGCAACGATTATGCGTTGATAGCTGCGGAAATAGTTGCTCGTGATCTTTGTGTTCGTGATGACGAAGATGAGGACTGATCCTATGGATGCTGTAGCGCATATAGCAGCAGATAACCTTGTACCGGCATGTGGAGGTGCAGAGAAGCCGTTTACCGTTAGTGGTAGACAGTGGCTTTACTGCTATCACCCAGCCAGTGGGAGGCACTGCTACTTAGACCTCGATAATGACCGTCCAGTCTGGCATCGAGGATTTCATCCTGCTTTTCATCCTGAGCTTGAGTTCGCTGATGAAGCTGAGTTGCTTCGACCAGTTGAGCGAAAGCCTGACCATGAAGAGCTGGAGGATTTTTACTTTTAACCCACGGGGCCGCTCTTCCTGATGGGAGACGGTCCTCCATTCTCAAAGGAGAAGACCATGAAAGATCACAGTCAAACGATTGTGTTCCCTGGGAACAATGTTGAATCACTTGCTGAGGCTAACGCCATGTTGAGCGCTGTGTCGGAAGATGCACGTAAAGCCAGCAATACGGAAGACAAACGTGACCTTGAATCGCTTCAAGGCTGGCTGGAAGAGAACATCAATTCTCAACTGGCAGGCGTGAAGTAACTATGACTGTAACCCCACTGGGGGCTTCATGCCCCTGTGGGGGCATGGTGCCCGTAAAAGGAGTCACCATGAATGCAGTGAAGATGATCCAGAAGGAAAACCAGCTTGAGCTGCCGCTTTTCTTCCTGGATGAAGAGCCGAAGACCGCAGAAGTCATTCCATTTGAGCCAAAGCCTGAATGGACTGATGATGAGGTAAGGCAGTTACGTGATGGGCTTTTATGGCATAGCCTTAGAGTCCTTGCTGATGGTCGAGCTGGAAGTGAAATCAAGCAGGAAACGATGGCTTGGGTGATGTCCGATGAGGTACATCCATTCTCATTTGTGGTCTGCTGCGATGAAGCAGGTTACGATCCATCTGGAGTAAGGGAAGGCGTGAAGTCTATCCTAAACCGCTTAGCGCGGGTTAAAGCGGGGGGTTAACCCCCTGCTTTCCCAGTGGCATCGACTTTCACATGTGAAAGTTTGTGCCCCTCGGAAAGCAAGATTTTGCTCTCTGTCGAGAGTGAATAGTGAGGTAGCTGGCCTCCCCAAACAAACAGCATTCTACATAACCCTTGGGGGATCACTGCCCCTCGGGCTGGTGGTTCCCTGACAAACATGGAGCCACAACTATGACTACTCTTGCCAGCTTTGCGAATCCGATTTCTGTTATTCAACGCTCACCAACCAGTGGGGTGTTTGGCACAAATCAGTTCGTAGGAGACAAAGAGGGATTTGTACAAAAGGTGCTCGGAAAGTGGTACTGCAATCCAGGGAATACCATTCCCGTTGAGAGCATGTCCCACCTTGAGCAGGCGGAGAAACTGTATGACTTCTATGTCAAGTATCTCCAAGTGAAAGAAAAGATCTCTGTGAACCTTGGCCGGGTGCTGCATAAGCTGTACAGCACTGGTTCTATCAAGGAAGCAGAGATCGTGCTTGAAGCAATAAAGGCTCAGGCTGGCGTAACAGCTTGAGCAATCTACTAACCCTAAACCGGGTGCATCCGCCCGGTTCGGGACGTGGTGCGCCCCCAAACTATTTGGAGTGCATCATGGAAAAACATAACCTCAAATCCGGATTCAGCATCTATTTCGCTGACGTCCATTTCGAGAAACAAGTCTACGCATTCGGCTCAGGACTTGGCTTCACCTCTGTGATTTACGCCTACTCGCTGGGCCGAGATCCGGAAGAAGCTGAGAAGCTGGCGCTTGAAAAGTACGACTCTGACGAAACGAAGGTGAAGAAGGTGCATGTCAATCTGGCTCGCAGCCAGGACATCAACCGCTACACCTTCCCTGAACAAATGGCTGGCTTTGCTAATGCCATTCAGTCTCACGGCATCGCTGTGAACTGAGAACCACTTTAAACCCATCGGGGCCATTACTTCCCGATTGGGACGGTAGTGGCCTCTCAACCGAAAGGAGAGAGCTCATGGCTACTATCGTAAACACCAAGTTAGGAGAACATCGAGGCAAGAAGCGCGTCTGGCTGGAAGGCCAAAAGCTACTGCGTGAAGGTTACTATCCTGGCATGAAGTATGATCTGGAGCTGAAAGATTCCCAGGTTGTGCTTCGCGTCAAAGAGGAGGGTAAGTTCACCATCAGTAAGCGTGAGCGCAATGGCCGGGTGTCTCCAATCATCGATCTGACCGTGCAGGAGCTTGCTACCGTTTTTGACGGTGTAGAGATGCTCCGCGTGTTCATCCGTAACGGCGCAATTGTGATCTCTGCTCACCATCAACAAGAGCGAGTGATCGAGCGCGTCAACCGGCTTATCAGTAAGCTGGAGAATGGAGAATCGCTTTCGGTATGCAGCCTCTTTCATGGGGGTGGTGTGCTTGATAAAGCGATTCACGCCGGTTTTCACAAGGCGGGAATTGCCAGTGCCATATCTGTGGCCGTGGAGATGGAAGGGAAATATCTCGATTCGTCTTTGGCAAATAACCCGGAGCTTTGGAACGAAGATTCTATTGTTATCGAATCGCCAATCCAGGCTGTGAATCTCAGCAAACGCCCACCACAGGTGGATGTTTTGATGGGGGGCATACCGTGTACCGGCGCGTCAAAGTCAGGTCGCAGTAAGAACAAGTTGGAGTTTGCCGAATCGCATGAGGCGGCAGGTGCCATGTTCTTCAACTTCCTGCAATTCGTAGAAGCGCTAAACCCAGCCGTTGTGCTGATTGAGAACGTGCCTGAGTACCAGAACACCGCTTCGATGGAAGTGATTCGTTCGGTGCTCTCTTCGTTGGGTTACTCCCTACAAGAGCGCATTATCGACGGCAATGAGTTTGGGGTTATTGAGCGCCGCAAGCGTCTTTGTGTTGTTGCGCTTTCCCACGGGATCGACGGGTTTGAACTTGAGAAGGTTCAGCCTGTTCGCACCAAGGAAAGTCGCATACAGGACATCCTGGAGCCAGTTCCGCTCGATTCTGAACGTTGGAAGTCATTTGACTATCTGGCTGAGAAGGAGTTGAGAGACAAAGCTGCTGGCAAGGGGTTCTCTCGCCAGCTTCTGACTGGCGACGATGAGTTTTGCGGCACCATAGGTAAGGACTATGCAAAATGCAGAAGTACCGAACCTTTCATTGTTCATCCAGAACAGCCGGAGTTGTCTCGCATCTTTACACCGACAGAACATTGTCGAGTGAAAGGGATACCAGAGGAACTCATCCAAGGTCTGTCGGACACTATTGCCCACCAGATTCTCGGGCAATCGGTAGTCTTTCCCGCGTTCGAGGCTTTAGCCCTCGCATTAGGGAACAGCCTGTGGAGCTGGGTTGGAATGATGCCAATCATGGTCGAAGTCGTGGATGAATCACAGCCGGTGATCGGTGGTGAAGACTTCCATTGGGCAACGGCATTGGTTGACGCAAAGGGCACTCTCAAGCTGTCACCGGCAGCGAAAAAACAGGGGATGCCCTTCAACATTATGGATGGTCAATTGGCTGTCTATTCACCTAACGGAACTAAAAAGAGCTGCGGCCATGAGCCTTGCGAATATCTCCCGGTAATGATGTCCGGAGACGCAATCATGGTCACTTCATCTTTGGTTCATTAGTAACTCACCGGGGCAATGCCGAAAGGCCTTTGCTCCGGCCTATCCGAAAGGAGAGTAATCATGAAAATCGAAACTGTTGTGCCTTTACCTCCCGAGGATTCAGGCCTTCAACACTGCATTGCCAGGTTCCATAACCGCAACATGGATTCCAAGCGAAAAGACAAGACCCGTTTTTTCAGGAGGGAGCCGGTTATGATCGTAAACCCAGAGACCAAAGCAAAGGTTCTCCGGTATGCGATGGGCAACCCTGGGAATTTATCCATCACAAAGCTGGCGGTCGCGCTGGATTACGATGCGGTAGATGCTCTGGGTGTTCGTTTTAAAGACACTGTAAATCTTGAGGTTCGCAGAGCCAGGCGCTGGGAAGTCTGGCAGTGGTTCTGGAACCATCCGGATCAAAGTGTCCAACTGTCAATCAAATTGGGCGTGGTTGGCGCTGTGTTGGGAGTCATGGGCTTCCTGACTGGCGTAGCTCCGTACCTCTTGGGATAAACCAATAAAGCCGTTAACGGGCAATGTAAGTCCGGAGACGGCTTGCATTGCTCTCTCGAAAGTGGAGAGTCAAATGAACACATTAGAACAACTTGTAAATCAGAGAGTGCTTGAGGAAGGTCTGAAAAAGGCGAAGCCATTGGCCGCGCAAATGGGGCTTGAATCTGTACCTGATGAGATGCTTGAAATGATCTGCCCAAACTTGAACTACTCTGGGCAGTTTACGCCAGCTCTGTACGCGAGATTTCAAAGCGTAAAGCGATTACTGAAAGAGTTGTCGGAACAAACCTCACCTAAGCACGGGCATATTGTGAAGTTTACCAACCAATATGGGAGCTACGATGAGTCAGCTTTGCTGTTCAAAGAAGGCGACGTCAGAAACCAGAACTTGGTTGCTTGTGTGGGCGGGAAGACGATAAATCTCGGAGAGCTAGAGCTTCGAGATTATGGGCTCAATATGCACATCGGTTGCGGTGGACCATTTGAGCCGATCTCAGAAGCGCAGATTCAGTCCTTGTCTGAGTTTGACTTCTATGAGACGACCTACAGATTCTGGGGCCAGAATCCATGTGGAAACGGGATGATAGACATCACCGTCCCTATGAAACGTTGGTTCTTGACTGTGTAGCTTCAACCTGAGTGCGCCGAGAAATCGGCGTACCGGCCCCTTAAAAAGGGTAATCAGCGCAGGGGGAAACCCCGCGCTTTCCCAAGCATCTCGGTTTCCCAGGGTGCTTCGGAAAGTGCCTTAGGCGCTCAAGTGCGGTAGCTGGCTGCCAAAAACAAACAGCAAATTATCAACCCTGACGGGAGCACCTCCTGTTAGGGGGGCTCCGTCATAAACTGAACGGAGATATAGCATGTCTAAAAACGTCAACGATGTTTTTTCAAACCGAACTTCTTTGGAATGTACTGTGAATGCAGCGCTGGATCGTCGTATCGGTCTGCGTGTCGGGTTCCCTCATTACAGAGAAGGAGCAAACGGTGTGGTTTGTGAGATCGAAGCAGAGTACCCATTGCTCAACACTCATTCGAGTGTTGCATGGCCCCTGCTCGATGAACTCAACAGTTACACCATCCAAAAAAACCAATCGCTCATTGATCACATTGATAATGCGGTCGCTGAACTGTTGAAACACAAGGCTCGTCTACAGCTTGATATTCAAAAGCTGCAAGACGGTGACATTGATCTGGTGAAACAGGCCAAGCAGCAATACGAAGACAACCAGATGTCGAGTAGCAGCTAGTTCAGGTCTGATAGCCAGGATTCAATTTTAACCCTACCGGGGTGCTTTCCCGGAAGGGATGGGCACCCTGCTAATCCAGGAGGCCCTATGCAACAAACATTAAACTTTGATCTATCAGAACAACCCATCCCAGTGCTTTTGCGTGGGGATAAGTGGGATTCTGTTTGGTCAGAACTGACTGATAACGAGGATTTGAACTTCGTTGATGCCAGTAGAGGAACCAGTCTGTCATCGTTGATCACGTCATCGGTTGAGTCCATTCACACGGCCTTAATTGATGGGTGGACCATGATGATCGGCTATTCCAGTGGTAAAGATTCTGAAACGGTCTTGCACCTGTTCCTGATGGCCCTGATCCGGGCTGTAAGGAGTGGGGCGACCATCAGCCAGCACCACTTCATCTTGCACACTGACACACTGATCGAAAGCCCAGAGGTAAGGTGGCTGGCGGATCAGAAACTGGCCGAGCTGGAGCGTTTCATTGCGAAGGAAAACCTTCCTCTGACCATCGTTCTAGCAAAGCCTGGGATCTCGCAGAGTTGGACGGGCCGAATCCTTACTGGGAGGGGGTTGCCTACGTTTTCCAACTCCACGGCCCGCCAGTGTAGCCAGGATTTAAAAATCACCTCTGCCAAAAGAGCGAAGGCAGCTTATATGCGAGAGCTTCCCAAAGAGGTTCGACAGAAAGTCTGCCTTTTGCTGGGCAGTCGTGATGCTGAAAGCACTATTCGTGCGGCCAACATTGCAAAACAGCGAGGAAGCTCAGATCGCGTCATTAAGACGAAAGATGGGGGTGAGCTGTATGTGGTGAAAAACTGGTTGGCGAGTGATGTCTGGGAGTTCTTACTATCCGCTGGCATGGGCTCAGCATATCCTCTGCCAAGTTACTTGGAGAGCAATGTCACTACGGCAGAGCTTTACAAGGCGGCAACAGGGGAGTGCGTGTGGTCGGCAACAGAGAAGAAGGCCAGTGACGCCTGTGGCGCTCGCTTCGGTTGCTGGGCTTGCCAGGCTGTTGGGTTGGATAAGTCAATGGAGACGTTGCTTGCCACGGACCCTGAAAGGCATGGCTATATGTCGGGGCTGAACCGCATCCAGCGCTACTTGGCAAAACGCCGGTACGCATGGGAAGACCGCCATCCCGTAGGTCGAACGATTTACGAGGGCGGATACATCAAAATACAGCCGGACGTTTACAGTCCTGTTTTCCTAGAACGATTGCTTCATGTCTGTTGCAGCATGGACTACATGGAGCAAAAGAGAGCTGATGAGCTGGCATACAAGCTGGCTACTGGTCAAGCAGAGGATAACGACTGGAACCGTCGAATGGCAGAGCCACAATTCCGGATCATATCGGAAGAGGCTTTAGTCCATATCGACTTCATGTGGGCCTTCCATCATTTCAATGATAAGCCTTTCCATGCCCTGGAGATTTACCACAGGGTTTGGTCGATGGGTGATCTGGACTTGCTGGAAGACGAGCCGCAGTGTGAAACCGTTCCTCAGTCACCAATTCCGAAGCCATTGTGGTTGAAGGTTGGTCGCTGGGGCGATGGTTCGCTTTCTGATGGCTTGGCCGATCCGTTAGCGGAAATGGCTTACTTTGACGGCGGGGATGACCCGTTGGCAGCGCAAGTGATCAATACCGCAGACGGAAAGAGAAGGGTGGTTTGCTTCGCAGAAGATGATGAAGTGAAAGTCGATCCCGACTCCGCTGCGTTCATCATCTGGAACGAATACCCGCGACTAAGGGAGTCTGTACTAAAGGGACATTATACGCCCGGTAGTGCAGCGCAGTTCTACCTTCGGTTCGGAGCAATCCAGCTTGCGAAAGGAAAAGGCGCTTTGTATCACCGTATGATGCAAAGAGGTCAAACCTACCACCAGATGGGCCTTACAGGGCTACAGACGATGGAAGGAATCCAACAGCGCAAGGATGTCAAAGTGCTTAGCGATGCTAAGTACAAAGATCTGGTGAAGCGAAAAATCAAGGGAAGACTGGCAACGGTACGCTGGTGGGTCAACTTGCACTTAACGTTCAAGTACCATCTGCACCACCGTACTCCGACGGGGTTGTTCATCGAGAAGCAACTTGACCAGGAAGCAATGGAAGAACAGAAACGGCATCAGGAGCGATGGTTTAACTACGTGACTGACGCGATGCTTTGTTACTCCAGCGCATTCTGTATGAGCGTCATGGAAGGGCGAGAGGGGAGCGGAAACGCCAACATTCGTCGTTACATGGCCGCGACCAGAAGGAAGGCTTATACGGCCCTCTGCGAGCTCTTGGACAATACTGACGCCCAGTGGATGAATGATGTGGTCCAGAGTGCCGTAGGGCAGTATGAGGCGATACAGGCAGCCCTAACCGAAGGTTCCGCGCTTGCTATCTATCTCGACTGGATCAACCTACTGTCAAAACGCCATCCAGCCTCTTTGGAGCGACATGTCAGAACGATGATCAAGGCGGTTCAACGCTTACATCGCCGCGACGACACAGAGTTGCAAAGAGGACAGCAAGGCTTGTCCTTGGCCGCATAAAAAGCCCTCCTTCGGGAGGGCTTTTTCTTTTGCACCCCAAAAGGGCAATTACAGCGTTTTACCCTTTTAGGTGGCTGTCATACTCTTTGTTCATTGTCAGCGCTTGCTGGCTATAACGGTAGCTGGCCCAAAACAGCAATAACCTAACCCCTCGGGAGGAAACCCCTCCTGGGTTCTCTCCCACAAACAAAGGAGAGAAGCATGAGCCTAGACAAGTTAAGTCGGCTGGTGGACCAACAACGAAAGATCCAGGATGAAATCGACAATGAAATCATTCTGGCCGTCAAAGAGGTGTTGGCTACAAACTCAGTCGGTTTAGCCCGTGAGCTTGTTGGGGGTGTCCCGCAAGATCATCCATTCCATCCGTTTTTACTCGCTATAGCTAAGCAGCTTGACCCGAGATAACTAAGTAACCCAACCGGGTACACCAAGGCCCGGTCGGCTTTGGTGTACCTCCAACCAATTTTGGAGGCACTATGTCTAATTCAAATTTCGGCTTTCTAGCTCTGGCCTTGCGCCAACGCCTGATCAAACGCTGGTCACTGATGCACTCTGTTCAACCGGAGTCTGTGTTGGAACACAGCGCTGTTGTTACCCTGCTTTCCTACCTGGCTGGCAATATTGCCATTCAGCAAGGGAAGTCGGTGGATCTGGCAGTCATGCTTGCTCATGCTTCGTTGCATGATGCAGCCGAGGTTCTCTGTTCGGATGTTGTAACACCGGTCAAGAAAGCAAACGCTGTTTTGCAGCGTGAGTTTGAACGACTGGAAAAGGCCGCAGAGGACAAACTCATCCAGACTCTTCCCGAAGAACTCCAGGATGCAGTCGCCATAGCCTTCGCTCCCGGTGGCTATGAACAATCACTGGTTAAGGCCTGTGATACCTACTCCGCTTACATCAAGTGCAAACTTGAGGTGGCCGCAGGTAATGGCCTTGAGTTCCAGGATGCTCTCAGCAAAATGGAACGTGTTGTTGCTCAGGTGAAATCGGACTTCCCGGAAATCGACGCTCTGGACAAATGGTTTGGTAACGGACTCGGCCATTCAGTAGATAAACTGCTGGCAGGGGGTAACGATGACTAATCCAATCCCTGGCGACATCAAGATTAAGGACTTTGGCCGCGACCGGAAATTCCGTTCGGTTGATGAGCTTCAAAGCACTTTGTCAGAACAGTACAAAGGTCAGCATGTCAGCATCGTTTACCCTGCAAAGCCCAGCGGTTTACTCCGCACGGTTTTTGTCAGTGTCGATGATGCTGGTGGCGTGAATCGAACCTATGGGGACCAGTCTCCTGTCGATTTTTCTGCCATCAAAGATGACCTGTATGTACCAAGTGACCTGTAGGAGAGCACTAGCTATGGTGGTGATCATCGTAAACACAGGACACTATGAGTTTATCGGCCTTGGTGAGACCCACGGACAAGCCACAGAAGGGCTTTTGAAACGCTGGGACGAACACTGCGAACGTAATCCGGATGCTGAGTCTGGTTACATGCAGGAGCTGATAGAAGAAGGAAGCGCACAAGTTGTCGAGATGGAGCCCGGCTCCGCCGTAATTTACGGACTTGACGGCTAAGCCTTCTCAACTAACCCACTCGGGCGCATCATCCCGAGAGGGTGTGGTGCGTCCTAACCAAAAGGAATGCACTATGTCTAACTTTGAACAAGCTCTGGAGCGTACTGACGGTAAAACACTGATTCTCAGCAATGGGAGTAAGTGGGCAGGCCAAGACCCGGACAGTATTCAGACTTTACTGGATGTCCTGGGTGACAACGTTCTTGACCCGATGTTTGAGCAGTATCACTGTTATCGCCCATACCCGTTTGAACCAATGGTGAGGACGGGGCGAAATGGCGAAATGTTCCAGCCTTGGCTTGGGGCAGCCTGCTTCTTTGGGAACTTCCTGACTGTCTCTCATGTTTTCAACATCATCACGAAAGATGACGGTGTTGTTGAGGCCTTAACAGAGGCGATCCGGAAGAATATGGCGACTGAACAGTACCAGCAGAATGCCTATGAGCGTTATGCCGGTTGGTTCTACGCTGAAACCAGCGAAGGGTTAAGGCTAGTCTCTCCAAGTGAGGCTGCCGACATCCGAGCTGGCGCAGTTTCAAAGCTGCGTTACCCAAGAAACTTCGAGGTTATGAAAACTGCGGTTCTCAAAGGTCCTCGATTTGATACTGAATTAAGCCGCAAGGCTTCTTAACCCAAACATTAACCCCACGGGGGACATCGGTCCCTGAGGGGATGGTGTCTCCCTCTGAAATTAAGGAGATACCAATGATTAAACAGCATTTTCAAAACGAACTGGTTAAGTGTGGATACCCGGATGATCTGACGATTGAGTACAGTCTCGGATACTGCCAGGGGGATGGCGTAGCCTTCTACGGGGATTTGAGCGTTGATGACGTCAAAGCTCTCATGAATCGCCTATTCAGCACTGAGCCCGGCCAAGTGGATGCTGTCAGCCGCGTGAAGAACCTGATGGCACAGAAAGACATTGAGAATATGCTTTCTGTCCTCCGCGAATATGGTTCCTGTGACCTGTCCATTACTCGGAATAGTCACGGGCATCACTACAGCCATTGGAACTGCATGAACATCGACGACAACGTGGACTTCACAGGGATCTTCCCTGATGATGATTCCATGATTGGCACCGGCATTGAAGGGATTAACCAGGATATGGTCGAGCGCTGGCAAGACCTCTGGGAACGCTTTGTGCTGGAGCTGGCGGATGATGTAAAAAGTCTTTCCAAGAAGCTCGAAGCGGACGGGTACTCGCTGATCGAGGCCTCTCCATGCGAAGATGAAGTGGTTTGGGAACGGGCCACTGAAAACTACCTGGTGCGTGTTACTGAACTCCCTGAGCGGGATTTCGATATGGGCCACTGGGATGACGAAGTAAGAGACCAAACAATTTGTTCTATCCTGGAAGGGAAAGAGCGAGTGCTTGGCCTACGTGTTGAGGTACTCTCTCGTGAAAACGAGATTGTCCTGGGTGAAGAGAGTCTGCACGGCTTGACCGTTGCCAGTGATGACAAGAGCTACGCTGGCTACAGACGAGAACTTCTCCGGGGAGCTATCCAGCAAACCAGGGACTTTTTCTCTCGCCACCTCAAAGCGGCATAACAAGGCAGGGGGAAACCCCTGCTTTACTTCCCAAGTCTTCTTACTCATGGTGAATACCATCAGTAAGCAGATTTTGTTCTCTTCGGAGAGCGAAAAGTGCGATAGCTGGTCGCCAAAAACAAACAGCAAATTAACGTTAATTTATTAATCCCTGCGGGAGTCTATCTCCTGCTGGAGATACCTCCCGTTATTTCTGGAGGTATCCATGAACAAATTCCAAGACTTTAAGTTGGTTTATCGTCAAGGTGGTCGTCGCTTAGAGCGTGTCTTTACGGACACTCTTTACGCGAATGTGAAGCGTGTCGCTGACTCGTTTCCTCCGACCGTTCTTTGGCGCATTCAGCCAGCGTAAAACTCGGAACCTTAAAGCTCGGCTTTGGCCGTGACCTTTCAATAACCCATGCGGGTACACTTCCCCGCACGGGGTAGGTGTACCCATTAACTTTGGAGTACACCTTATGAACCAAGTAGCTAAATTGGACCTCGCCCAAATCCGTCAACAAGCCATCAATGATGGTCTGCTGGTGGACCAATCTTCCATCGGTAAACAAGCTGGTTTCCTGACCAATGTGGCAGTGACCCCGGCAATTGTCGATGGAGTATTTGGTGCAGATGGTAAGCACTCGGTAGAAGACTTCCTTTTCATGTTTTTGCAGCTTTGTGTTGCTCAAACAAAGGTCGCTTTTACCGACAACAAGAATTGGGGAAAGATTCGTCTTTATTACCCCATGCCCACTGTAGATGGCTTTTTCAAACCCACTGAGGTTGTGATTAAGTCAGATCCTGTAACCGCAGATGTCACAATCATGATGGCCTCGGAAGAGGGCGCTCATTTGTGCTTGTGATATTCACAAAATTCGCCTCCGTTTCGGGGGCGACCTTTTTAAACCCCTCGCCGGGGAGAACTCCCCGGCTGGGGAGCCTCCTTGGCACATTCTCCCGGTGTCGGGGTTTCCTTAAAACCCTGGCGACGGGGGTTTAAGGAAGCCTCGATGCTGGGGTTCACGCTAAGGAGAAAACCTATGTCTTACTACAAAGCTGACACCGTTCGTGAAGCTGCAAACGGAAACTGGCTATTCATCCTGGCGGCCCTAGCGCCCCATCTTGAACCAGCTCTCCGTAAACCTGGTCGTCATGTTTCTTGTCCTATCCACGGCGGGAAAGATGGCTTCCGACTGTTCAAGGATGCCCACCTGACTGGTGGCGGCGTATGCAATACATGCGGTGCCAATCATGATGGTTTTGAGCTGCTGATGTGGCTCAATAACTGGGACTTTAAACAGTGCCTGAGCGAGGTTGGTGATTATCTGGGCGTTGAGAAAGAGCAACCCCAGTATCAACAAGCCGCTGCACCGACACGAGCTCCTGTCCAGGCCAAAGCGCCTGTTCAGCAAGAGCCTATGAAGGTGAATAACAAGGTTCTCGATTCCAAGAATCGTAAAAAATCCATTGCCGGTACTCTGATTGCCCACGGTAAAGCTCCTTATGAGCATAACGAAGACAACGAGCTCAGCTACTTTGCCTTCATCCGTGACAAGAGCGGTTTGGAACGCACCATCTGGGGCGTGGATCTTGAAAGAGCCATTGGTGAAAGTGAAGCCAAGTATGGGGATGAGATCGTCATGACAAACCTCGGGCGCGAGCCTGTAACTGTCGTCGTTGAAGTTAAGGACGAGCAGGGGAATGTTGTGAGAGAACAACCTATGCAAACGCATCGCAACACCTGGCTGGTGGAACGTCGCGGCGCTACGGTAACGCAGTTCCGCGCTCGCTCGAACGGTGGTGTTGAGCCGGTGAGTCACCATGTTGAGTCGGCCCCTGTGGTCAACCGCAAGGTAGAAACTCCGGCACCGCAAGTACAACCTGCGGCCACACAACCGGAAGAGCAAAGCAGCGAAAATAAGCCGAAAGTTGTTCCGATGTTTCGTGAACAACCTAAGCCTTGGTTGCTTGAGCTCCAAGAAGAAATGGAGAAGAGAATGGAGCGCGAACGCGCTTACAGTGCTCGTCTCCGTGAGAAAATCGAGAAGGTATGGAACGAGTGTTTGCCGTTCTCCAGTCATGTGACTGAGCCAATGCGTCTGTACTTCAAAAACCGCGAGCTGCTGTTCAAAGTTGATGAAGTAGAAAAAACAGACTGTCTGCGGTTCAATCCGGCTATGGCCTACTACGACGAAGATGGCAATGAAGTTGGGAAATTCCCGGCTATCGTCTGCGCTATCCGAGATGTGGAAGGCAACCTGGTAACGCTCCACCGCACCTATCTCACCCAAAACGGTAAAAAAGCCAAGGTCGGCAACGCCAAAAAGATGATGCCCATTCCTGACGGTTTGGATGTCAATGGCGCGGCCATCCGCCTCGGTGAACCGACTGAGGGTATCCTGGGTGTTGCAGAAGGGCTGGAAACAGCTCTGTCAGCTTATCGAGTCACTCAAATCCCGGTTTGGTCAACGGTCAATGCCACCCTAATGGAGTCCTTCGAGGTTCCAGAAGGTGTTCACACCGTACTGATCTGGGCTGACAAAGATAAGTCTGTGACTGGGGAGAAGTCAGCGAACGTGCTGAAAGCCAAGCTGGAGAAGCGCGGCATTCGTGTGTACGTCCTGCTGCCTAAGCTCCCGATCCCGCCCAGAGCGAAAGGGATTGACTGGAACGATGTCCTGATGAGTCAGGGAAGCCTCGGTTTCCCGAATGCTCGCTACCTGCGCGATTTCATTGCGAGAAGGAGAGCTGAGTATGGCCGTCATTGATGTCTCGAAGGTTGATACAACGCCTGGTAACGACGCGGTGTGCCCCTTCTCTCCCCCTGAGGGGTGGGAGGGGGACTCTGCGGCCTACGTTGAGCTTATGCGGTCTCGGTATCGTCATCTGATGCACGGCCAGAGAATGATGGTGACAGCCTCCTTCGCAAGAAGGGAGCCTATCCAAGTTACTGGCCCGTTTGCTGATGAAGCGACGAAGATCATTAACTCAATGAAGATGAACAAGGCGAAGCCAACAGCTTTGTCTGCCTAAAACTTTAACCCTGAGGGGGTGTTCATGCCCTCTCAGGCATGATTCGCCTCCTCTTCAACTATGGAGGTAATCATGAAAAAGTTTTTGCGTATTAAGACGTGGTTTGTGCGTCTTTTCTCTCCTGACAAGAAGACTCTGGGAGCTATCGGTGAAGACCTGCGTAAGGTCGCCGTAACAGCCATCGGTGTCGGTATTGTAGGGGTCGTCTCAGAAAACGGAATCTATGGTCACTCCCGTTTTTGCAACACCGATTTTGACGACAAGTTGGCTTGCTTGAATCTATCCGGCGTCTGAATGGGATTTTATTCCCGCGCCTCGATGAGTTCCGCGCCTGATGAACCTCCAGAAAATATACGGCTTCAATGAGCCTTTCCGTTTTACAGGTTCCTCAACAGGCCGGTGGGCCGTTAGTATCATCAATATCAGTATTCGCAAAACCAGATGAATGATTGTTTAAACTGGTGTATTTCTGCCTTTATGCTTCGTAAGTTTGCTGTCGCGCCGTCAGTGCCCAGGCTATTCTGGCCAGCTTGTTTGCCAGAGCACAGGTGACGACAAAGTTGCTTTTCCGACACAACAACTCCCTGACCCAGTCGGCCAACTTGCCAGACTGGTGTTCCAGTTTTTGTATGAATACCCTGGCACACTGAACCAACAAAGTTCGGATCTTTTTGTTGCCCCGCTTGCTAATCCCTAACAATGTCGTCCGACCTCCCGTGCTGTACTGTCGGGGTACCAGCCCTGTTGCCGCCGCAAAGTCACGGCTGCTGGCGTACTGCTTCCCGTCGCCAATCTCAGTTGAAATAGTACTGGCAGTCAGCGTTCCAACGCAGGGAATACTCAGCAAGCGCTGTCCAACCTCATCTTCGTCCAACTTTCGTTTCAACTGAGATTCCAGATCTTTAATCTGCTCAACAAGATAGTGATAATGCTGTTGTAATTTCAGCAGTAACTGGCTGAGATAAAGAGGCAAACTACTGTCCTCAAGAAGGGTACTCAGTCGACTAATAACGGCAGCACCTCGCGGAACGCTGATACCAAATTCCAGCAGAAAAGCATGCATCTGATTAGTTGTTTTCACCTTATCCTGAACCAGGGATTCACGGACACGATGCAGAGCTCGCATTGCCTGCTGAGATTCGGTTCTGGGCTGCACGAAACGCATAGATGGACGTGATGCTGCTTCACAGATAGCTTCAGCATCAACGAAGTCATTTTTGTTGCTTTTAACGAATGGGCGGACAAATTGCGGTGATATCAGCTTTGGAAAATGCCCTAACTCTTCCAGCTTGCGTGCCATAAAGTGAGAACCGCCACAGGCTTCCATCGCGATGGTTGTTGCCGGGCATGTCGCCAGAAATTCGATTAGCTTTGGTCGGGTGAATTTTTTACGGTAAACGGCCTTCCCACGATGATCCTGACAATGAATATGGAAAGAGTTCTTACCCAGATCGATACCAATAAGCGCAATGTTTTCCATGATGGTTCTCCGAATGAAAGCCTGTCCTCAGCATAGTACCGGGAAGGAGGGAGTGACCATCTCATTAAATAAAGCACGCTAAGCCGGTGGCAGCGGTCGCAATGGCCTAAACTTCCCCGCACCGACCTTGGCGCTGCTGCGCCATAGGTAATCGCCGGTCAGGTTGATGTGCTCCCACCCCAGCGGCGACAGATATTGCAACAATGTGTCGTCCAGCGCCGTGCCGTTGCCACGCAAAGCACTGGTGGCACGCTCCAGATATACCGTGTTCCACAACACGATGGCCGCCGTCACCAGATTGAGGCCGCTGGCCCGGTAGCGCTGCTGCTCAAAACTGCGGTCGCGGATTTCACCCAATCGGTAGAAGAAGACCGCCCTGGCCAGCGCGTTGCGCGCCTCGCCCTTATTCAGCCCCGCATGGACGCGGCGGCGCAGCTCCACGCTTTGCAGCCAATCCAAAATGAACAGCGTGCGCTCGATGCGCCCCAGCTCGCGCAACGCCACGGCCAAGCCGTTCTGGCGCGGGTAGCTGCCGAGTTTGCGCAGCATCAGCGAAGCCGTTACCGTGCCTTGCTTGATGGAGGTGGCCAGCCGCAGAATTTCATCCCAATGGGCGCGTATTTGCTTGATGTTCAGCCTGTCGCTGCTAATCATCGGCTTGAGCGCGTCATAGGCGGCATCGCCCTTGGGGATGAATAGCTTGGTTTCGCCCAAGTCACGGATACGCGGCGCGAAGCGAAATCCCAGCAAATGCATCAAGCCAAACACGTGATCGGTGAAGCCTGCCGTGTCGGTGTAGTGTTCCTCGATGCGCAAGTCCGACTCGTGGTACAGCAGGCCATCAAGCACGTAAGTTGAATCACGAATGCCCACGTTGACCACCTTGGCACTGAAGGGCGCGTACTGGTCGGAGATATGGGTGTAGAAAGTCCGTCCTGGACTGCTTCCATACTTCGGGTTGATATGACCAGTGCTTTCTGCTTTGCTGCCGGTTCTGAAGTTCTGGCCGTCCGACGATGACGTGGTGCCGTCACCCCAGTTGCCGGCGAAGGGTTGCCGAAACTGCGCATTCACCAGCTCGGCCAGCGCCGTCGAATAGGTTTCATCGCGGATGTGCCAGGCTTGCAGCCAAGACAGCTTGGCGTAGGTGGTGCCAGGGCAGGACTCGGCCATTTTGGTCAGACCCAGGTTGATCGCGTCGGCCAGGATCGTCGTCAACAGCAAGGTTTTGTCCTTGGCCGTGTCGCTGGTCTTCAGGTGTGTGAAGTGGCGGGTGAAGCCCGTCCATTCATCGACCTCCATCAGCAACTCGGTGATTTTGAGGTGCGGCAGCAGCATAGCTGTCTGGTCGATCATGGCTTGCGCGGCGTCTGGTACTGCCGCGTCCAGCGGCGTGATCTTCAGGCCTGACGCGGTGGTGATGATGGCATCCGGTAAGTCGTTGGCCGCAGCCATGCGGTTGACTGTGGCGAGTTGCGCCTCCAACAATTCCAACCGGTCATGCAGGTATTGGTCGCAGTCGGTGGCCACTGCCAGCGGCAATTCGCTGGCCAGCTTCAAAGTGGCGAACTTCTCGACCGGCACCAGGTATTCGTCGAAGTCCTTGAACTGGCGAGAACCCTGCACCCAGACATCACCGGAGCGCAGCGCGTTCTTCAGCTCCGACAGGGCGCATAACTCGTAGTAACGCCGGTCGATGCCGTCGTCGGTCAGAACCAGCTTTGCCCAGCGCGGCTTGATGAATGCGGTTGGCGCATCGGCGGGCACCTTGCGCGCGCTGTCGCTGTTCATGCCGCGCAGCATGTCGATGGCATCGAGCACACCCTTGGCGGCGGGCGCAGCCCGCAATTTGAGCACGCCCAGGAACTGCGGCGCGTAGCGGCGTAGCGTGGCATAGCTTTCACCGATGTGGTGCAGGAAATCAAAGTCGGCAGGCCGCGCCAATGTTTGCGCTTCGGTGACGCTGGCGGCGAAGGTGTCCCAGGGCATAACGGCCTCGATGGCGGCGAACGGATCGCTGCCGCTTTGCTTGGCCTCAATCAACGCTTGACCGATGCGCCCATACATCCGCACCTTGTCGTTGATCGCCTTGCCGGAAGCCTGGAACTGCTGCTGATGCTTGTTCTTGGCCGCGTTGAACAGCTTGCCGATGATGCGATCGTGAAGGTCGATGATTTCATCGGTGACGGTGGCCATGCCTTCGATGGCCAGCGCTACCAGCGTGGCATAGCGTCGTTGCACCTCGAACTTTGCCAGATCAGCAGGCGTCATCTGGCCACCTTCACGAGCGATTTTGAGCAGGCGGTTCTGGTGAACCTGCCGCTCGATGCCTGCGGGCAGATCAAGTGCTTGCCAGGATTTCAGGCGCTCAATATGTTCGAGCATGTGGCGAGAGTTCGGTTTGGCAGGCGACTGGCGCAGCCATGCCAGCCACGTCACTTTACTGCCGTCCTTGCGCTTGAGAAGTTCGTCCAGGCGCTGACGGTGGGGTGATAACAAAGAATCGGTCAGCGCCGCGTAAATGCGTCGGTTGGCACGGGTGATGGCCTCGGCGCTTGCGCGCTCGATGGCATTCATGGCGGGCAGGATAATGCTCTGCCGCCGCAGATTCTCGACAAGTGCGCTCGCCAGCACGATGCCTTTGTCGGTCTGCAAGGCCAGCTCGGTCAATGTATGCACGGCTTGCCGATAGTGGCTCATGGTGAAGGGCTTGAACCCAAAAACCGTTTGCAGCTCGACCAAGTGCTCCCGCCGTGTCTGTTCGCGCTGGCCGTACTCGCTCCAACTTTCCACTGGCATCTTGAGTTGCGCGGCCACCATGCGCAACAGGGGCGGAAACGGAGGCTCATCGACGCCCAAAAAGGTGCCAGGGAATCGCAAGTAGCAAAGCTGCACAGCGAAGCCCAATCGATTCGCGGCGCCGCGACGCTGACGGATCACCGACAGGTCGGTTTCGTTGAACGTGTAGTGCCGTATCAGTTCGTCTTTGGCATCTGGCAGTGCCAGCAGGCTTTCGCGCTCGGTGGCGGACAGGATTGAGCGGCGTGGCATGGTCAGTCTTCCCGCAGGTACTGGTACAAGGTTTCGCGGCTGATGCCGAAGTCACGGGCCACCAAGGTTTTTTGGTCGCCTGCCGCAACTCGCCGTTTCAACTCGGCAATTTGTTCGCTGTTCAGCGATTTCTTTCGTCCCCGGTAGGCACCGCGCTGCTTGGCCAGCACGATTCCCTCGCGCTGACGTTCGCGGATCAGGGCGCGCTCGAACTCAGCGAAGGCTCCCATGACCGACAGCATCAGATTGGCCATCGGTGAGTCCTCGCCGGTGAACTTCAGCCCTTCTTTGACGAACTCCATGCGCACGCCCCGTTGTGTCAGCCCTTGGACGATGCGGCGCAGGTCATCAAGGTTGCGTGCCAGCCTGTCCATGCTATGCACCACCACGGTGTCGCCCTCGCGGACGAAGGCCAGCAGCCTTTCCAGCTCGGGACGCTGGGTGTCCTTGCCAGAAGCCTTGTCGGTGAACACCCGCGCCACCTGAACACCCTCCAATTGCCGTTCCGGGTTCTGGTCGAAGCTGCTGACGCGGACATAGCCGATGCGTTGACCTTGCAAGATGCCTCCAAAGGCAAAAGTGTCAGGATGAAATCTATTACCTTTGACGGAATATGTCAATCAATAGGAAATTTAACTCTATTCTGACATCGTTTGTCGTTTTCAGAAGACGGCTGCACTGAACGTCAGAAGCCGACTGCACTATAGCAGCGGAGGGGTTGGATCCATCA